>NZ_JBHSBP010000003.1:0-94353 GCF_042650725.1 Micromonospora sp. GCM10011541
ATCGATCACCGACGCGCCGGAATCTCATCGCCCCACCACCGCCGACTTCGACACACGCCCTAGGTAGCTGGTGTTAAACGGCGGTTGACCGGATCCGGGTTGACTGCCGTTATCGCGTGGGTGGTGCCGGTTCGGTGCGCTGGTTCGAGAGTTTCGGGTGCTGAAACCGTTGCTGAGGCGGCGATGCAGGCCCTGCAGAACGTTTGCCGGGTGGGGCCAGCCGGGGCCGGTGGTCCTCAGGCGGGGTTGAGGGCCCAGCCGCGGCCGGTGGTGTGGTGGACGCCGAGGGTGGCGAGTCGGGCGAGGTTGACGGCGCCGGCGAGGAGGGTGAAGTCCGCGGCGATGCGGTGCCGGCCGCGCATGCGGGCGCGTCGTCCGCCGTGGCGTCGGCGCATGAGGTGGGCGAGTTTGCGTTCGACTTTGGGTCGGGTGGCGCGGTAGTCGGCCTGCCAGGCGGGGTCCTGTTGGCGGGTGCGGGCGGCGGTGAGGCGGGCTTCGTGGTGGCCGATGGTGATGCTGCGGCCGGTCTTGGAGTCGGTGCACTGCGCGCGTAGGGGGCAGGTGGTGCAGGCGGCGGCGAAGTCGGCTCTGCCGGCGTTGCGGTCGTGGCCCTTGACCGGGCGGATCGGGATCGTGACGCCGCCCGGGCAGGTGACCTGCTGGCGGCGCAGGTCGATGTCGAAGCGGTCCTTGGTGAACTTCCCGGCGGGCGCGTTCGGTGGCTGGACCTTGGTCTTGGCGTCGATGCCGTGGGTGTGCAGGTGGTCGAGGATCTCGCCGGCGCCGTAGGCGGCGTCGCCGTAGACAGCTGCGGTGTCCTCGGCGGGCTGGGTGTCCTCGGTGAGGTCGGTGATGAGGTCGGCGGCGGGCTCGGCGTCGCCGACGTTGCCGGCGGTGACCGCGGTCGCGGTGATGATCTCGGCGTCGGGGTCGACGGCGATGTGGCCTTTGTAGCCGTCGAAGCCGCGGTGGCTGGTCTTGTGTCCATGCCTGGCCTGCGGGTCGACGGTGGAGATCACCCGGTCCGGGGCGACCTTGCGGGCGATGCGCAGCACCCCGTCGGCGCCGGCCTCAAGGTCCTGGCCGAGCACCGTGGCCAGCAGCTGCGTGGCCTGGATGACCGGCTCGGGCAGGTCGTCACGCCCGTCGAGGGCGGCCAGCAGGCCGTGTCCGTCGCGGGCCTGGGAATCGATCAACGCTTCCCGGGCGCTCTGATCGTCCCAGTCCACGACCGGCTTGGCCGAACTGGTGTAGTCGTCACCGGCGGACAAGACCGCCCGCAGCGAGGCGGCCAGGTCGGGTCCGGCCACGCGGAGCAGGCCACGGATCGCCGAACGGATCAGCGTGATCGTGTCCATCGTCGCGACCGCGTCATACAACGGCGTGGAATCCAGCACCCTCCGCCGGCCCAGCAGCCCCGCCGTGCGGGCGGCGTCCAACGCCACCTCGAAGATCCGGTCCGGCTGCTGCGAGCGGCGCAACCGTTCCCGCATGTCCACCAGCACGGTGTGGGCGAACCCAACCCGGCCGGCGCCGTCCCAGCCGCCCACTCCGGCCGCGAAACGCCACCGCGCGTCGAACATGAACCGGTCGACCGCTTCCCGGTCGGACAACCCTTCCAGCCGTTGCAGCACCATCACCGCCGCCACCACCGACGGCGGCACCGACCGGCGACCGACCTTCGCGAACAGGTCGGTGAACAAGCTGTCCGGGAACAACCGGTCACGATGCTCGTGCAGGAACACGAAGATCGAGTTAGCCGGGAGCGCATCCCCGCAGAACCGGCTGACCGGATCGAGAAGATCGAGCTGCTGCGACGCCACACCCAACGCCATACCAGCAAACTACTATAAATAGATGGAAAACGATGACCGCCACGCCGGCAGCGGCCATCGTTTAACACCAGCTACCTAGGCCCTCGCACGGTTCCGGCCTGACAGCGCCATGAAACCTTCGAAGGGTCGGCTGGCTCCACGGACGCCGACGCCCGCCAGCTGAGCTGCCGAGTATCTGCCGCCTCGAATGATCGAGGCTGACGTCCGCTTCTGCCGCTGGTCGGGCGCGCCGTGCTGCAGGCGTGTTTGGTCGGGCAACGCCGGCGCGGAGTCCAGAAATGGCGGATGAGCATGCAGAGCAAGCGGCTGCTCGACTGATCATGCATCGACGGCACCCGGCATGCTGAGCACGGCACCAGGCATGCTGAGCATTGTGAGCGACTTGTACATCCGCCTGATCCCGACGAACCCGGACTGGCAGCCCACCCACGACGCGGCCGCCGCCGTTGCCTACGTGGCGAGCTTGTACTCGGGCCCCGGCGACGCTGTCGAGGAGGTGGAATACGAGTTCTACGACCGGATGACCCTCATCGACGCCGGCGAGAACACCAGCCAGATCGCGTGCTCGCGCTGCGGTCGGGATATCGGTCTGGACTGGCTCGGCGACCTGGTCAGGGGAAATGGCAGCCTGAGCTTCGACCACCTGGACGTGACAGTGCCCTGCTGCGGTGCCGTCGTACCGCTGAACAGCCTGCACTACGACTGGCCCATCGGTTTCGCGCGGTTCGAGGTGAGCGCCATGAACCCGACTCGAGCGCAATACGAACTCGATACAGAGGAACTCGCCAGGGTAGCCGATCTCCTCGGCCACCCAGTTGCGCAGATCCTCACTCACTATTGACCACCAGGCCGAAGAGGCAGCCGGTGCCTGCCGCCGCACGTCCCTAGCAGCGGATGCGCGGATCTGCCGCGATCCGCGCGCTGGGTGTCGCAGATCAGCCGGCGGACGAGTGTCGCGCATCAGTCGGCGGAGGACAGGCCGGCTGCCGGCGTGTCCGGTCTCAGGACCTACGTGACGGATCGGTATCAGGACCTGGCTGACACTTCCCAGCCTGCAGCACGCCGCCACTCGACCCAGGCCACGGCACATCCCCATCCACCACAGCCGCAGCATGGTACGACTGCTTCAAGAACGACAATAACGGCAGAAGCGGGCGAGCCTATGGCGACGAGTAGGGCAGGCGGGCTGCTGCGGAGACCCGGGCAGCCGCAGCAGGCAACGTACCTGGAACTGTTCTTCGACCTGGTGTTCGTCCTCGCGCTCTTCCGGCTCACGCAGGGGCTGCTCCAGAATCTGACGTGGATCGGCACCCTCCGGACGCTGGTGTTGCTGCTGGCCCTGTGGTGGGTCTGGTCCCGCGTTGCGGGGACAACCGACAGGTTCGATCCGCAACGACCGCCGATACAGCTGCTGGTCATCGCGTCCATGCTTGGCATCCTGGTGATGGCCGCCGCGACGCCGGAGGCGTTCGGCAAGCGAGGCCTATTCTTCGCGGGCGCGTACGTCGCCATTCGGATTGGCGCCAGCGCCGTCCTCGTGCTCCTGCTGCGCGGCCACCAGGCGCAGCGCGCCTTCCTGCGGCAATTCTTCTGGTACGGCGTGTCCGCCGTGCCATGGATCGCGGGAGCCGTCGCGCACGATACGGCGCGTCTGGCGCTGTGGACGCTGGCGGTGGCCGTCGACTACACGGCGACCGCACTCCGCTTGCCCACACCGGGGTTGGGTCGCCTTTCGCGATCGGAGCTTGCGATCCTGGGCGAGCACTTGGCCGAGCGCTTCCGGCAGTTCTTCATCATTGCGCTCGGCGAGTTGATCCTGGTCACGGGTCTGGCGTTCGGCACCAGTGGCTTCGGGGCCGAGCACAGCGTTGCAGCCTTGGTGTATTTCACTACCACCGTGCTGTTGTGGCGAATCTATATCTACCGCGCTGGGCAGCTGCTGGAGGAAGCCATCGCAGCCGCCCCCAATCCGCTCCGCCTCAGCATCGCGGCGACCTACTCCCACCCGATCATGGTGGCCGGCATCGTCATCACCGCCAACTGCGTCGATCACGTCCTCGACCACCCGTTCGGACACGCAGAGCCGATCTGGATCGCCATGATCCTCGGCGGACCCGCGCTGTTCCTGGCCGGGCGCGGCATCTTCGAGTACGCGGTCTTCGCCCGCGTGTCCCGCAACCGGCTGATCGGTGTCCTCGTGCTCGCCGCCATCTCACCGGCGATGATCCGAGCGCCGCGGCTGGTGATCGCCATCGCCGCTGCTCTCGTCCTGGCCGCGATCGCCCTATCCGATACAGCCCGCGCCCGAGGACGCCCACCCGAACCGCCGTCACCGCCCCGTTAGCCGGAAGTGTCACGCAGGTCCCGAGACTGATCTGTCGGACCAAGATCTCAGCTTGCCACCCGGTGGCAGACGTGGCCGGATGGTGGATGATCCCTGGCGTGGGAGTCCTCCACGACTACTTTGCGACCGCATCGGATGAACATGCCGCCGCGACGATCGACCTCAAGGGCGGCCCAGGTGGGGCCGAGCCCTTGTCGCCCGAGCTACAAGCGGCCATCCGTGCTGGTGATCACGAGGCGATGCACCGCCTCATGCGGCCGCGCGTCCGATTCTCCGAGCACGGTCTGCATGTCTTGTCCGTCAAGGGCATCGACCCAGTCGTGCAGATGGGGACCTTGGAAGAACTACTCACCGGCGTCAGCACCGATGTCATCTTCGCTCGCCCACGTTCCGGCCTGGACGTAGCCGTCAGAGATGAAGGCGAGCGACTGGTCCTGTCGCTCACTGACGAACTACAGCAGGCACTGGTCGAGCAAGCCCCCGAACGGCTGGATGCGGTTGCCGTGCCGTGGTCTCAGACAGAGGAGTTCTGGGGCCACGGCGACCCAGAAGTACTGGCCGAGTTCCTGCGTGAGTTCTCCCAGCTCGCACGCCAGGCCCGCGACCGAGACCACCGTCTGTACTGCTGGGTTTGCGTGTAGTCCATGGAGAGCCGCGCCTGGCATCCGTCCGCTCATGGCCGGTGACGGCGCGATCATGTCAAGCATCTGGTGGGACGCGAGCGTCAAGCATGTCCCGTGACGGGACACAGGCCGGCTGCCGGCGTGTCGGGCTCCACTTGATGCGTTACGGATGGCGTTCAGTTGATCCGTTACACGTCCGGCTAGACGATCATGGCTCTGTTTGGTCTTGTTTCACACGTTCACGGCAGGTGCCAATGCTTGCGGGCAGCTTCAGCAGTCGGCGTTGTCGGGGCGACCGTCGATGAGGACGATGAAGGTGGCGGTGTGGTCGGCTGTGCTGTCGGCCAGGCTGGTCACGTCCAGCCGCGCGGTTCTCTCGTTGATCACCTTGCAGTACCGCAGGTTGGTGGAGCCGGCGTCACCCGCCTGGTAATGCCAGCCCGCCGCCTCGACGTCCGGGCCGACGAGGGCGACGAGCTCGTCCACGGTGTACCCGCGGTCGACGCTGTATTGGCGCCAAACGGTTGCGAACTCCGGCCCTGCCGAGTCTTCCCGGTTCTGAGGTACCCGGTGGTCACAGGCACGCGTTTTGGATGCCTCCTTGAGCAGCCGCCCGTTCGGCGGAGTCAGCGTGAATGCCGGGTCCTTCCGGTATGCCGTCACCGCTGTGGCCTGGTCACCCGGGGGGAAAGTGCAGCCCAGCAAGGGCGTCGTGCGGGCTGCCATTGCCGTCAGCGTCAGCAGCACGGCGGCCACGAGAACTCTGGCGACGACACGCCTGCGCCGTGACGGGGAACCTGGATCAGGGTCGTTCTTCGCCGATTCGTCGCCAAGCTGGGAAGCGCGGGGGCCGGTTTCATTCATGGGGGACTTCCGAGGGGGAGGCGCCGTCGCGGGGGCTCGGGTTTGCGGGCCTTGAATCTAGCGATGTTCTTCGTGCTCGTGCGGGGGACTTCGGTGAGGACCTGGTCGCGGTCGTGGATGCGGAAGGTGTCGCCGGCGTCTTCGACGGTGACGGTTCGGCCGGCGTGGCCGATCCCGACGTGGATGCGCTGTCCGGCGATGACGAGGACGCCGCGGCTGCTGACCCGCCGTTCGATCCGTAGTGGTTCTGTTGATGGTGGCGGTGGTGGTCCGGCGGGGCGGGCGTCACGGACGCGGGCCTGTTCGGTCGGGGTCAGCGGGTTGGGCAGGCTGCGCAGCAGGCTTCGGTCGGCGTCGAGGATGTGCAGGACGCCACGATCGAGGCGGATGGTGATGCGCCGGCCGGCGAGGTGGTAGCCGATGGGGTATTGCCGGCCGGCGAGGCTGACTAGTCCGGTGGCGTTGACGAGGCGGTCCACCTCGATAGGAGCGCCGGGCTTTACCGGCCCGGCGGTGACCGGGGGCGGCCCCGCCGGGCGGCCTCCGTCGGCGAGGAGCTGACGCAGGTGGCCGGGGGCGAGCCGGGAGGGCACGGTCTTGAGACGGACCCCATCGAGGAGTAGGTGAACGACGGTGGTGTCGACCCATAGGCCGATCGTGAGTCCGGCCCGGGCTGGGCCCAGCCAGAACTGCTGCCCGCAGACAGCCAGGTTGCCCGAGGCGGGGACCACCCGAGTGATCTCGACGGCGAGGTTGACCGGATCGACGCCGTTGGCCGAGACGAGCAGCCGCGGAGCGGTGGCCGGTCGGTGATCGAGTGGCGGGCGAGGCTTCGGCACCGTGACCGGTGATGGCTCATCCGGCCGAGCCTCGTCCGAGGTCAGCGTTGGCGGCAGCCGCAGCGGCAGCTGCGAATCGGTGGGGCGGGCGGTGAACCGGTCTGCCGGGAAGGCCATGTCCAGGGATTGGTGCGGCCGGTCGGTGTTGTACTCGTGCCGGAATGCGTCGATAGCGGCTTGGACGGTCTCGATGTCGGGCCACGCCGGCACGGTGTCGAGCAGTTCGCGCTGCAGGGTCTGGTGGACGCCGGTGACGACCTTGGCCTCCCGGCCGTTGGCGAGCATGACGCCGCCCACGATGTCCATCTGCCACAGTTCCATCGGCCGTTCACGTTGCCACCGTCGGTAGTCCTGGCGACGTCTACGACGCGGCACTGGATCGATCAGCCCGTGCCTGATGAGGACACGGTAGATGGTGGTCAAAGAGGGAACGGGGCCGGGACAACCACGGCGGCCCAGCTCGTAGTGCAACCGTCGTTGACCCCATCGCGGATGCGTCCGACGTAACTCACAGATCGCCGACTCAACCTCTGCCGGGGTCTGGGCCGGATGCCCCTGGGGCCGGTGGGACCGGTCCCGCAACCCGTCCAAGCCCTCCTCTGCATACCAGCGCAGCAACGGTGCACCGCCTGGCGGGAGATCCCGAACCGGTCGGCCACCTCAATGACCGGGAGCCCGGCCCGGACCTCCAGCACTGCTCTGTAACGCTGTTCGGTCACGCTCATCTCCACCAGCACTCGGCGGAGTGTCACGCATCAAGTGAAGCCACCGTGTAACGCATCAACCGGAGTCGGACAGGCCGGCTGCCGGCGTGTTGTTCAAAGTTTCTGTACGTCTTCAAGGCGGCCCTGAACGGGCCGCACGCGCCGCCGCCTGGGCGCGTGGCCTGCACTCCGCTGCCGCTCCGCTCCGGCCACGCCGAACGGCCGGCGGCTGGCGCGGGAAGCGGGAAGCCCGGAGGGCCGCCGGAGAACGACAGGCCGTTCACGGGTGAGGTAGTGGGCCGGCAGCCGGCCGGGCCGCGCGGCCAGGACCCGCGCGGCGTAGGGGAGCGCACGCCGGCCGCGTCGGCGAGCTGGCGGTGGTCGTGGGGTTGCGGTTAGGGCGCCTCCGGCGGGGGCGCTCGGGCTCCAGGATGGCCTGGGCTCCGCCGGCGGGTCACGGTCCGTGGGGGGTGCGGCCGTCCCGACAGACGTAAAGCCCTGACCAGCGGAAACGCTGGTCAGGGCTTTAAGCTTGTCTATGGGGTTTTGAACCGCCCCCCGAAAACCCCTCATTTGCCAGGGTCGGCAACCAGGTTTGTCATCCATGTGCGTCGTTGGGTGCCGTGGGTGCGGGACGCCGCCGTCCCCCGCGGTCGGCGCCGAGTCGCTCAAGGATGTCCGAGACGTCCGGGGCTTGAGCGGGCCAAGACGGTGCTGACCGACGTCGGCCCGGTCGAGACGTCTTACAGTCCCCGGAAGCGCGGGTCAGGCTCTCTTGTTGCTTGTCCCTTGCGGGCGTTTGGCTGCTCGGTGGCTGCTCGTCCGACGAGCATCCCCTCCGTACCGCCCTGTCCGCATGACTCCGGTTGCATCCGGTCTGGTCGCGGCGGTGGCGACGATGAGATTCGCGAATTCCATTGATGCGCACTGATCGGGTGACCGCATCGAGGCGCGTCAAGCCGGCGCGCGCCACCGCGCTTGCAGCCGCCACAATCTCGCGCTCGCGGCCCCGGGTGTCGGTCGCCGCCCGGCGTCGTCCGACGCTTGGGCGCTCGGCCTCAGAACTCGATGATCAGGCGGCCCCGTACGCCGCCCGCTTCCAGCAGCCGGTGTGCGTGGGCGGCCTGCTCCGGTGGGAACCGGTCGGCGACGCGAAGGGTCAGGGCTTTCTCCTCGGCGAGGCGCCGGAGCAGGTCCAGCTTGTCGCGCCGCCCGTCGTAGTCGTGCACGAAGGCCGTCACCAGGGTGATGTCCCGACGGGCGGCCCGGTCCAGGTCAGCCGGCTCGGGGCCGCCGCGCAGCAACGCCACGGCGCCGCCGTCACGGACCGCCGGCACCAGCTCGGCGCCGACCAGTGCGGCGTCGACCGCCGCGTCCACGCCGTCGGGGGCGTGCGCCCGAAAGCGGTCGGCGACGCCGGGGCCGCGGGTCACCGTCACGTCGGCGCCGAGCGCGGCGACCACTTCGGCGTCGTGCGGCGCGGCGTCGGCCAGCACCCGGTGGCCGGCGGCCTTGGCCAGCTGCACGGCGTACCCGCCGACGGCGCCGGCCGCGCCGGTGACGGCGAGGGTGCTGCCCGGTGCCAGCCGCAGCTGGTCCATGGCGTGCAGGGCGGTCAGCCCGTTCATCGGGAGGGTGGCCGCCTCGGCGGGCGTGGAGCCGGCCGGCACAGGCGCCATCCAGGACTCCGGGAGCACCACCCACTCGGCGTACCCGCCGCCGGCGGGTCGGGTGGGGTTGATCATTGCCATCACCTCGTCGCCCGGGGCGAGGTCACCGCTGGTGCGGGGGCCGACCTCGTCGATGGTGCCGGCGACATCCAGGCCGGGCAGGAGGGGCTCGGTGCCGTGCAGGCGTACCGGTGTGGCGCCGGCCCGGATCAGGGTGTCCGCCGGGTTGACCGCCGCCGCGCGTACCCGGATGCGCACCTCGCCCGGGCCGGCGTGCGGGGTCGGCAGTTCGACCACGCGCAGTACCTCGGGTCCGCCGTACCGCAGGAGTCCTACCGCCTTCACGTCTCGTCTCCAAATCATCAGAGGGTGGCCGGTGCGGGTTCGCGCCGATTACCTCGGGGTGGGACAGGCCAGGGACTGGGTCGCGCCCGTGGCGGAGGCCCGCTCGATCGCGTCGATGAGCTTGTGCCGGCCCAGGGCGTGGGCGAAGTCGGGTACGGTCCGGGCGCCGTCGGCCAGGTCCCGGGCGAACTCCCGGTAGAGCCGCGCGACGCTGCCGGGGGCGGACCGGCTCAGCTCGGCGGGGACACCGGCCAGGTAGGACGTCGGCACCTCCAACGGCTGGACCGTGGGATCCGCGCCCTGACCGCCGGCGAGCTTCAGCTCGGCAACCTGCATGTTGCCCCAGTCGGCGGTCAGCACAAGGTCACCGTCGGTGCCATTGATCTCCCACCGGAAGTTGTCCCCCCGGGACGCGCCGCCCCGGTAGAAGACCGACGCGGCCGCGCCACCGTCGAGGGTGCCGATCAGCGAGACCTGGTCGGGCACGGTGAACGGGATGGTGCTGCCGTCGACGGCGACGGTCGCCTGCTTCCGGCCGACGACGAGGTTCGCCGCGACCGAGTCGAACTCACCGAGTACGAAGTGCAGCGGATCGAGCGCGTGCAGGGTCGCCGAGGTCAGCGGGGTCGCGCCGTTGGCATTGTCGAACCAGTACGCATGGCCGTGGTCGGCGACCTCCCCGCCCCAGACCATCCCGGAACCGACCATGGTGGTGCCGAGCACCCTGCCGACGTACCCGTCCCGGACCAGATCCCGGGCGAACCGGACCTCGGACGCGTAGCGGCCCTGGAGCCCGACCACCGTCCGGACGCCCGCCTCTGCCGCCTGGTCGGCGAGCTGCTGGGCCTCGGTCAGGCCGTTGCCCAGCGGCCACTCGCTGTAGACCATCTTGCCCGCCTCCAGCGCCGCCGAGATGAGCCGCAGGTGCTCGGTGACCTTCACGGCGACCACCACCAGGTCGACGCCGGGGTGGGCGATCAGATCGCGGTGGTCGTGAAAGGCGGGTACGCCGTACCGCGCCGCCGCGACCTCCGCCGTGCTGGGCCGGGACGTGCTGACCGCTCGTAGCTCGAACTCGGGCGACGCGGCGATGGCAGGCACGTGCGCGATGGACGCCCAGCCGCTGGTGCTCGCGCCGATGATGCCTACTCCGATGAATGTCATATCCATGTCTTCTGTTGATGTGAGGGTGATCAGGGACGAGCCGGCCGTCCGGACGGCGGTCAGGTCAGGTCAGGTCAGGCAGCTGAGGGCGACCTCGGCGGACCGCATCAACGCGGCACGGTCGGGGTTAATGGCACCCATCACGCGCAGGCCTTGAAGGCTGGTCACCAGGAAGCCGGCCAGATCGCCGGGGCTGCGGTTAGCCGGGATCTGGCCACGCAGCTGCCCCTCGGCAAGCAGGTCGTAGAGCGCGAGTTCGAGGGACTGGGTGGTCGAGCGGAGCCGCTCGGCGACCCGCAGGTCATGCTGCGCCCGCTCCATCGAGGCGCCGACAATCAGGCAGGCGAGGCGTCGACCGTCGCCGACGATGTCGTCGATCACCCCGATGAACACCTCGCGGATGACCTCACGGGCATCGCTGCCCGCGCGCAGCATGTCGGCCAGTGGTGCGGCATAGCGCTGCCGGTAGCGGTCGAGCGCGGCCAGGTAGAGGCCGTCCTTACTGCCGAACGCGGCGTAGAGCGAGCCGCTGCCCAGCCCGGTCGCCTCGGCCAGGTCCCGCATGGAGGCGCCTTCGTAGCCTTTGCGCCGGAAAACCTCCATGGCGGCGTCCACCGCAGCGTCGAGGTCGAACTCCCGAGTACGTGCCATGCCCACACACTAGCTCTATCTTGAACGATCGCCAAAGAATCCAGCAAGGCAAGACGGTCAAGTGGGCCGGCTCATGCCAGATTTGTAGGACTCTCGCCCCAAGTTACGGTTAATGTCTACGGTGATGCTAGGCACCAGCGCGAGCCGTTTCTGGCGCGATCGGTCCAGATAGCGCCATCGGGCGACCACCGTCGCCACGACCAATGCCCTTCGGATGGCTGTCGATCCATGCCCAGCGGCGTACCGAGGCTGAGGTGAGCGCGCTGGGCCTGTCGTTTCGGTTTTCCGGCGGCGCGCCCCGCGATGGTGGGGCTCGCCACGCCGGAGCTTGCCGCATCCATCGACACACATTCGCCGGTCCTTCTTCGGCCCCGTTGGGTGCAGCGACCCGCGGCTCAGCTGGTCGGGCTCTTCGACGCGCTCCTGGACGCTCTCGACCGGCACGGTTTCTTCGGTTGTCCCTTCGTCAGCGCGGCGGTCGAGGCACCGTTGGACTCGGAGGCCCGTGCGATCACCGTGCGTCATACCGAGCGCCGGCACGCGTGGCTCACGGAGTTGGCTACGGAGGCCGGCGCGGGCGACCGGGTCGCACTCGCCCCGCAGATCGGGCTTTTGATCGACGGCGCGTTGACCTCGGGCCGGCTGTTGCAGGACCGGGCGGTGGTGGACGAGGCGAAGGGTGGCGCCCGGTCGCTCGTTGCCCAGCACGCCGCCTGGCCGTGAACGCATCCGTAGCTGAACCGAATCAGGAACTGGAAGACCGAGGGAGCGACATGCGCGCGGTACTGCTCAAGGAATTCGGCGGCCCGCTGGTACTGGAGGAGATCGAGAAACCGGTACCGGGCGGCGGACAGGTACTGGTCCGGGTCACGGCGAGCGGTGTCAACCCGCTGGATACCAAGATCCGGGCGGGAAAGGCCGCCCACGCCCGGAACCATCCGCCGGCCATACTCGGTCTGGACCTGGCTGGTGTCGTGGCGGAGGTTGGGCCGGGGGTAACAGCTTTCACTCCCGGTGACGAAGTGTACGGACTGACCGGCGGCGTCGGTGATCTCCAGGGGTCGCTCGCCGAGTACGCGGCCGTGGACGCCCGGCTGCTCGCCCGCAAGCCCGGGTCGCTGAGTCTGCGCGAGGCGGCGGCTCTGCCGCTGGCCGTCATCACGGCGTGGGAAGGGCTGGTGGACCGAGCCCGGGTGACAGTGGGCCAAAAGGTACTGGTCCACGGGGGCGCCGGCGGCGTCGGACAGGTCGCCATCCAGATCGCCCGCGCCCGGGGTGCTGAGGTCTTCGCCACCGGATCAACCCGAAGCCTGGCGGCCATCGCTGGCATCGGCGCGACTCCGATCGACTACACCACCAGGGCGGTGGAGGACTACGTTGCCGAGCACACCGGAGGCGAGGGCTTCGACGTGGTCTTCGACACCATCGGCGGTGCCAACCTCGACCTGTCGTTCACCGCCGTCCGCACCTACACCGGGCACGTCGTCAGCGCTCTGGGCTGGGGTACCCACAGCCTCGCGCCGCTGTCGTTCCGTGGTGCCAGCTACTCCGGGGTCTTCACTCTGCTGCCGATGCTGACTGGCCAGGGACGCGAGCACCACGGAGAGATCCTGCGCGAGGCCGGCGCCCTGGCTGACGCGGGAGCGCTGAAGCCGCTCCTCGATCCCCGGCCGTTCACCCTGGCCACCGTGGCCGACGCCCACGCCGCCGTGGAAAGCGGCACCAGCACTGGCAAAATCGTGATCGACGTCGAGTGATGAGGCCCCCGCGAGCGCCGACGCGGCGTCGGCCGTGACCCGCCGGAGCGTCGGCGCGTGGGAGACTGGCGCTGCGGTGAGGGTTCGGCTGTTGGTGGCGCAGCCGACGTTGCACTACGAGCGAGGCGGCGTCCGGTCGCTCCAGGGGATGGGTCATGACCCGCTCGATGCCGGCTGCGGTGGCGACCACCCAGACGAACATCAGCCAGTGGGCGTAGGAATTCGTCTGGACGAGCGGGCTCCGATGGGCGGACTCTCGGTCGCGGCCCGGGTCGGGCACCAGGCCAGCTATCCAGAGGACGCTGAAAACGTCGCCGGCGTGCAGCAGCAGTTCGCCGGCCTGGAGTTCGCCCTTATGCCGGCTTTTCGAAGTTGAGCGGGGTTGAGGGACAACGTGATCGTCTTCGCAACACTGGCCGCTGCCAGGGGATTGAAGCCCACAGTGGTCATCAGTAGGCAGGCATTGCTGTTCCGTGGTCGTCTGTAGTTGTGGACAACTGGCCGAACCCAGACCCGCATGCACTGCTGCTCACGCCGCCGCCAGCCGTTGCCGCCACGATGCCTGTGCGAACATCGGCAGGCGGCGTGTGACAGTGGCGGTAGGAATACGACGACGGCGCCACGGCCAGATGGCCGCGGCGCCGTCGTCGTCAGGGCGGGTCAGCCCATGTGGGTCATGTCCCAGTTGGCGTACCCCTGGTGCATGCCCGGGTTGTGCTGCCCGTCGAAGCCCATGTCCTGCGTGCAGGTCGCCACGTGTCCGCCGAAGTCCGCGCCGGTGCTGCCCATGTCGGCAGAGGCCGCCGCAGGGACGGCCAGCAGGCCGACCAGGACCGTTCCTAGAACCACAACACCCTTGCGAATGCCACGCATCGCGGCCACCTCCGACTCACCGTTTCCAGGCCCTGGTTGCGGGGCCCGTCTGCCTTCCACCTTTTCGTTCCGGAGGCGCCTCCGCGCAGGGCCGAAGGTCCTCACCCGCCGGGCCTTGCGGGCTCTTCGAATTTGGGCGGGGTTGAGGTGTCCGGGGTGCACCTCCCGTACGGACAGCCGGCCGTCGAGCCGCTTGGCGCCGAGGCCGGGAAGGATGTAGAGGCGGCTCAGGGTTTCGTAGGTGGCATAGGTGAGCGGTGCGAGGTTCGGCTCCACGATTTCGCCCAGCCAGTACGTCATGTAGTTCGCCACCGTAGGGACGTTTGTGGCGACCGGGCCGGCCTTGGCTTGTTGGTGCAGCCTCAGCAGGTCGACGGTCAGACCACGCTCGCGCAGTTCCCGCAGTGGTTGGCCAGGTGTCATTGCTGCGGGGGTAAGGGGGACGCCGTCAAAGGCTGACGCAACCCTCCGGCGGCCGATTCGTTGGTGCGACAAGGGGCGGACGGAGGCGGACGATGGCGGCGGGACGCGGTGCCGACCTGCTGCGCCCTCCCACGAGTTCGGGCCGCGCCACGTTCCTGGAGCTCTTCTTCGATCTGGCCTTCGTTGTGGCCCTCACCCGGGTCTCGCAACGATTCGCCGACCTGAGCAATGACACTGGATGGGCGCTCGTCGCAGGGTTCGGTCGTACCCTGCTGCTCTTCTTGGCGCTCTGGCTGATTTGGTCGCACACCACCTGGATCACCAGTCGCTACGAACCAGAGCGGTCGATCATTCAGGCCGTCGTGGTCGGCACCATGTTCGCCGCCCTGGTGATGGCGGTGACGCTGCCACGCGCAATGGAGGAGCGGGCGCTGCCGTTCGCGGTCGCGTACTTGATGGTGATGGTGGTGCGGCCGCTGGTGGTCGCCGCCGCGCTGCGTGGCCATCCACGACGGCTGGTGCCGTTCCGGCTTGCCGCATGGGCTGCGGCGAGCGCGCCACTCTGGCTGGCCGGCGCGTTGGGCCCGGACCGGCTTCGCCTGCCGCTGTGGGCTGCCGCCCTCGCTGTCGACTACCTCGCCTGGGGCCTGGGCTGGCCGCTGCCGCGGCTCGGGGCTGCGGCGGTGGGCCGCTGGCGGATCACCGGGGAGCATCTGGCCGACCGTCACCAGCAGATGTTCCTTATCGCACTCGGTGAGTCGATTTTTGTCATCGGCACGGTTTTCAGTGGCACGGACTACTCCGCGAAACGGGCAGCCGCCTTCGGGGTCGCGTTCGCCACCAGCGCGCTCCTCTGGCGGATCTACTTCCACCGCGCCGGTCTGCTGCTGACCGAAGCGTTGGGTCGGGCGGGTATGCCCGGCCGGCTGGGCACGGCGTTGGAACGGACGCATGCGTTGATCGTGCTCAGCGTGCTCGTCACCGCGGTCGGCTACGAGCTGGTGATCGATCATCCGTACGGGTCGCCGCAGCCCAGTTGGCTTCTGTTCGTGGTAGGCGGACCGGTGCTCTTCCTCGTCGCCCGTGTGCGGCTGGAGTACGAGATCTTCGGCCGGGTTTCCCGATCCCGGATGATCGGCGTGGTGGCCCTGCTGCTGTTCACGCCGGCGTTGGCCCGCTGGGCGCCGATGGTCGGGCTGAGCGTGGTGGCCGGAGTGCTGGCCCTGGTCGCGCTACTCGACGCGCTGCGGAGCCGGGGACGTCCGCTGGAGGTTTCCGCCTCGCCGATCGGGCGGGAGGCATCCCGCGATCGCGACTCCGAGGCGTGACCACGCGCGGCCGTGCACAGCGACCAGACCCGAGAACCCGGACTAGCGGGCGGACTCCGTCGACTGGCTCTCGGTATTGATCCGGAGGAGTCCTTCGATCCCGCGGAGGAAGGTCTCGGACACCAAGGCCGGGTTGAAAAGGCATCCGGCTGCCATGGCGCCGTCGCGGAGCATGACGAAGTGGCGCGCGGCGGGATCCGCCGTTTCCTCGTGGACCTGCGTCATCAGCATGGTGAGCGTGTCCAGGAACCATTGCCGGTGGGCGATGATCTCCTGGTGCACGGGATGGTCGGTGTCGGAATACTCGGCCGCGGCGTTCAGGAAGGCGCATCCGCGGAACCCGGGGGACTGGACGTTCTCAGCGATGGAGCCAGCAATGGCCAGCAGGGAGTCGACCGGCGACGGGTTGGTGGCGATGGCCGCGTCGACCATGCCGCGATCCATCTGATGGACTTCACGCAGGTAGGCCAGAATGAGGTCTTCCTTGCTGGGGAAGTGCCGGTAGAAGGTGGCCCGGGTCACTTTCGCCTCGGCGATGATCCGGTCAACGCCGACGGAGTGGATGCCTTCCGCGTAGAAGATCCTGGTTGCCGTGGTGAGGAGCCGGAGTCGCGCCTCGGAGGGCCGGGTGTCGGGTTCACCGCGCGTCATCCAACCAGCCTAGCGGATAGAACGTTCGGTCTGAGGTGCGCGAGCGGACTCAGGTCCGGCAGCCCCGCTCAGAATAGGGGATAGAACGTTCGGTCTTGACAACGTGAGTTGAGGTTGCCATGCTGAACGTGAACAGAACGTTCCATCTCCTCACGCCTCCACTGGAAGGGTCACCGTGACCACCCTTGCTGCTTCACCCGGTATCTCCCAGACCGCTTCCGCACTACGGCGGCTGTACTTCACCCGATTCGCGTTCGCCATCGTGTGGGCACTGGTGACGATCGCGACCGCCAAGGAAATCGGCCCGCTCACAGTGGTGCTCTTCGTGCTCTACCCGCTGTTCGACGTGGGCGCCGCCATCTACGACCTTCGTACGTCGCGGACCACCGGCTCGCCGACCCTGCTGTGCGTGAACATCGCGGTCAGCCTGATCACCGCGGTCGGCGTGGGTGTCGCCTGCGCGTCCGGCATCCCCGCTGTCCTGCGGGTGTGGGGCGCCTGGGCGATCGTGGCCGGTCTGGTCCAGCTGATCGTGGGTGTCACTCGTCGCAAGATGGGCGGCCAGTGGCCGATGATCATCAGTGGCGGCATCTCGGTTCTGGCTGGTGGGTCCTTCATCGCCGGTGCTTCCGCGGACAACGCGTCGCTGACCAACGCGGCTGGCTACGCCATCCCAGGCGCCATCTTCTTCCTCATCGCCGCCATCCGCCTCAGGCGCAGCGCGAAGGGCAACTGACATGACCAACATCGAGTGCGACGTCGTCGTGATCGGTGCGGGTCCGGTCGGGGAGAACGTCGCCGACCGGGTCGTGCAGGGCGGCCTGACCGCCGCCATTGTCGAACGGGAGTTGGTCGGCGGGGAGTGCTCGTACTGGGCCTGTATGCCGACCAAGGCGTTGCTGCGCAGCGCGTCCGCGTTGCGGGCGGCTCGCCAGTTGCCGGGTGCGCGGGAGGCGGTGACGGGAAACCTGGATGCCGCGGCGGTGCTCGGACGCCGGGACTCCTTCGCGTCGCATTGGAAGGACGACGGGCAGGTGTCCTGGCTCGAGTCGGCTGGGATCGCGCTGTACCGCGGCCAGGGGCGGATCCGTTCGGCCCGGGTCGTCGAGGTGACCGGCGTCGACGGTGTCACGACGAGGTTGACCGCGCGGCACGCGGTGGTCGTCACGACCGGAAGCAGCGCTCTGCTGCCGGATATCCCGGGTCTGCGGGAGGCGGCGCCGTGGTCCAGCCGCGAGGCCGCCTCGTCCGGGTCGGTTCCCCGCCGGCTCGTGGTGATCGGTGGTGGCGTGGTGGCGACCGAGATGGCGACCGCGTTCGCCGCTCTGGGGTCTTCGGTGACGGTGCTGGCCCGTGACAGTGTGCTGCCGTCGGTGGAGCCGTTCGCCGGCGAGTTGGTCACGGAGTCGTTGCGCGAGGCCGGTGTTTCGGTACGCCTCGGCGCGGAGGCTGTTTCCGTCAACCGCGACGACAGCGGGACCGTCCACCTCGAGACCGCCGACGGCGAGCGGGTGGAGGCCGACGAGGTCCTGGTGGCGATCGGCCGGACGCCGAACACACAGGACATCGGACTGGAGAGCATTGGGCTGGCGCCGGGTGCCTGGCTGGCGGTCGACGACACTTTGCGCGTCGTCGGCGGCGGGGAGTGGCTATATGCCGCAGGTGACGTGAACCG
Source organism: Micromonospora sp. GCM10011541 (assembly GCF_042650725.1). Classification (NCBI taxonomy): domain Bacteria; kingdom Bacillati; phylum Actinomycetota; class Actinomycetes; order Micromonosporales; family Micromonosporaceae; genus Micromonospora; species Micromonospora sp. GCM10011541. Next base: position 17,747 of record NZ_JBHSBP010000003.1, read on the forward strand.
GCGGGTGCTGCTGACCCATCAGGGCAAGTATCAGGCGCGCGCGGTGGGTGACGTGATCGTGGCCCGGGCGAAGGGTGAGAAGGTCGAGGACGGCCGGTGGGGCCGGCACGCGGCGACGGCCGATGAGCGGGCGGTGCCGCAGGTGGTCTTCACCGACCCGGAGATCGCGTCGGTGGGGCTGACCGCGGCCGCGGCCGCGGCGGCCGGACCGCGGATCCGGGTCGTGGACTACGACTTGGGCGCCGTTGCCGGATCTTCCCTGCACGCTGATGGCTACAAGGGACACGCCCGCATGGTCGTCGACGAGGACCGGAAGGTGATCGTCGGCTTCACCCTCGCCGGCCCGGACGTCGCGGAACTGATCCACGCCGCCACGATCGCCATCGTCGGCGAGGTCCCGCTCGACCGGCTGTGGCACGCGGTTCCGGCATACCCGACCGTCAGCGAGGTTTGGCTGCGGTTGCTGGAGACATACGGCCGCTGACGGTGAACCAAGCGCTCGTCCCGTCGCGGTTCGCGCCGGGACGAGGTTTGCCGTCCGCTCCGGGCTGGATGCCATGGTCGGGACTGCCCTGTACGGCGAGGGAGATCGTCGCTGACCCACGACCAGGCGGTGCCGTTGCTGAGTACTCCGAGGTCGGCGCAGGCCGGACGGAGCGGAATAGGCTTCAGCCGTGAGTGGCGTGCCTAGTGGTGCCCGAAACGCGGTGAATCCTCTTCGCCAGCTCACGATCGACCAGCTCCGTCAACGGACGAGCCTCAAGTGGCGGGAGTACCCCGACGACGTGCTGCCGCTCTGGGTGGCGGAGATGGACGTGCCGCTGGCCGAGCCGGTCGCGCGGGCGATCACCGACGCCGTCGCGCGCGGCGACACCGGCTACACCGCCGGCACGGCGTACCCGCAGGCGCTGGCAGAGTTCGCCCGGCGGCGGTGGGGTTGGGACGGGCTGGCCGTGGAGCGCACCGCGCTGGTGCCCGACGTGATGCACGGCATCGTCGAGGCGTTGCGGCTGGTCACTGAACCGGGGGCGCGGTGGTCGTCAACTGCCCGGTCTACCCGCCGTTCTATGAGTTCGTGGCGCACGCCGGCCGCCGGATCGTGGAGGCGCCGCTCGGCGAGGACCTGCGGATCGACCTCGGCACACTGGAGGACGCGTTCCGGCAGGCTCGGTCCGGTGGGCTGCCAGCGGCGTACCTGCTGTGCAGCCCGCACAACCCGACCGGCGTCGTGCACACCGCGGACGAGTTGGCCGCCGTCGCCAGGCTGGCTGAGCGGCATGGGGTGCGGGTGGTCGCCGACGAGATCCACGCTCCGGTGGTGGGTGGGGGAGCGCGGTTCGTGCCGTACCTCTCGTGCCCGGCGCGGAGAACGGCCTGTCGCTGATGTCCGCCTCCAAGGGGTGGAACCTGGCGGGCCTGCGCGGTGCGCTTCTCATTGCCGGCCCGGCCGCGGCCGGAGACCTCGCCCGCGTTCCGTTCGAGGTAAGCGTCAGCACCAGCCACCTCGGCGTGATCGCCCACACCGCAGCCTTCCGCGACGGCGGCGAGTGGCTCGACGCCTTGTTGACCGGCCTGGACGACAACCGTCGGCTCCTCGCCGCGCTGCTCGCCGAGCACCTGCCGCACCCGTTACCACCCCGGTCAGGCCACCTATCTCGCCTGGCTCGACTGCCGCGCCCTGGGCCTCGGCGACGACCCCGCCACCCTGTTCCTCGACGTGGCCGGGTGGCGCTCAACTCCGGTTCGGCCCTTGGCACCGGCGGCGGCCACGTCCGGCTGAATTTGGCCACCGCGCCGGAGTTGATCACCGAGGCGGTATGCCGGATGGCCACTGCCGTCGCCTGAGAAGCCACTTCGGCCGCGCTTCATGGTGCTGCAGTCCCGCAGCGGCACGCGTCAGGGCTTCCCGCTACCGCGCCGATCTCCGATCCATTGGCTGGTAGAGGCTGCGCTGCGTAAATAAGGAGACGACCTGACCGCGGCGGTGCCCGGCGGCGATGGCGACGGTGAGCCGGGCGGCGGCGGCGAGGCGGAGGAGGCGCCGGCCAGGGGCGAGCGGGCGGCAGCAGCCCCGCCCCCGGTCGTTCTCTTGCCCCGCCGCGCAAGCAACGGGCGCCAGCAACCGACTGCTGCCGTCATTTGGGAATCAGCTGTAGTTCCTCATGAACGACGATCATGGATTCATGGTTGAGGTCCCCACCGACACGAACCCCCATGCCTGCTGTAGGCGGGTAGCGACAGGTAGGAGCACGTCGTTCTCGTGGTGACGGGAGGTCCCGATGGCGGGGGAGCGGGGCGCGGTGGGACCTGGCGAGGTCCTGTCGGCCTGCCCCCGTTTACCCCCCGAAAACCCCCGCCTGCCGTTGACAACCAGCGACAAGAAGCAATCATTGCTTGATCGTGTCTGTGCAGCTCAGCGCCCATTTCTGAGGGTCGATGACAAGGCCCGGGTGGCTACGTTTGGTAACAAGGGGTCGTCGGTTCGAATCCGGCCGTCCCGACAGAGGGAGGGTTTCCGCAGGTCAGAGCCTGTGGAAACCCTCTTTTCTTGATTGATTTGGTCAAGGCGTTTGTGTGCTTGGTGCTCGTGGATCCCTTGACTCGGCGGATCCCTTGACCCCTGCGGGTCCGACAACCCCGCGCTGCGGACAGCCTACTTAAGTCACTGTTGACATACCGAAGGGCGCATCCGCGAGGTAACGCTTCGACCATCGTCAACGCGCTGGTCAGGCTCGCGCTGCCCCAGTCAGCCCGTGACATGATTGCGCCCATGGGGAAGCAGCAGGACGTCGGCGGGCCCGACCGTCACAGCGGGTCAGGTACCACCGCCCACCGTGCGACCGGTGGGAGCGCCGACGCGCGGCTCGCCCTCGCGCAGGACCCCGCAACGCCACAGATGACCCTCTTCGACTTGGCGTCCGACGCGTCGGCCGTGGTCCGTAAGGCGGTCGCGGCCCGGACCGACGCACCCGCGCAGGCACTGCGACCGCTGACCCGGGACCATGATCGTCAGGTCCGGGAGGCCGTGGCGAGGAACCCTTCGACCTCGGTCGGCAATCTCTTGCGTCTCGTCAAAGACGCCGACCGGTGGGTCCGCTGGGCGGTCGCCGGCAACCCGGCTTGCGACGAGTCGGTTCGTCGGGTGATGTCAGAGGCGCCCGACAAGGAGCTTCGTGGCCTCCTCGCGGAGATGCGGGAGTTGGAGTCCGATCTGGCCGCCAGGCTGATCGACGACGTCTCACCCGAGGTACGGGAACGACTCGCCACCCACACCCACGACCCCGACGTGATCACCGCTCTGATGGCCGATCGCACCGCACGCGTACGCAAGGGGGTCGCCCGCAACCCGCGGACCACCGCCGAGCAGCGCAGCGCGCTTGCCCAGGACCCCGTGGTCGACGTCCGTGCCGCGCTGGTCCGCGCGGTCGAGCTGGACGAGGCGGACCTGGAACGCCTGGTTGACGATCGTTCGGTGCAGGTCCGACTGGCGATGGCAACATCCGAGGTCATCCCGCCGCACATCCGGCGGGCCCTCGGCCGCGATCCCGACGATATGGTGGCCGGTGCGGCGCGGGATTTCCGCCCGGCGTCTGGCAACTCCCCGGTGATACGGGCTCCACGCGTCGGTCACCGGCGCTCCGGGACCGGCCCAGATCGACCGGGCGGCGCCGCGCGCTAAGGCCGGCGGCATGTCTGCCACGGCCCATACCGGACGGGGACGTCCCGCCACGGCGAACCTACCCTGGTCCGCCACCGGATTCCGTCGATCAACTGCCGTCTCGTCAACTTCGGCAGACGACCTATCAACGCTCGTGGTTGAGTCACGGTTCAGGCGTGGTGGTCAGTCATCCGGATGACGCCAGCATGGCAGCGGCCCGCGACGCACAGGTTAAAGATCAAGCTATGCGCCTTATCGCTACACACCGAAGATGATCTCGGGTTCGTTCGGATCCGCATGTGGGGTTACGGTATCGATCGCCACCGACACAAACCCCAACGGCGGCGGGATGGTCCTGGCTGAGGGGTGGGGCAATGGATTACTTCACTCGGCTGAGTATGCTGGTGGGCGACCTGGGAGAACATGCTTGAGCACGCCGCTGGGGCCTTCAACTACTGGGGGTCAAGGGGTCGTCGGTTCGAATCCGGCCGTCCCGACGCAGGTCAGAGGCCATCCGGGATTCTCCGGGTGGCCCTTTCTGATCTTGTACGACAGCGAAGTACAGCAACGGCTCATTGATCCAGGCTCTCGGCCGATTTTCCGCAGGACTTGGCGGGTAGCCTTGGACGAGACCTGGCTGTAGATCTCCATCGTGATCGAAAGCCCGCGTGTCTCAGGATCGCCATCGCGATCCGGGGATGGACGGCCAGGTCGACCACCGGTGACCTGGTTCGGCGGCCTCGCCCTCACCCGCGAGGACGACGGCACCACCACACTTCGCGCTGCCGTGGGGACCAGGCCGAGCTGCACGGCCTGCTCACCAAGGTCCGCGACCTCGGCGTTACCTTCATCTCCCTCACGTCCATCGACGCCGCGCGCGACCCCGATTCCCAGGAACAGCAACACCAATAGACCGCCCGGGTCCACGCGACGGGGCTGACCCACGCCCCGATCACGTACTCCGGCGCGACCGCCACCATCCCGCCTCGACCAGGAGTGAATTCCATGGCTACCATCACTGCCGCCGCACCCGCCATCCATCCCGATCTGTCGCTGACCCGCCTGCACCTGATGCGCGCCGGCTACCTCCTGATGGGTGTCGGACTCGCCCTGGTGAAGTGGCCGCTCCTGCCCGACGTCGCCACCCTGCCGCTCTACGAGGGCGTGACGCTCTGCATGTTGACCGCCATGTCCCTCTTGGCGTTCCTCGGCCTGCGCTACCCGGTCAAGCTGCTTCCCGTGCTGCTCTTCGAGTCGCTCTGGAAGCTCTTCTGGCTCGCACTGGTCGCCCTCCCCCAAGCCATCACCGGTGACCTCGACGCGGCCACGACCGAGACCGTGGTCAGTTGCTCCCTGGTTGTCGTCATCCTCGCCGTCACCCCGTGGCGGTACGTGTGGCGGAACTACGTACGCGCCACCGGAACCCGGTGGCGGTGACCAGCCCGATGTCCCTGAGCTTTCCGCTCGCAAGCATCGCTTAGCCTCGGGACGCTTGCGAGGCGACCTGGGCAAACGTGCCGTGAGCATGCCGCTGGGCCACCGGACTACTGGGGATCAAGGGCTCGTCGGTTCGAATCTGGCCGTCCCGACCCAGGTCAGAGGCCATTCGGGATCTTCCGGATGGCCTTTCTGATCTTGTACAGCAGCGAAGTACAGGAACCCTCATTGATCGAGGCTCTCGCCGAGCTTCCGCAGGGCTTCGCGGGTGGCCTTGGATGAAACCTGGCTGTAGATCTCCATCGTGATCGAGAAGTCCGCGTGTCTGAGGATCGCCATCGCGATCCGTGGACGCACGTCCAGGTCGACCAGCAGGGAACCGCAGGTGCTTCGGGCGTCGTGGACGGTGATCTTCCGGATGCCGGCGCGGGCGATGCGGCTGTCGTAGGAGCGGTTGAAGTTGCGGGCTCGACCGGGAGCCCGTAGCGGGTCGTGAAGATCATGCCGGTGTCGTGCCAGGCGTCGCCGGCTTCCTCCTTCGCGGTCTCCTGTTGCCTGTGGCGGTGCCGCAGTGCGGTGACGCAGATGGTCGCAGCGGGAGGGGGGCCGCGTACCCGCTGGAGCTGCTTGTCGATGACGAGGTTGATGTCGTGGTGGTCGCGGCAGCCCTCGCAGGATGGTTCGCCATGCGTGGTCCACGGCTTGTCCCAGCCCTTTCCCTGAGCGCAGCACTGGCATGTCTTCGCGACTTTCTTGAGCCAGGTCTGCACCTCCCGTACCGCTATCTGGTGGATGTCCTGATCCATGCCTACCGGGTGCTCGGGTTTGAACAGGCCGTGAGCGGGGAACGCGGTGTTCGGTCAGTTGGTGCTGGCCCTGCCGAGGTTCGCGAAGGAATCGTGGCGGCAGCACCTCGCCCGTGGCCTGCGCCGCGCACGCCTTGAGACGCTCGTGCCGCCTGGTTCCCGACCAGCACGGCGTGTCCTCACCGACCACGACCGCGTTCCAGGTGCGGGTCGGGCCGTTCATGGCACCGCACCCCCTCGTGAACCGCGGTCAGAATGTGGCGATCGGGTTGACCGGGCTGCCGGACGTACCGGCGAAGCGGACCGGCGCGACTGCGAGGTGGAAGTCCCACTGGCCGAGCTCGGCAGCCGTTGTCGCGCACACCTCCAGGTCGCAGTTGTCGAGCAGCCACAGACCCATCGCGACGAGACTCACGGCGTGAACCGGCATCAACACGTCTTCGTACCCCGACGGCTGAACGTCCTGGGGGGTGTCAGCGCCGATCAGCGCGACGTCGCGTTCATGTAGCCACGGCAGGCAGGACGCGTGCCAGCCGGCCTGCGTGAAACCGCTGGCCTCACCGGCCTCGTGCCGGACGCGGCCATAGCCGGTCCGCAGGAGTACCGCATCGCCGGATCGCACCCGTACACCCTGGCGACGCTCGGCCTCCTCGAGATCGTCGGGAAACACACCCTGCCCCGGTTCCAACCACGGCACATCGCGGGCCCTCGCAATGTCCAGCAAAACACCACGCGTGATGATCCCGTTCGCCGCCGCCGTGACGGCCGCCCACGCCGATCCCGTTGCGGCGTCGACCAACGAGTGCGACCGCCCGTTGTACATCGTGCCGTCCCAGAAGATGTGGCACGGCGAGTCGACGTGGGTGAGGGTGTTGCCGTGGAACGTGATGCCGAGCCGCTCGGACGAAAAGCCCCAGCGCCGGTCGGCGTGGAAGCCGGGCACCGGCATGTTCTCGGCACCCGGCATGTCGGCGGCGCACGGGCACGTCGTCGTCGACCGCTCCATGTCTTCCGGTACGGCAACCTCCCATGCGCAGGACACGCTCCTGCCGTGGCGCACGGCCCGCGCCGCCGCCAGCCGGACGTCGTCGGTGATGTGGTTCAGAGTTCCGAGCTCGTCTTCGTCGCCCCACCGTCCCCAGTTCGACAGCGTGTTGAAGTACCCGAGCACGTCGTCCTGTGTGGGCATCGGTCGCCCTGCCGTCATCCCAGCATCGACTCCTCCGGTCACGCGGTTCGAGGCACCGCAGGTAGGGTATCCCGCCGCTTGATCGAAGACCGCAATGACTGGTCGACCAGACGACCCGTCCGCACTGCCGGCTGCTACCGCGTCATCGAAATTCAGGCCGGCAACCACACCATCACCGCCACCGACCTACTACCCGACGACCTCCGCACCGCCGGCGCCGCGATCACCCAAGGTGCGCATTAATTTGAGCCAAGTCGGGCAATGCCGCGCGCACCAGCATCTCGTGCAGCCGGTCGAATGCCACGTCTCGCTCGGCACCGGTGCCGGAGAGAGCCTGCACCCATCCGGCTGAATCCTCGTCCAGGCCGACCACCTCGGCCCCGGGCCGGCGCGCGGACCCGCGGTCCGCGCACCGGGGGTGTCAGGCCGTCGCCCGCTTCGGGAGCTTCCACCCGGGGCGGGGGAAGTGGCAGGTGTAACCGTTGGGGTAGGTCTGCAGGTAGTTCTGGTGCTCGGGCTCGGCCTCCCAGAAGTCGCCTGCCGGGGTGACCTCGGTGACGACCTTGCCGGGCCACAGGCCCGAGGCGTCGACGTCGGCGATCGTGTCCTCGGGGACCCGCTTCTGCTTGTCGCTGGTGTAGAAGATCGCCGAGCGGTAGCTGGTGCCGATGTCGTTGCCCTGGCGGTTCTTCGTCGAGGGGTCGTGGATCTGGAAGAAGAACTCGAGCAGCGCGCGGGAGTCGGTCTTCTCGGTGTCGTAGACGACCTCGATGGACTCCGCGTGGATGCCGTGGTTGCGGTAGGTGGCGTTCGGGACGTCGCCGCCGCTGTAGCCGACGCGCGTGGACACGACGCCGGGCTGGTGGCGGAACAGCAGCGCGGTAGCATTGCGCGAGATACTTAACGTACAGGGTGCCCTGGTCGGACGGCTTTGCACACTTCTTGCATTCGGCAAGGAATTTCTGACCATGGAGGTCCTCGCCAAGAAGCATTCCGCCAAGGTCAAAGGAAAATGTCGACCCACCATGCCATTTGAACGTCAGCTTCGGCACAGCGACGGGATGAGGATTTACCCACTGGACGTGCACGCGGGTCGTCGACTCAAGCCATAGCTTCGCGCGTCGGGCGCCATCGGCCCCCTTGGCTTGAGTCTCTTCCCAGACACGGTTCGTAGCGAACCGGTCACACAGGACCTGGGCCAGTCCAGGGTGGTATGGCAGGCGGTGGCGACAGGGCGGTCGCCTCGGCCGCGGCGGGGCGTCGGGCTCGACCTGGTGCCTGATGTGCACAGGTGATGCCCGCGCTCGAGCGTCGCCTGGAGTCGCGGGCCGCCGCGGTTGCCTTGGCGGTATCGGGTGTGTTCGGGCCTGCCGGGCAGTTGAATGGGTCAAATGGGCAGCCGGTTTGCGGGGCGGCGGCGGGCCGCGGGTCGGGCGGTGGGTTTGCTGCGGCGGAGCGGCAGCGCGCAGCAGGCGACGTTCGTGGAGTTGTTCTTCGATCTGGCGGTGGTGTTCGCGCTCGACCGTGTGGTCGCGGGGTCGTTGCCCGGTTTCCTCAACGACGACCCGGCGCGGCGGTGGGGCAATGCCGGCCGGACGGTGTTGCTGTTCATACCGGTGTTGTACCTGTGGACCACCACCGCGTACCTCACCGGCCGGTTCGAGCCACGCCGCGCGGGCACTCGGGTGATGCTGCTGTTCAGCACCTTCGCCATGATGATCATGGGGACGGCTGTGCCGGGGGCGTTCGCCGGTGAAGGTCTGGTGTTCGCGGTGGTGTTCGTGACGGTGCGGGTGGCGCGCCCGGCCGTGATGTCGCTGGCTCTGCGGTCGCACCGGTTGCGCCGGTTGTACTGGCGGGTAACGGCGTGGTTATGCCTGGCCGGGGTGTTTTGGGTAGGCGGCGGGGTGGCCGTCGGCGCCGCCCAGCTGGTGTGGTGGGCGGTGGCGGAGGTGGTGGATCTGGGATCGGCGAGGTTGGGCTGGCCGCTGCCCGGGCTGGGTCGGCGTCAGGACACCATCTGGCAGCTCGCCGGGCACTACCTGGCGAACCGGAACCAACAGCTGTTGATGATCGCCCTCGGTGAGAGCATCCTCGCCGTCGGGATCAGCTATAGCACCCACCCGCACGGCCTCTACAAGACTGCTGGCCTGGTGATCGCTTTCGCCACCACGACGCTGCTGTGGCGGGTGTACTTCCAAAAGGCCGGTGAGCTGCTGCCCGAGGCCCTCGACGCGGCAGGCGATCCCGCGGGGTGGGGTCGACGGGTCGGGTTCGCGCATGCGGTGATGGTGCTGGGCATCGTCACCACCGCAATCGGATATGAGATCGTGCAGCACGGCCACACCCAGGTGACACACCCGTCGTGGCGGGCGACAATCCTGGGCGGGCCGGCGCTGTTCCTCGTCGGCCGGGCCCGCCTGGAGCATCTGGTGTTCGCCCGGGTCTCGCGGCGCAGGATCGTCGGCATCGCCCTGCTGGCCGCGGCAGCCCCGCTGATGGGGCGGGTGTCGCCGCTGGCCACCGCGACCACCGCCGCCGCAGTGCTGCTGCTCATCGCCGTGCTGGACTGGCGCAACGCCGCGGGCAAGCCACCGGAGGTCCCGTCGCCGCCCGGCTGACCGCCGCCCAAGCAAGAGCGGGGCATCGACGGCGGATGGAAGGTTTGCCGCGTCGATGCCCCGCCACTTTGTGGAGCCCACCTACGTTGCTAGCTTGATCTTCAACCTGTGGCGGATCCGTGGGTACCCCGGCTGATCATGCCGACAGCCCTGGTCGATCAGCTGATGCGTTCGGGGAGCTGGTGGCGTTCCGGCGGGAGTTCCACGCTTGTCTGACCACACGGGCGGACGCGATGTTCGAGCTGGCCGACGCGGTGTTGTGCGGCGACGGGCCGGTGCATTCGCTGGTGGAGCTGTCGCTGGTGGGCGAGCATCGTCGTGGCCATGGGTCGCTGTACGCGGCGCTGGCCCGGGGCCGGGTGGATGTCGAGCGGCTGCGCACGAGCTTGGCAGCGCTCCCGCTGCCACGCGCGGCCGACGGCCGGCTGGTCCTGGCGGTGGACATCACCTGCTGGCTGCGGCCGGACGCGCACACCTCCGCGGAGCGGATCCTGTGCCACACATACGGCCGCGGCAAGGACCAGCACGTGATGATCCCTGGCTGGCCGTACTCGTTCGTCACGGCGTTGGAGCCCGGTCGCAGTTCCTGGACCGCGCCGCTGGACGCTCAGCGGCTCGCGCCGGGCCACGATGCCGCCACCGTCACCGCCGGTCAGCTCCGCCAACTCGTGCAGCGACTCATCACCGCCGGACAGTGGCGCACGGTGACCGACACCCGCCTCTACGGCACTGCCACCGCCCGCAGCTGGAACCGACTGCATCCCCGGCTGACGCACCGCAACGCCTGGCTCGACCAGACCGGCGACCTGCCGCTCATCGAAGGCACCGTGATCCGGCTGGAGGTGAATCACCTGCCCAGCGGCGCGATCCCGAAGCCGGTGTGGCTGTGGTGGTCCGAAACGAGACCACCAACGAATCTTGAACCGGCCGCGGTCCGGCACGGCGCCGGCGTGAACGGAGTCAGGCGGTGTCCAGGCGACCGCGCTGATGCAGGACGAACAGCAGCGCCATGGCCGGCACGACGAGCAGGAGCGCCGCGGCGGCGACGAGGGTGAGCGACGCCAGGGTGGCGTCGGGAGCCGCGGCCTCGTCGATGCGTAGGTGGGTGCCTAGTAGGTACGGGTACTGCGCGACGCCCCAGCCGAGCACCACCGTGCCGGCCGCGCTGACGGCGAGCGCCTGCAGCAACCGGGGCGCCGCCCGGTGCAGCAGTGCGATGCTGGCCAGTCCGCATGCCGCGGAGACCAGCACCAGGGGCAGGCCGCGGCCGGTCAGCCCGGAGAACAGGCGCCCGGCGTCGGCGTGCAGGATGGCGATGCCCGCCAGTGCCACGGCGCCGGTCGCCACGGTGCTGGCCTGGGCTCGGCGGCGGAACCAGCGCTCCAGGCGGGCGTCGGCGTGGGTACGGGCCTCGGCGGTGAGGAACACCGCGGCGACGAACGCGCACACCCCGACCGCGAGCACCCCGCCGAGCAGCGACGTCGGGTTGACCCAGCTGGTCACGGGGTTGCCGTGTCCGTCGGCGGGCACCCGCCCGGAGGCGATTCCGCCGGCGACTGTGCCGAGGAAGAACGGCGTGATCACCGACGAGGTGGCGAACGCCGCCCCGGTCGCCCGCTGATGGTCGGTCTTCACCACCACCTTCCGGAAGGCGAACCCGCTGCCGCGGACCACGATGCCCAGCGCGGCGAGGCCCAGCGGGATGTAGAGCGTGGTCATGATCGCGGCGAAGGCGGAAGGGAAGCCGGTCCAGAGCATCACCAGGCAGAAGATCAGCCACACGTGGTTGGCCTCCCACACCGGTGCCAGCGTGTGGTCGATCAGGTGCCGGGGGGCCCGCCCGCGCCGCGCACCACCGGCGGTGAGGTCCCAGAAGCCCGCACCGTAGTCCGCGCCGCCGAGCACGGCGTAGGCGGTGACGCCGATGAACAACACGACGGCGGCGAACGTACTCACGCCTGCCCTCCCGCAGGCGCGGACTCCGAGGCCCGGGGCGGCCCGTAGGGCACGTCCGTCTCGGTAGCCCCGCCCTGGTCGCGCCAGCGGCGGCGCAGCAGCCGCAGGACGTACACGGTGGTGGCGCCGACCGCGGCATACAGCGCGACGGTGGCGGCGAAGAACAGCCACAGATTGCCGGACGTGGCGACCGCGTCCCGGGTGAGGAGGTGACCGACGACCGTCCACGGCTGCCGGCCGACCTCGGTGACCACCCAGCCCGCCTCCAGCGCCACCACCGCGAGCAAACCGCTGACCGTGGTCGCCCGTAGGAACCATCTGCTGCGCGGCAGGTCACGGCGGCGCCACCAGGCCAGCGCGTACCAGGCGGAGAGGGCCAGCAGCGCGGAACCGATACCGACCATGACGTCGAAGCTCAGGTGAACGATCGTGACCAGGCGGTCCGGCGGCCGCACCTCGGCGGGTATGGCGTCCAGGCCCTGGATGCGGGTCGACGGTGAGTAACCAGACAGCAGCGAGGCCCCCGAGGGAACCTTGAGGCCGCCGTGCACCTTCCCGTTCGCGTAGTAGCCGCCCAGCACCTCCGGCACGTGGGTGCCCGTGGTCGGGAGGGCCTCGATCGTGGCGAACTTCGCCGGCTCGTTCCGGTAGACCTCGCGCGCGGCGATGTCGCCGACGAAGACCTGCAGCGGGGTGGCCAGCGCCGCGACGGTCAGCGGTATCAGCAGGCCGAGCCGGTGGTACCGGTCGCGGCGGCCGCGCAGCATCCCGGCCGCGTACACGCCGGCGACGACGAACCCGGCGACCACGTACGCGGCCAGCAGCATGTGGATGGCCTCGTACCAGAACGCGTCGTTGAAGATCACCTCGAGCGGGCGGACCTCCACGATCTTGCCGTCCCGCATGGTGAATCCGCCCGGCTGGTTCATCCAGGCGTTCGCCGCGACCACCGACAGCGTGCCGCCGATCCCGGAGAGCACCACCGGCACCCCGGTCCAGAAGTGTGGCCATGGGCGCATCCGCCGCCACCCGTAGACGTAGATGGCGACGAAGATCGCCTCCAAGAAGAAGAACAGACCCTCGATCGCGAACGGGATGCCGAACGCCGCGCCGTAGTTGCCCATCAGTCGTGGCCAGAGCAGGCCGAGCTCGAACGACAGCATCGTGCCGGACACCGCGCCGACGGCGAACAGCACCGCCGCCACCTGTGACCAGCGCCGGGCCAGCAGCAGCGCAGTCTCGTCGTTCCGGCGAATGCCGCGGGCGTTCGCGATCAGCATCAGGAATGTGAAGGCCACCCCGAACGGCACCAGGATGATGTGGAAGCCGAGAGTGAAGGCCATCTGCTCGCGCGCCGGCAGCAGCTGCGCCGGATCGGCGAGCACGAGGCTGGCGCCGAGGGGCACCAGTGACAGGCCAGGCATGGCGCGTGCTACCCGTTGACGGCGGCCCAAAACATACCGATGGGGTGAGGATTAGGGCGGTTCATACAGCTACGTCGACTGGCTCTTCGGGCCGACCGCCCTCACGCCCGAGCAGTTACCACCGATGTTTCCCACGAGAATGCACACCCCGACCGTCGTTGACCAGGCAGAAGGGTGGAGCGGGTGTTGCCGATCATGTTGCCCGCCTACACATTCGGCATCGCCGAGGACACCAACCTCGTCGAGTCCTGGAATGCGCGCTACGCCGCCGTGCGCAAGGACCCGGCCGGTCCGGTGGGAAGGGACACCGATGGCGGGTCTGCCTGACACGATGCCTGGGGGCGTACCTCACCGAACTCGGGGGGCCCAGAACGCATCCGGATCGGCCCCCTCTCGGTGCCGGTTCCGGGCCCCACCGACGTCCTGGTGCGAACGGAGCTGATGGCGGTCAACCGTGTCGACACGTTCGTACGCTCCGGCGGGTACGCCACGCACACACCGTTCCCGTTCGTGATCGGTCGCGACCTGGTCGGCTCCGTGGTCGAACCGGCGAGGGGGTGGATGAATTCGCGATCGGAGAGAAGGTCTGGTGCAACAGTCCGGGGCACCGGGGGCGTCAAGGGTCATTCGCGGGGTTCGCCGTGGTGCCCCGGGAGCGTCTCTACCGCCTGCCGGCGCAGGCCGACCCGGCGATCGCCGCCTCCGTACTGCACACCGCGGCGACCGCGTACCTCGGCCTGTTCCGGACCGGCTCCTTGCGGCCCGGTGAGACGGTCGTCGTCGCCCGGGGCGGCGGGCGGGGTCGGGAGTGCGCCCGTACAGCTTGCGGTGACGGCGGGTGCTCGCGTCTTTGCCAGGCGGCGCCAGAGGACTTCGACTGGTGCCGCCGGTGCGGCGCTCACCTGCTGATCGACTACCGCGACCAGGCCTTACCGGCTCTGCTCGCCCAGGGCGCACCGGAGGGATTCGACCTGTGGTGGGACAACTCGGAACGCCACGACCTGGACCTTGCCGTACCCCGCTGCTCAAGCGGGGTGGACGGATCATCGCGCTGGCCGGGATGGCGGCCCGGCCGGTGCTGCCGATGGGCGCGCTGCGCGGTGTACACACGTGACGCCAGCATCAGGGGGTTCGTCATCAGCAACGCCTCGGCCGCGGACCTAGCGGAGGCGGCCGCCGTTATCAACGACCTGCTGGCCACCAACCGGCTCGTCTCGCGAACTACTGGGCCAACGGGTGAACAGTTGCACACCCAGACACGCGAGGTGAACCGCCAACCCTTCGGGGTGCGAACGTAGGTGTCCTGGTCCTCGCCGACCGCGAACGGCACGGTGGCGTCGAGTCCGAGTTCGTAGTGGCCGCGTCGCAGGTTCTGCATGAAGGCGTGTCCGGCGATGATCACCTGCGCTGTTCGGTCGGTCCGTAGCCCGCGCATCGGTTTCCGCCCGGTTAAATCAACCGGACAGGGGTAAGTAGGCGCAAGCGCAATTCAGGGCGTCTGGGGTCGAACTACTCAGGATCCGCCCCGTCAGCTAACACGGCTATCAGCCAACATGGCAAGGATGATCGCTAGGTGGCTCAGCTACTGGAAACCGACCAGTCCGGGGTTGCACGCCGTGTGCGCCGGTCGGATTGAAGACTACGGCTACCTCGCCGACGGCCGATCCGGAGCCCTGGTCGGCCGCGACGGTTCCGTGGACTGGTGGTGCCCGTCTCGGTTCGACGCGCCGTCGATATTCGCCCGCCTGCTCGACGACGACGGCGGACATTGGTGGATCCGGCCTGCCGGAGACTTCCAGGTCGAGCGGAGCTACCTGACAAACACGCTGGTGCTGCGGACGGTATTCACCACCCGGGACGGATCCGTGGCGGTCACCGACGCCCTGGCCATGGACTCGAATGTCCGCGGACACGAGATCGGCCGGAATCCGCCCGGCCTCCTCCTGCGGCTGGTGGAAGGGCTCTCCGGACACGTTCCAATGGTGATGTCCTACGCGCCCCGCTTCGAGTACGGCCGCGTGCGGGCCCATCTCGATCTGCGCGGCGAGACTCTCGTCGCGAGAGCCACGGGCACCACGCTCGGGATGACCGCGACGGTGCCGGTGCACCGCCAGCGGACCGAAGCGTCAGCGTCGTTCACGGTCGACCCGGGACAGCGGGAATCCTTCTCCCTGTCCTACTCGTCGACCTATCACGAACGCGAGCCAATGCCGGTCGACGTACCAGGGACCCTCGCCGAGACAGCCGAGGGGTGGCGTTCCTGGATATCGGAGCACAACTACCCAGGGCAATATCCGGAGTTGGTGCGCCAGAATGTGATAATCCTGGGGGGGTTGACCTATCAGTCAAGTGGTGCGTACGTCGCCGCGGCAAGCACCTCGCTGCCGGTGCGGCCGGAGGGCCACGACAACTACGACTACCGCTACGTGTGGTTGCGCGACTTCAGCCTCGCCATGCGGGCCCTGTACCAGGCGGCCTGTTCGTTAGAGGCGGAACGGCTCTTCCGCTGGTTGGCCGAGGCGATCGGCGATGTGGGCCGGCAGCCCGTACCGATCATGCTCGGGGTCGAGGGCGAGCACGACCTGGCCGAACGTCAGCTCGACGTGCTAACCGGGCACCTTGTCAGGGGTCCAGTGCGGATCGGCAATGACGCCTGGCGCCAGCGGCAACAGGACGCACTCGGCCAGGTGATCGACGCCGCGTGGGTGCTGCGTGACAGCCTCGAACCCATGCCCGACGACGTACGGCGGTTGCTGCGTTCCCTGGCCGAGCAGGCGGCCGAAACCTGGCGGCTGCCAGATTCGGGAATGTGGGAGGCACGGGGCGAGGAGCGGCATTACGTCACGTCCAAGGTGGGATGTTGGATGGCGTTGGACCGAGCCGTGCGGTTCGGCACCGTCCTCGGCAGTGCGGCGGACCTGGAGCGTTGGGCGGCGGCCCGCGACGAGATCCGTGCCGCGATCCTGCAACAGGGCTGGAATCCCAGCGTTGGCGCCTTTACCAGAGCCTTTGGATCCGACGTGCTCGACGCATCGGTACTCGTCCTGCCCATCATCGGGTTCATTCCCGCAGCCGACCCGCGGATGCGCGCGACCATCGAACGGATTGAACAGGAGCTGACCACCGATGGGCTGGTCCGCCGCTGGCCCGACGAGTCGGCGGGCTTCGTCATCTGCTCTTTCTGGCTGGTCGAGTGCCTTGCGCTGGCCGGCGAGCGGGATCGGGCCGCCGCGCTGTTCGAACGCCTCGCCGGGCGGGCCAACGACCTCGGCCTCTTCGCCGAGCAGATCGACCTGCGTACGGGTGAACAGTTGGGGAACTTCCCGCAGGCGTTCTCACACATCGGCCTGCTCTCCGCCGCCTTGCGCCTGACAGAGGCCAGCACGCCAGCGCCATGAGGCCTTCACAGCGGCCCAGACGGCGTGGCGAGATCGATAACACTTCTGGCTGGTTCGTTGACGAACCGTACGTCAGAGTCATCTGGCGGTACGTGTACCGGGGCAGTTGACCAGTACGGGCAGGTCATCGACGTGCTCGTGTCGGCCCGGCGGTTCTTCCGACGGGCGCTGTCGGCTTTGAAGGTGACACCCCGCGAGGTGGTCACCGACGCCGCCGCGGTCTACCCCCACGGTGCTGGACGAGGTCATCCCTCAGGCCGATGAATGCCGGAGATGGTCGATCAGGGATATCCCCATCTGGTTACCCGAACGTAAATACGTACGCCTCGGCGCCGGGCTCGAGGAACGTAATCTCCAGGGTCCGTTCGCGGACCGCGTCGTGCTGGCGCACGAGCTGGTACAGGCGGCCCTCCCGGAGCAAGCCGTTCCCATCTTCGTCCACGTCGACGCCGTGTGACGGGCCCGGAGCTTCGCCGTCGAGGAGCACGCGGAACGGGATCGGCTGTCGCGCTCCGGCAGACAGCACGAGATGCACGTCGCGCGCGTGGAACCGGTAGGCGATGCCTCCGCCGGCCTGGTCGAGCACGACGTCCTCAGACCCGATTGTCCACTCGCCGGCGAGGGCCCAGTGGTTGAAGGGCAGGTTCTCGGGGAGCTCGTAGGCCCGGCGTTCGTCGAATGCGGCGCCGTTCGGTGACGCGAAGTGCTCGCTGCGCGCGTAGCCGAGATACGTCTCGGGCGTACGCAGGTGGTCCCAGTCGGCCTCCGCCTCCACGCCGAGCCGTTCGACAGGGACGAGCTTGCGCTCGACGCCGAGCAGCCGCTGGATGACGCGCTCCGATTGCTCGTAGCGTCCTTCGCCGAAGTGGTGGTCGCGGATGATGCCGTCCGTGTCGACGAAGTAGAGCGCGGGCCAGTAACGGTTGTCGAAGGCGCCCCAGATCCCGTAGTCGTTGTCGACCGCGACCGGGTAGTCGATCCCGCGCGCCGTGATCGCCTGTCGCACCTGGTCGATCTCGTGCTCGAACGAGAACTCCGGCGTGTGGACTCCGATGACGACCAACCCGTCGTTCCGGTAGGCCTGCGACCACGCCCGGACGTACGGCTCCTGGCGCAGCCAGTTGATGCACGTCAGCGTCCAGAAGTTGACGAGGGCGACGTGGCCGCGCAGCTCGGCGGGGCCGAGCGGCTCGGTGTTGAGCCACTCGGTCGCCCCGCCGAGTGAGGGCATGTGCAGACGTTCGGGCACCGTGGTCTAGCGAAGCGACCGGAAGCTGGCGCGTACCTCTTCCGAAAAGAGTTGCGGCTGTTCCCAGGCCGCGAAGTGCCCGCCCTTGTCGAGCCTGTTGTAGTGGATGAGATTGGGGAACGCCTGTTCTGCCCAACTCTTCGGCGCCTGGTAGAGCTCATCAGGGAAGACGCTCACGGCAACCGGGATGGAGACGCCCTTGGCGGCGAAGAAGGAGAGCTTGTTCTCCGCATAGAGACGAGCCGCGGAGACCCCCGTGTTCGTCAGCCAGAAGAGCGTGATGTTGTCGAGGATGTCGTCTCGCGTGAGGCCGCGGGGTTGTCCGGCGAAGGTCTGGCAGATCAGGTCCAGGCTTGCGGCGTCGTGGTCGAGCATGTAACTCGCCAACGCGATGGGCGAATCCGCCAATCCGGTCAGCGTCTCTGAGCGCCCCATCATGAGGGCGTAGGCGGAATGCTTCCAGAAGAAGTCCGCCTGCTCGCACGCGCGTTTTTCGTCGGCTGAGAGATTGGATGGCAGTGAGCCGAGTGCGTTGTTCGCTCCGGTGATGTCGGACTGGAGCAGCGCGTCGATGTCGGGCGGGAAGATACCAGGCATGTTGGTGTGGATGCCGATGAGTTCCGGAGGCGCCTGCAGACCCATGACTTCCGTGATGAGCGCGCCCCAGTCGCCGCCCTGGGCCACGAACCGGGTGTAGCCGAGGCGCCTCATCAGCTCGATCCAGGCGCGGGCTATGCGCTCGGGACCCCAGCCGGGCTTGGTCGGCTTGCCCGAGAAGCCGTAGCCGGGCATCGACGGAATCACCAGGTGGAACGCGTCCGACGCGCTCGCGCCGTGTGCCGTGGGATCGGTGAGCGGTCCGACAATCTTCAACTGCTCGATGATTGAGCCGGGCCAGCCGTGCGTGACGATGAGCGGCAACGCGTCGTCGTGTTTCGAACGAACGTGAATGAAGTGGATGTCGAGCCCGTCGATCTCGGTGATGAAGTTCGGTAGGGCGTTCAGTTTCTCCTCGACCTTGCGCCAGTCGTACTCTTTCTCCCAATAGCGCGCGAGCGCCTGGCTCGTCTCGAGCGGCACGCCCTGCGACTGATCGTCGACGGTCTGCTTTTCGGGCCAGCGCGTTGCCGCGATGCGCGCACGCAGCGCCTTGAGGTCCGCTTCGGGGATTTCTATGTTGAACGGCCGGATCTCGCTGACGGGCGCTCGCGCTTCGGTCTTGACAGCCACGTGGGCCTCCCTTTCGTCTTGAGCTCATTGGCGGTCGAGCGGAGCTTTCGCGAGGGCCTTGGGTAAGGCGCTGCCGGGACTTGTGCCAGTTCGGCAGAGGCACGCGGTCCTTCTGCCCGAGCCTAGAAGGCCTTTCCCGTGATCACGGGCCATTTGAGCAATCCACACGGCCGTCCAATCGACGGCCCGCCTCGGCCCGCCGCCAGCCAGCAGGCGGCGGTGTCCGCCACGGTGGCCTCGTCGACCGGCCCGGGCGAGGCGACCGCACGAAGGCAGCCGGATGGAGCTGGCCCGCTGGCTCGACCACTGGTCCCGGCACGGCTTCGGCTACTGGACGGTCTGCGACCTCGCGGGGGAGCTGACGCTCGGCTTCGGCGGGCTGAGGCGTACGGATCTCGACGGCGAGCCGGTCCTCAACCTGCATGGCGCGGTCCGCCACGATCCGGGGAAACTGGCCCCTCCGGCCGGGGCGTGGAAAGGCGAGGTCTGGTCAGTCGCCGGCGTCGGCGGTGGAAGCGGCCCCTGGTCGGGCCGTCACCTGCGTGGCCGCGGTGCGGGGCGCGGCGACGATGGCTGAGCGCAGGCGGTTGATCGCGTCGCTTCGGGCGCCGGCCAGCGACGGTTGCTCCGTCACCTCGGCAACCTGGACCGGCACGTGCCGGGGGAAGCGTGCGAAGGCCGAGGAGATGGCGTCCACCATGGCGGGTCGGGTGCCCCAGGAACCGCCGATGACGACCAGTTCCGGGTCGGCGAGCGCGACGATGGCGGCGAGCACGCCGCTGATGGCCTGGCCCAGGGTGTTCCGGGTGGCGGCGGCCTGTGCTCCGTGGCCGGTGGCGCTGCTCAGGAGGCGGTCGACGTCGATCGCGGTCGAGTCGGCTCGGCGCAGTCCGAGTTCGCCGAACACCTCGATGAGACGGGTCGCCTGGCCATGCGGCCCGAGGGTGATCAGGTGGGCGATCTCGCCGGCGATGCCGGTGTGCCCCCGCCGGATCTCGCCGTCGCTGACTACCGCGCAACCGAGCCCTTCGCCGAGGTGCAGGTAGGCGAAGTCGCGCGGGGCGGCGGGGTTGCTGTCGCGTTCGGCCTGCGCCGCCCAGTTCACGTCGTTGTCGACGATGACCGGCCCGGCGACGTACGGCGTGAGCACCTCGACGGGGTCGAGTTCGCCGAGCAGGAACGGGGCGTCGGGTAGCTGGATCAGTCGACCGGTGGTGCGGTCCACCGGGTCCGCGGCGCTGACCACCGCCAGCCGGGTGGTCGGGGCGGCGTCGTGCCGGGCATGTTCGGCGGCGGTTCGCAGCGCCGCGGCGACCTGGGCGGGTCGCGCCGGCCGAGTGATCTCCTGCCGCGTTCTCGTGACCGTCTCGCCGTGGGCGTCGACGCGTTCGGCCACGACGCCGTCCGGCGCGATGCTGAACACCAGGGCGGTGCCGACGTGGTCGGTGAGGGCGTAGTAGGAGCCCACCCGGCCCCGGCCGCGTCCCCCCGGTGTGCGTTCCCCGGTGTCCGCCACCAGCCCGGCCTCGGTCAGCCGGCGCACGCTCTCGCCCACGGTCGGCTTCGACAGGCCGGTCCGGTGGGCCAGGTCGGCGCGGGTCAGGCGCCGGGCCCGCATCAACTCGCGGAGCACGTGCTCGTCGGTCAGCGATCGGAGCAGCTCCAGCGAGGGCTTCGCAGCGGTCACGCCACGATTCTAGTCAGGAGCCTTGCCTAGAAGGGGGGCGCGCCCTACCGTAATCAAGGAAGGACCCCTGACTAGAAGGAGTCGAGCCGTGACCGCCTCACCCGTCCTGGCAACCGCCCCACTTCCCCCACTCCCGCACTGGGAAGAGACGCCGACCGACCTGCCGGGGGCCATCCGACAGATCAAGGCGGCGCTGCGCGCCCGCATCGCCGCGTCGGGCCGTACGGTCGAGGAGGTGTTCGCCGTCGTCGAGCGGCGGATCCGGGCCGAGGTCGACGAGATCACCGACGCCCGGGCGCGGGGCGAGACGATCTGGCCGGTCATCGACTACGCCGAGATCGAGGCCGGCACCGTCTCGGCGGACGCGCTGGCGAAGCTGCGCCGCCGCGGCTGCCTCGTCGTCCGCGGCCACTTCGACCGGGAGCAGGCGCTCGGTTGGGACCGCGACATCGTCGAGTACGTCGAGAGCAACGCGTTCTTCGACACGTACCGCGGTCCCGGCGACGACTTCTTCGGCAGCGTCGGCTCCAAGCCCGAGATCTATCCGATCTACTGGTCTCCGGCGCAGATGCAGGCCCGGCAGAGCGACCGGATGGCACGGGTGCAGGCCTTCCTCAACAGCCAGTGGAAGCACGAGTCCGAGGGCGGGCAGTGGTTCGACCCGAACCGCGACTCGCTCTACCCCGACCGCATCCGCCGCCGCCCCCCCGGCGCGAACTCCACCGGCCTGGGCACCCACCTCGACCCCGGCACCCTCGACCTGTGGATGACCGAGGCCTACCAGCAGACGTTCCGCCACCTCTTCGACGGCACCGTCGAGCAGTACGACCCCTGGGACGCCGCCCACCGCACCGTCGGACCGCAGTACCCCGGCACCACGATGTGTTCGGCCTTCCGCACCTTCCAGGGCTGGACCGCCCTGTCGGACATGGACCACGACCAGGGGGTGCTGCACACCGTCCCGATCCCCGGTGCCATGGCCTATCTCATGCTCCGCCCGCTGCTCGCCGACGTGCCCGAGGACGACATGTGCGGCGTCACCGTCAACCAGGTCTTCCCCGCCAACGAGACCTGGCACCCCCTGCTCATGCGAGCCCTCGCCGGCATCCCCGACGTCAAGGCGGGTGACTCCGTCTGGTGGCACTGCGACATGATCCACAGCGTCGCGCCCGTCACCGACCAGCAGGGCTGGGGCAACGTCATGTACATCCCCGCCGCCCCCTGGTGCCCCCGCAACGAGCGGTACGCGGCCGACGTCCGGGAAGCCTTCCGCACCGGGTCCAGCCCCGGCGACTTCCCGGAGGAGCACTACGAGCGCAGCTGGACCAACCGCTTCCCGCCCGAGGACCTCAACGCGACCGGGCGCCGCGGTCTCGGCCTCGACTGACAGTGAGGACGATCGGGGTCACCCGGCCCGGAGGTCAGGACACCGGGCAAGGCCGGCTTCCCGGCGCCCGTGCCGCCCCAGGCCGACGAGGTCGGCGCCTTCGTCGAGGGTGAAGCCGAGCCGCTGGGCGGTCTTGATGACCCGTAGGAGGATCAGGCTGTCGGGTGGGTACAGGCGGTGTCCGCCGGGGCTGCGCTGCGGTTCGGCGAGCAGGCCGCGCCGCTCGTAGTACCGCAGTGTCTGCGGGTTCACCCCCGCCGCCTCGGCCAACTCCCCGGTGCGCAGCGCCCGGACCACCGGGTCGGACCCACTCAAGGGGTGCCTCGCTGGCTGACACGGGCGGCCAGCGCGTCGAGGACGTCGACATGCACGGCCGGGACCGCGACATCCAGGACGACCTGCCCGGGCGGCTGCGTGGTGACGTCGAAGGTGAAGAAGGAGCAGCAGCGGTTCTCGCGCTCCGTGAGGTCCCGCACGGCCGTCTCCAACTCGGCCGGCCCGGCCAGCGTCAGGCGCAGCCGCGTGTCGCCGAGCCGCTCGGCCCGCCGCACGGTGGCGAACAATTCGTCGAACTCGGCCAGCCGCAGGCCGTACCTGGGTAACGAATGCAAGTTGGTGAGGTTGCCGGCGCACGTGGTCCGGGGAAGTTGCGCCGGCACGCCTGGTGACGTCCGGTCGTGACCGGCGCGGGCCGGTCACGACCGGACGAAGCCGGCTGCCGCTACGCGGCGGCGGCGGCCGGCACCCAGAGGCCGTCGACGGTGCGCTCCGCCGCCGCGAGGCTCTCCTCGGCCAGCGGGATCAGCCCGGCCATGGCCGGATTCACCTGGGCGAGGGTCAGCTCGGCCGTGATGAAGCGGGGCTCGAGTCCGGTCATCGCCAGGCCGTGCGGGAGCCAGGGCTCGGCGTGGTCCCAGCCCGCGCGCGGGGTGCCCGCGCCGTAGCCGCCGCCCCGGGTGGCCAGCACGATGAACTCACGTCCGTCGAGCAGGCCGGCCTGGGTCTCCGGGTGGTACGACAGGCCGGGCGCGATGAGGTGGTCCACCCATGCCTTGACGCTGCTGGGGGCGGCGAAGTTGTAGAGCGGGAGCCCGAGCAGGACGGTGTCGGCCTGCTTCACCTCGTCGACCAGCTGCTCGGTCAACGCCCAGGATGCCCGCTGCGCCGGGGTGTGGTGCTCCGCCGGCACCATCCGGGCCAGGCCGCCGGCCTCGTCGAGGTGCGGCAGCGGCTCGCGGCCCAGGTCGCGGTAGGTGACCGTGCCGCCGGGGTGGGCGGCCCGCCAGGCGTCGGCGGCCCGGGCGGTGAGCCGGCGGCTCACCGAGCGGTCGCCCTGGATGCTCGAGTCGATGTGCAACAGGTGCGGCATTGGCTTGCCCTTCCCTAATCGTTGGTGGTGCGCGAACCATTTGTATCACGCAGACTCCTGGGTTGGTCGGTAGACTGGGTCACATGCCCGCCGCGCCGGTCGACCAGCCAGAGCACCGCCTGGCGCCGCTGCTCGACCACCTCGCGCGGCGGATGCGGCTGCGGGCCGAGACGGTGCTGGCGCCGCTGGGGCTGCGGCCGCGTCACCTCGTCGCGCTGACCGTGCTGCGCGCGCAGGGGGGCAGCAGCCAGCAGGCCCTCGCCGGCACCCTCGCCATGGACGGCACGAACATCGTCGGGCTGCTCAACGAGCTGGAGGCGGAGCGGCTGATCGAGCGGCGACGCTCGCCGGAGGATCGGCGGCGCCACGTCGTGGAGCTCACCGACGCCGGCGCCCGACGGCTCCGCGAGGCGGAGTGCGCCCTCGCCGTCGTGGAGGGGGAGGTGCTCGGCGCCCTCGACCCGGGTCAGCGCGAGACGCTCTACGAGCTGCTCCAGCAGGCCGCCACCGTCACCCCCGCCAGCTGCGCCGAGGCGTTGCGGGATGCGCCGGGAGATGCGCAGACCTGCTGAGGCCGGTTAGCGTCCCCGGTCCGCCTCGCGGAGCCGGCCGACGAGGTCGCGGACCGCCGCGGCGAACCGTTCGTCGGATTCGCACGGCCAGTGGCCGCGGATGGGCGGCGGGACGCTGTCGCTCGGGGGCACCACCACGTCCTCCGGGTCCCTGAGCCGGCGGTCCACCCGCTCGCTCGGGTCGGCCCCCGGCGGCGGGTCGCCGGGCCGGTGGGCGGCGAACACCCAGCCGCCGATCTGGTCGGTGTCCCGCCACAGGTTCACCCATCGCCAGTCGATCCGGGCGCCCATCTCGCGCAGCACGTCCCGGCCGAGGTACGCCGGGAAGAGCCGGGTGTACAGGCGGTCCAGCGGGGACCCGTAGGTGAGCAGTGCGACCCGGCGGCGCACCGGGGCCGGCAGTTGCAGTACGGCCGCGGCGAGCAGGACCGAGCCGTGGCTGTGGCCGGTTAGCAGGACGCCCTCGTGCTGGCCGGCCAGGTAGCAGATCCGCTTGGCCAGCTCGGGCACGGCCCGCTCGGCGTAGCAGGGCGGCGCGAACGGGTGGGCCGCCCGGGGCCAGAAGGTGCCGAGGTCCCAGACCACGCCCACGTACCGGCGGAACTCGGCCGTCCGGTAGGCGAACAGGCCGCCGACCACCAGCCCGGCGATGATCCCGGCGATGAGGTAGCTGCCGAAGGTGAGCCCGAAGTTCACGAATTCCGCCGGCACGCCGAGGAACCGCTCCACCAACGGGCCGGGCTGGTGTTCGAACAGGCCCAGCACGCTCGCGGCCAGACCGACTGCGGCCAGGCCGGCGAACACCATGGCCAGTGGCCCGAGCCACTCGGTGAACCGGGCCCGGGCGATGGTCCTCGCCACTCGGTCCAGGCGGTCGGCCGCCTCCGGCGGAGCGTCCGGGAAGTCCCGGGCGACGATCGCCGCGGCGGCCCGTCGCCGGCCCGGCCGGGTGAGCAGGGTGACCGCGCCGCCCGCCGCCACCGCGGCGATCGACGCCAGGAAGAACGTGAAGATCGCCCACTTGTACGCCAGGGGCGGGGGCACCAGGTCGCCGGCGCTCCCCGTGATCGCCCGGCGGTTGAGAAAGTACGCCGTCCGGTAGACCAGCTCGGCGGAGAGCGCACTGGCCAGGCCCACCGCGGCGGTCGCGATGACCGGCGCGCCGAGGCCGCGCAGCAGCGCCTGCCGGGGATCCCGGCCGCGACGTCGCCACAGCGTCAGCACGGCCAGCGCGAAGAGCAACGTCATCTGCGCGACGAACGCCCAGGCGACGATCTGGCTGTACCCGGGCAGTCCGGTGGAGTGCGGCCAGGGGGCTCCGTCCAGCGCGACGACCCCGAGGGTCGGCACGGTCAGGGCGCACGCGACGACGCGCGCGGTGGCGGCCAGCCGATCCGTCGGGCCGGTCGACGCCCGTTCCAGCGACGCGCCGGCGCAGAGCAGCGCCAGGCACGCCGCGAGCACCGCGCCGGCGACCGCGGCCAGCACGATCACCACGGGCGACGGCCCGCCGGCCCCCCGCGCGGCGAGGAGGGTGAGGTTCAGCACCGCGAACGCCGCGGCGACGTGGATCGCCCGCAACCGGCCCACCATCGGCATGGCGTCCCACTGGCCGACCGCGCTGAGCCGGTCGCCCTCGGGGTCACCGCCCGGCGTGCGGAAGGCTTCGTACGGGCGGCCCGGCCGGACGCTGAGCATCCACAGCAGCCCGAGGGCGGCGACCGGCAGCACGACGAGCACCACCAGGCGGAGCCCGACCGGGCGACCGCCCAGCCAGGACAGCCAGGCCCGCCCCTCCAGGCAGCGGGGCGAGCCCATGCACTTCCAGGCGATGAGGTCGAGGGCGACGCCGACCGCGGAGAGCACGTACACCAGGGTGAGGTTGAGCGCGATCAGCCGGCAGAGCACCTTGACGCCCGAGCCGGAGCCCCGGTCCGCCGGGCGCATCCAGATCGCCACGTTGCTGAGCATGAACGGCAGCAGGAAGACCAGGGACAGCGTCCGAGCTGCCGTGCCCGACGGCAGGTCGCTCCACCGGTACGCCTCGAGCACCACCCCGCCCGGACCGGTGGAGTCGGGGTAGTCCGGCCGGGGCCGGAAGAAGCCACCGCTGCGGTCCCCGGCCACCTGGTGGACGTGCGGCCGGTCGAGCACCTGCTCGGCTCCGGCGCCCGAGACGCCGTGCACCCGCAGCTCCACGACCTCGCCCGGGACGTATTGGCGTCCGGGCGGCGGTGACTCCTCCGACATCGGCCCGCGACCCCCGCTGCGCGCGGCCAGCAGCTCGTGACGGGTCGCGGACCGACGACGAGCTCTGCCGCCACCCGGCTGGCCGGGCTGACTACCCGCCCGACGGCCCGCCAACCGCGCTCCGGCCGCGCCGTCCCCGGCGGTTGCCGCGCCGGGTCGTGCGGCCGTGGTCACAGGTCCTGGCATTTCGAGACGACCGGTCATAGTGTTACGCCGTCAATCGGCGGGCCGGCCGGCCCTCCGAGCGGCCGGGAGGAGTGGTTCACCGATGGGACGACCCAAGTCGCCGGCTTCCGCCGGGACCCGGCAGCGGCTCGCCGAGGCGGCGCTGGAGCTGTTCCACACGCGGGGCTACAACGGCACCAGCATCCAGGACATCGTCTCCGCGGCCGGTGCCCCGAAGGGCACCTTCTACAACCACTTCGCCAGCAAGGAAGCGCTTGCCCTGGACTCGGTGACCCGGTACGCGTCCGCCGTGCCGCTGGAGATGCTCGACGAGAAGCAGGGTGGCAGCCCGCTGGAACGGATCACCGCCCATCTCCGGTGCCTCGTCGCGCTCTCCGACACCCTGGGCGACCGCGGCTGCCTGCTCGGCAACTTCGCCACCGAGATCCCCCCGCACAGCGGTGCCGTCCGGGACGCCGTCGACGCCGGGTTCGCCCGCTGGGTCGACGCCCTGGCCGGCGTCATCGAGCAGGCCCGGGACGCGGGGGAGCTGCATGGAGACGAGCCGGCGGGGGTGCTCGCCGGGTTCATCGTCAACAGCTACGAGGGCGCGGTCGCGCGGGCGAAGGCCGCCGGCAATCGCCAGCCCGTCGAGGAGTTCCTCGCCGTCACCACGGCGCGGATCCTCACCTGAGCCGTCCGGGCCCCGGGGGGCGTCGACCCGGCGGCGGCGCCCCCCTCTTTTGTCTCCCTTCCAAGACGACCGGTCATACGCCAACGACCGGCGTCCTTCCATCGAACGTGAGGATCATGATGACCACCTACCGTGCCTTCGAGGTGACCGCTGCAGGGCAGTTCGCCCTGGTTGAGCGCGAGTTGACCGACCCGACGCCCGGCCAGGTGCGGCTGCGGGTACAGGCCTGCGGGGTCTGTCACACCGACACCCTCGCCGTCAACGGACTGCTCCGCGACCCGTCGACGCCGATCGTGCCCGGCCACGAGATCGTCGGCGTCATCGACGCGGTCGGCGCCGGCGTGACCGCGTGGCGCCCCGGTGACCGGGTCGGCGTCGGCTTCCTCAACGGCCACTGCGGCGACTGCGACTCCTGCCGCCGCGGCGACTTCGTGAACTGCGCCGCCCAGCCCCTGACCGGCACTACCGTGGACGGTGGATACGCCGAGGTCGCGTACGCCCGAGCCAGCGGCCTCGTGCGGATCCCGGACCGCCTCGCCGCGATCGACGCCGCTCCGCTGCTCTGCGCCGGACTGACCATGTACCACGCGCTCCAGGGGCTCGACGCCCGTCCCGGCGCCCTGGTGGCCGTCCAGGGCATCGGCGGGCTCGGCCACCTCGGCGTGCAGTACGCCCGCGAGCTGGGCTACCGCGTCGTCGCCATCGCGCGCGGCACGGAGAAGGCGCGACTCGCGACGGAGCTGGGCGCCGAGACCTACCTCGACAGCACCAACGAGGACGTCGGCGCCGCCCTGCAGAAACTCGGCGGCGCGGCGGCGATCGTCGCCACCGCGGCGAGCGGCGCGTCGATGTCCGCGCTGGTCCCCGGGCTGGCACCGCGCGGCCGGCTGGTCGTGGTCGGCGCCGGCTTCGACCCGATCTCGGTGCAGCCCGCCGACCTGATCTTCGGCACCCGGGCCATCGCCGGGAGCCTGACCGGCAGCTCCATCGAGAACGAGGACAACCTCCACTTCAGCGTGCGACGGGGGGTGCGGTCGAGGAATGAGGTCCGCCCGTTCGCCGAGGCTCCCGAGGCGTACGCCCACATGCTCACCGGCCGGGCCCGGTTCCGCGTCGTGCTCGACGTGGCCGCCTGAATCCGACATTCGGCACGAGGAACAGGTCATGAACGAGCTGTCGGCGAAGGTCATCGCCGTGAACGGCGGCATGGACCGCTGGAACGAGTCGACCTCGGTCAGCGCCCGGGTGCTCGGTGGCGGTGGCCTGTGGGCGCTCAAGGGACAGGAGGGCGTGCTGCAGGACATCCGGTTCGAGTAGGGACCGACAGATGCCCGGCCGACCGGCTCCAGGGCCGCGATCCGGTCCAGCGCGTCGAGGGGTCCCGGCTCGGTGATGCTGACCACCGCGGTCGTCCCGTCCGGCCACCCGGGCGGGACGACCGCGGCACGGGCCGTCGGCAGCGGCCGGACGCTGTTAGGGTTGGCACCGAGTGATCGGAACAGGGAGACCAGACATGGCGGGCGACGACGACATCTCCGGGTGACACCGGACCCGGCCCCGGCAGGCGCGCCTCAGCGCAGCCGCCGTGGCGCCGTGCCGTCGTTCCACGAGCCCTGTTCCCCGCCGGGCCGCCCTGCCGCGCGCGCCCGCATCATCACGAGGACGCCACATGTCCGACGCGTTCATCACCTGCTCGAACCTCTCCTTCTCCTGGCCGGACGGCACCCCGGTCTTCACGGACCTCTCCGTCACCGTCGGCGCGGAACGCACCGGCCTCGTCGGGCCCAACGGCGCCGGCAAGAGCACCCTGCTCAAGCTGATCGCGGGCGAGTACCGGCCCACCGGCGGCGGCGTCTCCGTCCGGGGCGTCCTCGGCCACCTGCCGCAGGACCTGCCGCTGGACGGTGCGCGGACCGTCGCCGAGGTGCTGGGGGTCGCCGACCGGCTCGCGGCACTGCACGCCATCGAGTCCGGAGACGCCGGCGAGGAGCACTTCGCCACCCTCGGCGACGACTGGGACGTCGAGGAGCGCAGCCGCGCCGAACTGGACCGGCTCGGCCTCGGCGACGTTTCGCTCGACCGCCGGCTGCACACCCTCAGCGGGGGCCAGGTCGTCTCCCTCGGGCTCGCCGCGCAGCTGCTGAAGCGGCCCGACGTCCTGCTGCTCGACGAGCCGACCAACAACCTCGACCTCGACGCCCGCCGCAAGCTGTACGCGGTGCTCGAGGAGTGGACCGGCTGCCTGCTGCTGGTCAGCCACGACCGGGCGCTGCTCGACCGGATGGACCGCATCCTCGAACTCGACCGGGGCGGGGTCCGCTCCTACGGCGGGAACTTCACCACGTACGAGGAGGCCGTCCGCGCCGCGCAGGACGTCGCGGAGCGCAACGTCCGCAACGCCGCGCAGGAGGTCAAGCGGGAGAAGCGGGAGATGCAGCAGGCGCGGGAGCGGGCCGAACGCCGGGCCGGCAACGCCGCGCGAAATCTGAAGAGCGCCGGGCTGCCGAAGATCTTCGCCGGGACGATGAAGCGGGGCGCGCAGGAGTCGGCGGGGAAGTCGAACGAGACGCACGCCGCGCGGGTCGGCGAGGCGCGGGCCCGGCTCGAAGAGGCGGGCCGGGCCCTGCGCGACGAGCAGAAGATCACGCTGGAGCTGCCGGGCACCAACGTCCCGGCGGGACGGACGGTATTCCTCGGCGAACGGATGCAGGTGCGTCACGGCGACCGGGCCCTCTTCGCCGGCGACGGCGTCGACCTGGTGATCCGGGGACCGGAGCGGATCGCGCTGACCGGGCCCAACGGCGTCGGCAAGTCGACCCTGCTGCGACTGATCCACGGTGACCTGACGCCGGAGGGTGGCCGGGTCCGGCGGGCCGACGGCCGGGTCGCGTACCTGTCCCAGCGGCTGGACCTGCTGGACCTCGACCGCACGGTGGCGGAGAACCTGGCCGCGTTCGCCCCCGGGATGCCCGACGCGCAGCGGATGAACCTGCTCGCCCGGTTCCTGTTCCGGGGCTCCCGCGCCCAACTGCCGGTCGGGGCGCTGTCCGGCGGTGAGCGGCTGCGCGCCACCCTGGCCTGCGTGCTGTGCGCCGAACCGGCGCCGCAGTTGCTGCTGCTCGACGAGCCCACCAACAACCTGGACCTGGTCAGTGTCGGGCAGTTGGAGAGCGCGCTCGGTGCGTACCAGGGCGCGTTCGTGGTGGTCAGCCACGACGTGCGGTTCCTGACGGAGATCAAGGTGGAGCGCTGGCTGCGGCTCGACGAGGGCGGGCTGCGTGAGACGGACGCACCCGACGACTAGTCCGACAGGAGGCCGGGACGGACCGTTCGCCCGTGGCGTCACCGACCACTTGGGAGGCACTCCGACCGGTATGGAGTGAGTGTCGCGAATGTGAGGCGTGGTGAGGGCGATGAGTGCCCGCAGCCTGGCAGAACTCGCCGTCGAGCGTGACGTGCGTCCGGTCGGCGAACAGACCGGATCGGCCACCGAAGTGCTGGTGGCCGCCATCCCGTCCGAGACCCTGGCCGCGTACACGGCGCTGGTCGGCATCGTCCTCGCCGCCGACGTGGGCGCCGGGTACGGCGCGTTCCGGTGGTCGGCGTACGTGATCTTCGTGGTGTTCGCGTTCCTCGCGCCGTTCGCCGGCTACTACCGGAAGGTGACGTCGCCGGAGAGCAGGCCCGACGCCGACCACCGCCGGTTCCCCGTCCTGGAGTGCGCCGCCGCGGCGCTCGCGGCGGCGGCCTGGGGCCTCGTCATGCCGGGCAGCCCGCTGGGCATCGTCCTCGACGGCAACGCGCTGGTGTTCGCGACCGCCGCGCTCGTCCTCGGCGCCGCGACGCTGCTCGCCTTCGCCACCCAGTTCCTGGGCAAGGCCAACGACCGGAACCCGGCCGGGGTGCCGGTTCCCACGGTCGTCATCGACGAGCCCGTGCCGCTCACGAGCGTCGGCCCGGGTGACCGGGCAACGCCAGGACGTCGGCTGACGCCCGCCGGAGGTCGGCGAGGAGCCGTGCCGGTTCTCCGCCAGCCTCACCCGGTTCCGCACCCATCCCGGTGACGGTGAGCTCGGCGTCGGCCGCCCCGGCTCACTCCGGCTCGGGGGCGGCCGGGGGCATCGCCAGCGCGAGGGTGAGGTCGAGGACGGTGGCCGGGTCGTGGAGGCGGTCGCCGTACAGCTCGCGGAGCTGGCCCATCCGGTAGCGCACCGTCTGCGGGTGCACGAACAGGTCGGCCGCCACGTCGTCGCGCCGGCCCTGGTGCAGCAGCCACGACCGCAGCGTCTCGGCCAGCCGGTGCGCGGTGGCCGGTGGCAGCGACTCCAACGGCTTCAGCGCCTGGGCCCGCAGGTCGGCCAGCCCCTCCGGGTCCATGCTGAGCACCAGCTCGGCGAGGTGCTCCTCGGTGTCCAGCGGCCCGGCGTCGGGCCGGCCGAGGCCGAGCGCCAGCGCCCGCGTGGCCCGCTCATAGGAGGTGCCCACCCGGCTCCACGGGCGTGCCGGCCCGAGCACCGCCCGATGCCCCCGCAGCACCCGGGCGAGCTGCCGGCGGCCGGCGCCGTGCGCGTCCGGCACCAGCAGTACGGCCAGCTCCTCGGCGAGGTCGACCCCGGGCAGGTCCTCCCCGCTCTCCAGGGTGTGCGGGCTGAGCAGCGCGAGCACCGGGCGCAGGTTGCGGCGCGGCAGCAGCACGACGGTGAGCGTCTGCGGCGGCGGCCACTCCGCTCGCTCGGCGCTGCGGCGCAGGGTCTCCTCCGGCTCGCCGGCCAGCAGCTGCTGGGTCAGCCGCTCCAGGTAGCGGCGCTGGACCCGGCCGGCGCTGGCCAGCTCGTCGGCGTGCCCGGCGACGCTGGCGGCGGAGAGCTCGTCGATGTAGGCGAACATCAGCTCGGCGAACTCGGCGACGGTCTCGGCCGCCAGCCCGGCCTGCACCGTGGTGGTGGAGACCTCCCGCCAGGCCACCCGGGCCCCGATCCGGTACGCGGCCAGCAGCGCGTCCATGCTCCGGCCGGAGCGCGCCTCCCCGCTGCCGAGCGCGTACGCGGCCTCCAGGGCGGGGGTCAGCGGGGTGCTCGGGTCGGAGGACTGGGCCTTCTCGAGGAGCTGAAGGAACGTGCCGAGCGCGATGCGTACCGCGTTCTCGATCTTCTCCCGCATGGTGCCGGTGAGGGCGCCGGAGTAGCCCGGCACCTCGCCGGTGATCGCGCTGACGGTCCGCTCGGCCACCACGGGGAGGCGGCCGCGGAGCCGGGCGGCCACCCGCTCGTCCAGTTCGAGGCGGGCAGCCCGCCGGGTCGTCCCGGACTGGTCGGACATGTTGTTCTCCCCGAACAAAAACCTGCGGCTGATTCACCTTTGCCGGTCAAGATGTTATGCGATTGCGCGGCCACCCTGGTCATATGACCACAACTGTCCCGCGGCCCCCCGGGAAGGTCTCCTTCCGCGCCAGGCTGCTGCGGCTGGCCGAGACGGTCACCACCCCGCTGCTGCCGGAGGACTACCTCGACCTGGTCGCGCCGCTGCGCGCCGGCGCCGCCCTGCGCGGCCGGATCGTCGCCGTGCGACCGGAGACCCGGGACGCGGCGACCGTGGTCATCCAGCCCGGCCGGGGCTGGCGCGGCCACGTCCCCGGACAGTACGTGCGTCTCGGCGTGGACGTCGACGGGGTCCGCCAGTGGCGCGCCTACTCGGTCACCTCGGTGCCTGGCAGCCGGGACGGCCGCCTCGCGATCACCGTCAAGGCGATCCCGGACGGCAAGGTCAGCAACCACCTGGTCCGCCGCACGCGGCCCGGGACGATCGTCCAGCTCGACCAGGCGCAGGGCGACTTCGTGCTGCCCGAGTCGGCTCCGGAGCGGGTCCTCCTGCTCACCGCGGGCAGCGGCATCACCCCGGTCATGGCGATGCTCCGCGCCGGCCTGCACACCCGGGCCGACGTGGTGCTGGTGCACTCCGCGCCCACCCCGGACGACGTGATCTTCGGTGCGGAACTGCGGGCGCTCGCCGAGCGGGGCGCGCTGCGGCTGGTCGAGCGGCACACCGACACCGACGGGCTGCTCGGCGTGCACGAACTCGACGACCTGGTCCCCGACCACGTCGAGCGGGAGACCTGGGCCTGCGGCCCGGTCGGCATGCTCGACGCGGTCGAGGGGTACTGGACCTCCCGAGGCGTCTCCGAGCGGCTGCACACCGAGCGGTTCCGCCCCACCGTGATCTCCCCCGGGGAGGGCGGCACGGTCACCTTCACCGGCTCCGGGACGACCGTCGAGGCCGACGGCGCCACCCCGATCCTCGACGCCGGCGAGAACGCCGGCGTGCTGATGCCCTCCGGGTGCCGGATGGGGATCTGCTTCGGCTGCGTGCTCCCGCTGCGCCAGGGCGCCGTACGCGACCTGCGCAACGGCGACCTCACCACCGCCGTCCCCGGCGACGGCGTGCTCATCCAGACCTGCGTGTCGGCGGCGGCCGGTACCTGCGACATCGAACTCTGAGAGGAGGCCTGCACGTGACCGTGATCCAGAAGAAGGCCGTCAACCCGATCGCCCACCTGAGCGCCGAGGACATCGAGATCATCGGCAAGGAGCTGGACGCGATCCGGGACCGGGTGATCGCCGACCGGGGGGAGCGGGACGCCCGCTACATCCGCAAGGTGATCAAGACCCATCGGACGCTGGAGCTGAGCAGCCGCGCGGTGCTGCTCTTCTCCTTCTTCCCGCCGGCCTGGATCGTGGGCACCGCCGGCCTCGCGGTGGCGAAGATCCTGGACAACATGGAGATCGGTCACAACGTCCTGCACGGGCAGTGGGACTGGATGCGCGACCCGAAGATCCACTCCACTACCTGGGACTGGGACCACGTCTCCCCGCCCGACCAGTGGCAGCACTCGCACAACCAGCTGCATCACCGGTACACCAACGTGGTCGGTAAGGACAACGACCTCGGGTACGGCATCATGCGCGTCGACGAGGATCAGCCCTGGCACCCGGTCCACCTCGGCCAGCCGCTGTGGAACCTGATCAACGCCTGTTTCTTCCAGTACGGCATCGCCGCGTACGACCTGGAGCTGGGCCACAACCTGCGCGAGGGCCGGCACAAGGCCCCGGAGTTCCGGGCCCGGGCCCGCGCGGTCGGTCGCAAGATCCGTCGCCAGGTGCTCAAGGATTACATCGTGCACCCGCTGCTGTCCGGCCCGTCCTTCCTGAGCACGCTGGCCGCGACCTTCACCGCGAACCTGATCCGCAACGTGTGGAGCCACTCGGTGATCATGTGCGGGCACTTCCCGAACGGGGTGGAGACCTTCGAGAAGACCTCGATCGAGGGCGAGACCCGGGGCGAGTGGTACCTGCGGCAGATGCTCGGCTCGGCCAACATCAGCGGCAGCGAGCTGATGCACATCATGACCGGCAACCTGTCGTTCCAGATCGAGCACCACCTCTTCCCCGACCTGCCGAGCAACCGCTACCAGGAGATCGCCCCGCAGGTCCGGGCGCTCTTCGACCGGTACGGGCTGAAGTACACCACCGGCCCGCTGCCCAAGCAGGTCGCCTCCGCGTGGTGGAAGGTCATCCGGCTCTCCCTGCCGAACCGGCGCCGCGACCGGAGGCAGCCGGTCGCCCCGGCGCTGGCCTCCTCCGGGGCGGCCTGACCCGTCGCCCGACCCGGCCTCGCACGCCGGCCCGGCCGACCCGGACACCCATCTCTCGGTGTCCGGGCCGGCCGGGCCGCTGTCGTTCCTGCCGGTGTGCGTGGACTACCGCCGGGCGGTGGGCGTCACTGGTTGACGAAGTCTCGCACCTGGCCGTAGATGGTGGCGTCGTTCTGCAGGCTGGTGTGGAAGACACAGGCCGTCTGGGTGTTGGTCGCGCCGGAGAGGATCGTGCTGTCCACCGGGTTGATGACCCCGTCACAGGGGGAGCGCCAGGTGCCGTAGCCGAAGGCGCCGGGCGTCTCGTCGCCGGAGTTGAGGGTGGCGAGGAAGGCCGAGCCGACCCGCATCTCCACGCAGGCGGTGCTGACGCAGGTGTTCGCCGAACTGGTGCCGTGGTTGGGGCCGCCGAGGGAGACCCATCGGTCGACCTTGCCGCTGCCGGCGAGGTTCTTCAGGTAGTAACGGGAGGACAGCCCGCCCATCGAGTGGGTGATGATGTCCACCTTGGTCGCGCCGGTGCCGGCCAGCAGCTTGTCGACCTCCTGGCTGACCGTCTGCGCGGTGGTCGCGTTGGACTGGCTGGTGTTGTAGGAGAACGCCCGCAGGTGGCTCGACGGCCACCCGTCGGCCTGGAATCGGCTGATCATCGTGTTCCAGGTCGAGGCGCTGCTGTTCCAGCCGTGCACGAACAGGATCGGGTTGCTCGACGGCGTGTACGAGGCGGCCTGCGCGGGGGAGGGGAGGCCGATCAGGGTCGCGGTGGCGACTGTGAGGGCGAGCAGCCATCTCGCCAGGATCGATGTCACGGGGGTGGGTCCTTCCGGGGGAGACCGGCGGCGCCGCCGGTCGGCGGGCCGCCCACGAGCCGTCCACGTGCCTGTTCGGCACCTCGGAGGGGGTGCGACACGGGCTCGGGGGGACCCACGTCGTCCGAGGTGCGGGAATGTTACCGACGGGTTGCCGTCAGATGTCAATACATCGATGCGAGGTGACTGTCGGTCGACCGGCGACGCCAGCGGGCGGTGGCGGGTCTCGGGGGTGCCTGGCAGACTTTCCGGAGGTCACCGCCGGCGGAGGGACGTGGGTCCATGACGGGAAACGGGCACGACCTCCGGCCGGACGCCGAGACCTTCACCCTGTTCGGCGCCCGGGTGACCATCGTCGACGCCGCCGGGCTGCTCGCCGCGGCCGGCGCCGGCCCGGTCGAGCTGCTCGCCGACGCCACCTTCCCCGCCCCGGTGCGCGCCGTGCGACTCACCGTCCGGGCCGCCGACGGCACGCAGCGCTTCGACGCGGAGGTCCGCACCTCCGCCGGCCGCGCGGTCGGGCTGCTGGCTCTGGGCGTCGCCGGCCCGGCCGGGGTGCTGCTCGCCCGCCGGCTGGCCGGCACCGATCCGACCGCCGGTGGGCTGCTCGCCGAGGCGTCGCGCCGGCTCGGGCTCCGGCCCAACGGCACCGGCGTCGGGGACGACCTGGCCGGGGCTGCGGCACTGCGCGAGGCCGCCGCGCACGGCCTGCACCCCGAGGTCACGTACGACGAGAGTCCCGACGGCGGGCGGACAGTGACCCTGCGCGCGGCCGTGCCCGGCGGCGAGGCCGGCCCGACGCACCTGCGGGCGATGGTCGGCCTGGTGCTGCACGTGGTGCGCGAGCTGGCCGGCGAGGGGGCGCTGCGCGACCGGTCCTACAGCGTGGGCCGCCGACCCGCGCCGGCGGCGGTCCCGGCCGTGCCGCGCACCGAGGCGGTCACCCTGGACCAGGTCGGCGGCCTGGCCGAGGTGGTCGCCCGGTTCCGGGAGATCGCGGTGTCGTTCCGCCACCCGCAGGTGATGGCCCGCTGGGGCGCCCGCCGCCCGCAGGGCATCCTCATGTACGGCCCGCCCGGCACCGGCAAGACCATGCTGGCCCGGGCCCTGGCCAACGAGATCGGCGCCGACTTCCGCGAGATCCGCACTCCGGAGATCCTCGACAAGTACCTCGGCGGCTCCGAACGCAACATCAAGCAGATCTTCCGGGAGGCCCGCCGCTACCGGC
The DNA here is from genome assembly GCF_042650725.1 of Micromonospora sp. GCM10011541. NCBI lineage: Bacteria > Bacillati > Actinomycetota > Actinomycetes > Micromonosporales > Micromonosporaceae > Micromonospora > Micromonospora sp. GCM10011541. The sequence continues at coordinate 54,524 of NZ_JBHSBP010000003.1, forward strand.
AGCCCACCGTGCTGCTCTTCGACGAGTTCGACAGCATAATCAGCTACGCCGGGGCGGGCGGGGACGCCGCCAGCCAGGCGGTCAACGCGGTCGCCGGCATCTTCAAGCAGGAGATGAACACCCTGTTCGAGGAGAACCCCGACGTGATCGTGGTGGCCACCACCAACTTCCCGCAGCGGGTGGACGCCTCGCTCATCCGCTCCGGACGCTTCGACGTCAAGCTCGCCATCCCCGCGCCGGACGAGTCCGGCCGCGCCGAGATCATCACCAAGATGATCCGGGAGCTGATCGCGCTGCACGAGGGGCCCGGTTTCCGGATGTTCGCCGCCGACGTCGACCCGGCCGAGCTGGCGGCGCTCACCCCCGGCCTGACCGGCGCGGACATCCGCGAGGTGCTGCGCCGGGTGCAGCTGGCCCAAGGCGATGCGGGAGGCGACCGAGGGTGCGCCGGCCGGCCCGATCAGCCAGGATGACCTGCGAGAGGCCGTCGCGGGGCTGCACCGCGGCTGAGCCCGGCCCGACGGAAGGAGACCCCTTGTCGTCCACCCTGCTGTCCCGTCGGGACCTGGTGTTCCTGCTGCACGACTGGCTGGACGTGACCCGGCTGACCGAGCGGCCCCGCTACGCCGAGCACTCCCGGGAGACGTTCGACGACGTGCTGGACCTGGCCGCCCGGGTGGCCGCCGAGCACTTCGCCCCGCACAACCGGGCCGCCGACAGCGCCGAGCCCACCTTCGACGGCCGCCGGGTGCACACCATCCCGCAGGTCAAGGCGGCCCTGGACGTCTTCGCCCAGACCGGGCTGCTGGCCGCCAGCATGGACGAGTCGATCGGCGGGATGCAGCTGCCGCACGCCGTCTCCGCCGCCTGCTTCGCCTGGTTCCAGGCGGCCAACGTCGGCACCGCCGCGTACCCGTTCCTCACCCTGGGCAACGCCAACCTGCTGCTCACCCACGGCAGCGCCGAGCAGATCGACACCTGGGTACGCCCCATGGTGGAGGGTCGCTTCTTCGGCACCATGTGCCTGTCCGAGCCGCAGGCCGGCAGCTCCCTCGCCGACATCACCACCCGGGCCGAGCCGCAGTCCGACGGGACGTACCGGCTGGTCGGCACCAAGATGTGGATCTCCGGGGGCGACCACGAGCTGGCCGAGAACATCGTCCACCTGGTGCTGGCCCGGATCCCCGGCGGCCCGCCGGGGGTCAAGGGCATCTCACTGTTCATCGTGCCCAAGGTGCTCCTCGACGCCGACGGCGCCCTCGGGCCGCGCAACGACGTGGTGCTGGTCGGCCTCAACCACAAGATGGGCTACCGGGGCACCACCAACACCCTGCTCAACTTCGGGGAGGGGGTGCACCGGCCGTACGGGCGGGCGGGTGCGGTCGGCTACCTGGTCGGGGAGCCGCACCAGGGGCTGGCGCAGATGTTCCACATGATGAACGAGGCGCGGATCGGCGTCGGCGCCGGCGCGACCGCGCTCGGCTACACCGGGTACCTCAAGTCCGTCGCGTACGCCCGTCAGCGCCCGCAGGGCCGCCCGCTCGCCGACAAGGACCCCACCACGCCGCAGGTGCCGATCGTCGCCCACCCCGACGTCCGCCGGATGCTGCTGGCCCAGAAGAGCTACGTGGAGGGCGCGCTCGCCCTCGTCCTCTACTGTGGCCGGCTGCTCGACGAGGAGAAGACCGCCCCGGTCGAGGCCGACCGCGGCCGGGCCCACCTCCTGCTGGACATGCTCACCCCGATCGCCAAGAGTTGGCCGTCGCAGTGGTGCCTGGCCGCCAACGACCTGGCCATCCAGGTGCACGGCGGGTACGGCTACACCCGTGACTACGACGTCGAGCAGCACTGGCGGGACAACCGGCTGAACCCGATCCACGAGGGCACCCACGGCATCCAGGCGCTGGACCTGCTGGGCCGGAAGGCGACCATGCAGGGTGGCGCCGGGCTCGCGCTGCTGTTGGAGACGATCGGCGCGACGGTCACCCGGGCCTGGAAGGCCGAGGGGGAGGCGGCCGAGCTGGCCGCCCAGCTCGGCGCGGCGGTGGACCGGATCGGCGTGGTGACCCGCCGGCTCTGGGCCACCGGCGACCCGGAGCCGGCGCTGGCGAACGCCAGCGTCTACCTGGAGGCCGTCGGGCATGTGGTGATCGCCTGGATGTGGCTGGAGCAGCTGCTCGTCGTCGAGGCGGCGGGCGCCCCGGACGGGCCGGACGCCGACTTCCTCGCCGGCAAGCGGCAGGCCGCCCGGTACTTCTTCCGGCACGAGCTGCCCCGCACCGGACCCCAGTTCGACCTGCTGGAGAGCCTCGACCGGACCACCCTGGACACCCGGGAGAGCTGGTTCTGACCGCCCCGGCGGGCCGGGGCGCGCGCCGGCCCCGTGCGTCGGGCCGCGGCCCGGCCGGGTCAGTCCCCGGCGAGGAGCCGGTCGCGGACCTCGCGGCGGAGGACCTTGCCGATCTGCGACCGGGGCAGGTCCTCCACCACGACGATGCGGCGGGGCACCTTGTAGCCGGCGAGGTGCTGCCGGCAGCCGGAACGGACGTCCTCGGCGGCGGTGGGGCTCGCCGGGTCCAGCACGACCGCCGCCACCACCTCCTCGCCGCCGTGCTCGCCGGGCAGGCCGACCGCCGCCGCCTCGCGCACGCCGGGCACCCGGCGCAGCGCCTCCTCCACCTCCGACGGGTAGACGTTGAAGCCCCCGGTGATGATCAGCTCCTTGATCCGGTCCACCACGGTGACGAAGCCGTCCGGGTCCATCGTCACCACGTCGCCGGTACGCAGCCAGCCGTCCGGCAGCAGCACCGCGGCCGTGTCCTCGGGGCGTCCCCAGTAGCCGGCGAACACCTGCGGGCCGCGGACCAGCAGCTCACCGGCCTCGCCCGGGGGCCGGTGCCGGCTCGGGTCCTCCGGGTCGACGATCCGGATCTCGGTGGACGGGAAGGGCACGCCGACGGTGCCGCGCCGGCGGGCCGGGGAGACCGGGTTGCCCAGGGTGATCGGGGAGGTCTCGGTCATGCCGTACCCCTCGACCAGCAGGCCGCGGGTGACCGACTCCCACAGCTCCACGGTGGCGGGCGGCAGCGCCATCGCCCCCGAGATGGCGTACCGGACCGAGCTGAGGTCGATGTCGCGCTTGCGAGCGGCGGTGGCGAGCCGCTCGTAGATCGGCGGCACGGCGGGCAGGAAGGTCGGCGGCCGGCGGCGTACCGCGTCGAGGACCTGGTCGAGGTCGAACCGGGGGAAGAGCACCAGGGTGGCGCCGATGCCCACCGAGAAGGTCAGGCACAGCGTCAGCCCGTACGCGGGGAAGAGGGGCAGGACGGCGTACACCGTCTCCTCGCCGTCGCGCAGGCCCGGCACCCAGGCGCGGCCCTGCGTGGCGTTGGCCCGCAGGTTGCGGTGGGTGAGGATGGCGCCCTTCGGGGTGCCGGTGGTGCCGCCGGTGTACTGGAGCAGCGCGGTGTCGTCCGGGCCGGGCGCCGGGTGGTCGGCCGGGAGGGGGCCGGCGGTGGCGACCAGTTCCGCCCAGGAGAGCGAGCCGGGGGCCGGCGCCGTCATCGCGGCCCGGGCGGCGCGGGTCTTGCGCAGCGGCAGCCGTAGGGCCCACCGCTTGAGCGGCGGCAGCGCGCCGGTCAGGTCGACCGCGACGACCGTCCGCACCGCACCGCGGCCGGCGATCAGCGGGGCGACCTTGTCCCAGACCACGGCGACCCGGGCGCCGTGGTCGGTGAGCTGGTGTTCCAGTTCCTGCGCGGTGTAGAGCGGGTTGTGCTCGACCACCACCGCGCCGAGGCGCAGCACCGCGTAGAAGGCGACCACGTGCTGGGGGCAGTTCGGCAGGATCAGCGCCACCCGGTCGCCGCGCCCGACGCCCAGCGCGCGCAGCGCGTCGGCGGCCCGGTCGACCTGGCCGGCGAGCTGGGCGTACGTGGTGGTGGCGCCGAAGAAGTCCAGCGCCACCCGGGAGCCGAAGCGCCGGGCGGCGTCGGTGAGCAGGTCCACCAGCGATTCCGCCGGGACGGCGATGGTGGCCGGTACGCCCTCGGCGTAGCTGCGCGTCCAGGGTCGGTCCACGGTCGCGTCCATCGCCGTCTCTCCTCGCTGTGGCGCCGCCGTCAGCCTAACCTACCTCCCGGTAACCTACGGTCGCGTAGCTGGCCGGTCGCCGGGGCCGGGGCGAGGTCAGTGCCGGGCCACGTAGACCGTGTTCGCGGACTCCCGGCCCTGCAACGGGTTGGGGAACCGGACGACGTGCGCCACCGAGGTCGGGAACACCTCGGTCAGCACCCGCTGGAACGCCGGGTCGGGCGGGTCGTTCGACCAGAGCGCGAAGACCCCGTCGGGGTGCAGGAGGTCGGCGAGCCGGCGTAGTCCGGCGACCGTGTAGAAGTCGGCGTGGCTGGGGTGCAGCACCTGGCGCGGCGAGTGGTCGACGTCGAGCAGCACCCCGTGGAACCGACGTCCCGGCGCGTCCGGGTCCCACCCGCTCCCGCCGGCGACGGCGGCGAAGAAGTCGGCCCGGACGAACCGGGTACGCGGATCGGTGGCCAGCCCGGCGGTGAACGGGAGCAGGTCCCGGCGATGCCAGTCGATCACGTCCTCGATGGCCTCCACCACCACCAACGAGCGGACCCGCGGGTCCTCCAACGCGGTCCGGGCCGTGTAGCCGAGGCCGAGCCCGCCGACCACCACGTCCAGGGCGTCGCCGTTCAGCGTGGCCAGCCCGAGCCGGGCGAGTTCGATCTCCGCGACCGGGAACAGGCTGGACATCAGGAACTCGTCGTCGAGCTTCACCTCGTACACGTCGACGTCGAGCGCCGGGTCGCGCCGCCGACGCAGGCTGATCTCGCCGATCGGGGTCTCCCGCCAGGCCAGTTCTTCGAATCGCGCGCCCACGGGTGGTCCTCTCCGCCGGTTCCGTCACCGGATGTTACCGGCCCGCCGGCCGCCCGCCGGACGATCCCGGCCGCCCGGGCTTTTCCCGCCGCCGGCGGCATCCCACGCCCCGGCCCGGGTAAGCCACCCGGTCGAGGACGTCGGAGCGGAAGGGGAGCGCGGTGGCGGAGATGCTGGCCGGACGGTTGCACGTGACCGGGCGGGCGTTGCGGATGGAGTCGGTGCCGGTGCCCGAGCCGGGCCGCGGGCAGGTCCGGATCAGGGTCGCCGCCGCCGGGGTGTGCCTGTCGGACGTGCACCTGATCGACGGCACGCTCACCCCGCTGTACCTGTCCGGCGACGTGGTGACCCTCGGTCACGAGGTGGCCGGGACGGTCGACGCGCTGGGGGAGGAGGTCGAGGGCTGGCAGCCGGGCCAGCGGGTGCTGCTCCAGGCGGGGGAGCGAGACCGGAGTGGCACCGTGCTCACCCGGGGCGTGGACTACGACGGCGGCTGGGCCGAGTACGCGCTGGCCCGCGAGGACACCGTCATGCCGATCCCCGACGCCCTCCCGTTCGAGCAGGCCTGCATCATCCCCGACGCGGTCTCCACCCCGTGGGCGGCGGTGACCGACACCGCCCGCACCCGGCCGGGGGAAGCGGTCGCGGTGTGGGGGGTCGGCGGCCTCGGCGCGCACGCGGTGCAACTGCTCTTGCTGGTCGGCGCGGCGCCGGTCATCGCCGTGGATCCGCTGCCGGCGGCCCGGGACCGGGCGCTGACCCTCGGCGCCGACATTGCCCTGGACCCGAAGGACGCCGCCTTCCGGGACGCCGTGCTGGACGTGACCAACGCCCGCGGTCTGGACGTCGCGTTCGACTTCGCCGGCGTCACCCAGGCACGCGAGCAGGCCATGACCGTGCTCGGCCGGCAGGGCCGGCTGGTGCTCACCGGCATCGCCAACCAGCCGCTCACCATCTCCTCCGACAGCCGGTTCAACTACAGCCGGCAGGCCGTGCTCGGCCACTACGGCTCGGAGGCGCAACACGTCGAGCAACTCGTGTCGCTCGCCGCTCAGGGCCGGCTCGACCTGACCGCCTCGGTCAGCGATGTGCTGCCGCTGGCCGACGCGGCCGAGGCCGTGCGGCGGGTCCACGACAAGGAGGGCAACCCGATCCGGCTCATCCTGCGCCCCTGACCGGTCGGCCGGCGCGCCGCGCGCGGCGGTGCGGGATCAGCCGCTGGGGCGGGCCGCGACGACCACCGTGTCGAGGGCGTCCACGCTGTCGCCGCCCTCGGTGGGCACCGGCCGGCGGGCGGTCTCGGCCCGCTGGATTCGCATGCCGGCGAGCCCGTCGACGACCGCCTCGGGGGTGAGCAGGATCGCCGGGTCCTGCGGTCCGCCCGTCCCGCCGTCGAGGTTCGCCCGGTCGTGGCCGACGACGACGATCGTGCCACCGGGGCGCAGCGCACTCCGGGCGGCGGCGAGCACTCCGGCCAGTTCCGCGGCGGGCAGGTGCAGGTAGCTGATCAGGACCAGGTCGTAGCTGCCCGGCACCGGCCGATACATGGTCACGTCCGCGACCCGCCACTCGACCGGTACGCCCTGCCGGTTGGCCAGCTCGCGGCCCCGCTCGACGGCCACCGGGGAGAAGTCCACGGCCGTGACCCGCCAGCCCTGGCCGGCCAGCCAGACCGCGTTGCGTCCCTCCCCGGCCGCCAGGTCGAGCGCGCTGCCGGGGTCCAGCCCGGCGACCGACTCGACGACGAAACGGTTGGGCTCAGCGCTCCACACCAGACCCGGCGTGTTGGCGTACCGGGTGTCCCAGGCGCTGCTGTCCACTGTGATTCTCCCTCCGGCGGCGGCACACCGCTACGGCGACCGTACCGGTCGACGTGAACGCCGCCACCACGGCCGCCCCATCGCCGCCGGGACCGCTCGAGACCCGGTCACCGCCCGATGGCGCGCAGGGTCCTCGACGCATCGACGGAACGCTTATCCTGTGCGCCGACCGTTTCACCGGAAGGGACCTCATGCCGTCGCGGCAGGACCAGCTCCACTCGTACCAGTTCACCGTGCAGCGGGCGGTGGCCGCGCTGGTGATGCGGGAGACCGACCCCGCCCAGTCGCCGTTCCGGCGGCTGGCCGGCGCGGGACTGGCCAGCGTCCTGGTCGCGGTGATCGGCCTGGGCGGGTTCGCTCTCTACGGCCTGTTCGCCGGTGGTGGCAGCTCCTGGCGGGACGCCGGCGCGGTGATCGTGGAGAAGGAGTCCGGCGCCCGGTTCGTCTACCGCGAGCACCGGCTGCACCCGGTGCTCAACTACGCCTCGGCCCTGCTCATCATCGGCGCCGACCGGCCGAAGACCGTGCTGGTCTCCCGGCGCTCGATCGAGGGCGTGCCGCGCGGGCTGCCACTGGGCATCGCCGACGCGCCGGACTCGCTGCCCGCGCCGGGCAGGCTCTCCACCGCGCCCTGGACGGTCTGCTCGGTCATCTCGACCGAGGCCGGGCGGACCGAGCCGGGCTCGGCGCTGCTGATCGGCCGGGACGCCACCGGCGGCCGGCCCCTCGGCGAGCAGGGGGTGCTGCTGCGGCACCCGGACGGGAGCCTGCACCTGCTCTGGCATCACCGGCGCCACCTGCTCCGCGACACCGACCGGGTGCTGGCGGCGCTGGCCGCGACCCGGGACCGGGCGGTGCCGGTGGCGCCGGCGCTGCTCAACATCGTGCCGGCCGGCGCCGACCTGGCCCCGCCCACGGTGCGCGGCCTCGGCGAACGCTCCGCCCGGGTCACCGGCGCCACCGTCGGCGACGTCTACCTGGTGCGCAACTCGGGCGGCGGCCGGCAGTACGCGGTGGCCGAGCGGGACGGTCTGGCCGGCATCACCGAACTCCAGGCCGGCCTGCTGCTCGCCCGCACCGGACAGGGCGAGCCGGAGCCGATCACGCTGGGCCGGTTCGCCGCCCTGCCCAAGCTGCCCGACCGGGTCCCCACCGGGCCGGCCGCGCCGCCCCCCGCCCCGCCCCGGCTGGCGACCGTCGACGGCGGCGCGGTCTGCGCCCGGGTCGGCGACGACACCGGCGTACGCGACGTGCGGGTGGGCGCCACCCCGCCGGACCTCGCCGCCACGCGGACGCCGACGGGCCGGAGGGGGGTCCGCGCCGACCAGGTGGTGGTCGAGCCCGGCCGCGGCGCGGTGGTCGAGTCGGCGGCGGCGCCCGGCGCGTCCGGTGGCGCGGTCTCCGTGGTCACCGACCTGGGCCGGCGGTACGTGCTCGCCGACGGCGCGGTGCTCGGCATGCTCGGCTACTCCGGCGTCCGCCCGGTGCGGCTGCCGGCGAGCCTGGTCAGTCTGGTCCCGGCGGGCAGCCCACTCGACCCGGCCGCCGCCCGCGCGGTCGCCGCCCCGGCCTGACGGCGGGCCGGGCCGCCGGACGTCGGGCACCCGGCCCACCTTTCCGCGGGCGGCCGGCCCCGGGGTGCCGGCCGGGCGGCTCAGGCGGGCGGGCGGCGTAGGACGGTGACCGCGAAGTCGGCGTCCTCCCGCCACGGGCGCAGGTCCCAGGTGGCGAAGCGATGCTCCAGCCGCAGGCCGGCGGCGACCGCGTCGGCGTCGAAGTCGGTCAGCGGGTAGCCCCGGTCGGTGCCGAAGCCGACCACCACGATGCCGTCCGGGCGCACGTGGGCGGCGACCCGGGTCAGCACCGCCGGTTCGGTGCCGGGCGCGACGAACGCCAGCACGTTGCCGGCGATCACCGCCGCGTCGAAGGGCTCCGCCTCGCCCTGCGCGGCGAGGTCGAGCTCGGCCAGGTCGCCGACCAGCCAGCGCGGCCCGGGGTGGTCGGCGCGGGCGGCCTCCACCAGGGCCGGGTCGGCGTCCACCCCGACCACGGAGTGTCCCCGGACGGCCAGCGCCGCGCCCACCCGTCCGGTGCCGCTGCCGGCGTCCAGGATGCGGGAGCCCGGCGGAACCATGGCGTCCAGCAGCCGCGCCTCACCGGCCAGGTCCGCTCCCTCGGCGGCGAGGCGGCGGAACCGGTCGATGTACCACTGCGAGTGCCCGGGCTTCGTGTCGGTCACCCAACGGGTCGGCTTGCTCATGGGGCCACCGTAACCGGATCTTCCTCGCCGGGAGCCGGATGGGGTGGCCGGCCGCCGTCCTGCGCGAACCAGGCACGATGCGCGGTGGCCGTCCGGCGTGGGGATCAGGTCAGCGCGAGGAACGTGCCGGCGGCGAGTGGGACCCCCGCCATGGCGCCCGCGACGACCTGCGGCCAGGTGTGGTCGCGCAGCCGCACCCGGGACCAGGCGACCGCGGCCACCAGCAGCCAGGCGGCGTGCAGGGCCGGACCGAAGAGCAGCACCAGCACGGTGGTGGACGCGGCGATCACCGCGGCGTGCACGCTGAGCTTCCACCAGTGGTTCACCGCGGTGACCGCCGCGCCCACCACGAAGATCACGACGATGACGGCGAACAGCTCCGCCGGGGCGTGCAGCGCGGCCAGCAGGGCCATCCCGACCGCCACGGAGACCAGGCCGGTGAGCAGCGGACGGGCCCGCTGGGTGCGGTCGCCGATGTGCCGGTCGGTGAGCCGGCCCCGGCGCACCCCGTGGATGATCACGCCGACCGGGATGACCGCGCAGAAGAGCAGCGCCGTGCCGCCCCAGAGCAGGAGGTCGCGCGCTGTGTCACTGACCCGGGCGGCGGCCATCAGCGGCAGGGCGGTCACCAGGACGCCCGGCGCGAGCACCTCGGTGAGCAGGCGGGCCAGCCCCCGGCTCGCCGACCGGTCCCCGTCGATCGTGGTCGTGCGCACCGGGCCATCCTGGGGTCACCTCTCGTTCAAGGTCAAGTTCAGCCCTTCTCGGCACCGCTGGTGAGCCCCTCGGTGAGCAGCCGCTCGCTGGCGAAGAAGAGGATCACGATGGGGAGGGTGAGGATCACCGATCCCGCCATCAGCACGGTCTTCGGCACCTCGACGCCGTCGGAGAGCAGCGACAGCCCGAGCGACACCGTCCACCGGTTGGGCTTGTCCACCAGGAAGAGCAGGGCGAACAGGAACTCGTTCCAGGCGATCATGAAGTCGTAGAGGGCGACCGCCATGATCGACGGTGCCGCGAGGGGCAGGCTGACCCGGCGGATGATGCCGAGCCGGCCGGCGCCGTCGATGGCCGCGGACTCCTCCAGGCTGACCGGGATCGTCTCGAAGTAGTTCTTCAGCATGTAGACCGAGACCGGCAGGGTCTGCGAGATGTAGACCAGGACCAGCCCGAACAGCGAGCCGCGCAGCCCGACGCGGGTGAAGACCACGAAGAGCGGGATGGCGATGACGATGGACGGGAAGAGGTAGACGGCGAGGAAGAGGGCGTTGACCTGCCGCCGGCCGAAGAACCGCAGCCGGGCCACCGCGTACGCGCCGGGGATGGCGACCACCAGGGTCAGCGCCGTGGCGGACAGCGCCACCAGCCCGCTGTTGCGGATGAAGGTGAGGAAACCCTGGCCGCCGTCCTCGGCGGCCTTGAGCACCTCGGCGTACGTGGCGACGGTGAACTCGCTGACCGGCACCCACAGCGAGCCGGGATCGAGCAGCAGGCGCTCGATGGGACGCACCGAGAGCACCAGCATGTACCAGAAGGGCAGTACGGTGACGACCAGGAAGGCGGCGATCACCAGCCGGCGCAGCCAGCGCAGGCTGACCGTCTCGAGCCGGTCCCGGTCCATCAGGCCTCCCTGCGTGCGGTGAAGAAGCGCAGATAGATCGCGACGAACGCGATCAGCACGACGGCCAGCACGACCGCCTGTGCCGCCGCGGCCCCGACGTCGGTACGCGCGGTGAGGAACTGGTAGACCCGGACGCTGACCACCTCGGTGCCGGCCGAACCGCCGGTGAGCAGGTAGACGTCGTCGAACTTGTTGAAGGTCATGATGAACCGGAGCACCGCCAGCAGCGCGATCACCGGCATCAGCTGGGGCAGCAGGATGTGCCGGAAGCGCTGGGTCGGGGTGGCCCCGTCGACCCGGGCCGCCTCCTCCAGGTCCGCGGGGACGGCCTGCAGCCGGGCGAGCAGGAACAGGAACGCGAACGGGAAGTACCGCCACGCCTCGAACGCGATGACCGTCCACAGCGCGGTCGAGTCCTGGGACAGGAACGGGATCGGCGCGTCCCAGCCGAGGAACCGCTGCCCCCAGTCGTTGACGATGCCGAGCTGCGGGTCGAGCATCACCTGCCAGACGAAGGCCACCGCGACCACCGGCGCCACGTACGGCAGCAGCATCGACGCCCGCACCAGTGTGCGCCCGCGGAACGGCCGGCGGACGACCAGCGCGGCGACCAGGCCGATCACGATCGACCCGAAGGTCCCGCCGAGGCTGTAGAGCAGGGTGGTCCAGAGCGTTTCGGCGAACCCGTGGGTGTGCAGCACCCGGTCGAAGTTGCTCAGGGTGAACTCGCCGAAGAGCCCGCTCCGGCGCAGGGTGGCCAGGCGTACCCGCTGGAAGGCCAGCACCACGGTCCAGACGATCGGGATGCCGATCACCCCGGCCACCACGAGCAGGGTCGGGGCGACCAGCGCGAGCCCGGCGCGGGACTCGCGCCGGCGCAGGGTCAGTGGCCGGCGGCGGGGGCCGGGCCGCTCCCGGGCGGGGGAGCGGCCGGCCTCCGGGGCGGTGGTGGTCAATTGACGCCCTTCTTGATCGCCTCGACGTCCTTCTTCGCCCGCGCGGCGGCCGCGGCGGCGTCGGACTTGCCGCCGACCACGTCGGCGAGCGCCTTCGGCACGGGCAGCTCGCCGAGGATCGCGCCGACCAGCTTGCCCTGGCCCTGCGGCAGGCCCCAGCGCTGGAAGGTGTCCGGGCTCTTGCGCAGGGTGGCGAGGACGTCGTCGCCGTACACGGCGGAGAGCGGCTTCTTGGCGTCCACGCCGGCCTGGCTGGTGTTCCAGGCGGTGAGGAACTTCTCCTTGTCGTCCGCGGTGCCCTTGCGGGCCGGGAACCGGCCTTCGGGAGACATGCCGAACCAGCGCGGATAGCCGTCGGAGAGCAGGTACTCCACGAACGACTTGGCCGAACCGGCCGCGGCGCCGTCGAGCACCGCCCACGAGCTGATCTCGCCGTACTGGGCCGGTTCGGCGCCGTTGGGTCCCTTGATCGCGGTGACGAAGCCGCTGTTCTTGGCCAGGAACGTCGGGTCCTGCTGGCACTGCGGACAGGTCGGCTTGGCGTCGTTGCGCAGCCCGGCCAGCTCGTCGAGGATGAACGGCGACCAGATCAGCATCGCGGCCTTGCCGGCGAAGTAGGTGGCCCGGGTGGTGTCCACGTCCTGGGCACCCTTGACCGAGTGGTTGCGCATCAGGTCGCCGTAGAAGCGGAACGCCTCGACGCACTCGGGTGAGTCGAGCTTGACCGCGCTGGAGTCGTCGGTGAGCTGACAGTTGTTGGCCAGCGCGAGGTGCTCGAAGGTCTGTTGGGTGAAGACGTCGCCGGGGGCGGTCGCCGCGGTGATGCCGGCGACGCCGCCGGTGTTGAGCTTCGCCGCGGCGGCGGCGATCTTCTCGTACGTGTCGGGGGCGGGCAGGCCGGCGGCGTCGAAGAGGTCCTTGCGGTAGACGAGGAGCTGGCCCCACCCGTCACTGGGGACGGAGAGCTGCTTCCCGCCGTCGGAGGTCAGCTCCAGCGCGCGGGGGGAGAAGGTGTCCCGGCCGAGCTTGTCGACGATCTCGGCGTTGGCGGACTCGTGCAGCAGTTGGTTGCCGGCGAGCGTCTGGATGCCGGCCAGGGAGACGGAGCCGACCACGTCGGGCAGCTCGCCGGCGGCGGCGCTGGAGGCGATGAGCGAGGGGAACTGGTCCTCGTTGACGGTGACCAGGTTGACCTTGACGCCGGTCCTGGCGGTGTAGTCGGCGATGATCGCCTTGGTGGCGGTCACCCGGTCGGCGACGTCCTCCAGGCTCCACACTGTTATCTCTGAACTGTCGGCTTTCGGCTCGTCGTCGCTGCAGGCCACCATTCCTGTCCCGGCAACTGCCATGATCAGGGTGGCGGCGAGCATCCGCATCGAGGGTGATGGCATCGGTGGCACTCCTCTCGAAGGGTACATCAGGGATTCAACGCCCTCGATTGATCAATTACAAGACATATGCTGATATTTTGTTTTAGAATCGAGCCCGGCACTTCCCTCGGAGCGACGCCATGCCCAACTGGGTTGTCTCTCTGGCCGGGCCCCGGCGCGTCAGCCTCGAGCCCTGCCCCGCAGATCCACTCGGCCCGGGCCAGGTGCGCGTCCGCACCTGCTACTCCGGCATCTCGGCCGGCACCGAGCTGACCCTCTACCGCGGCAGCAATCCCCGGCTCAGCAAGGACTGGGACGACGCCAGCCGGATGTTTGTGCCCCGCCAGGCGCCCGCCGCCTACCCCGTCGTCGGCTTCGGCTACGAGGAGGTCGGCGAGATCCTCGAGGTCGCCGCCGACGTCGCCGACCGACGTCCCGGGCAGGTCGTCTGGGGCATCTGGGGACACCGGGCCGAGGCCGTCGTGCCCTCCGGCACGGTCCAGCCGCTGGCGGCCGGGCTCGACCCGCTCACCGCCGTCTTCGCCCGTCCCGGCGCCATCGCCCTCACCGCGGTGCTCGCCGGCGACCTGCACCTCGGCGACTGGGTGGGGGTCTTCGGCCAGGGGGTGATCGGCCTGCTCGGCACCCGGCTGGCCGCCCTCTCCGGCGCCCGGGTGGTCGCGGTCGACCGGGTGCCCGCCCGGCTGGACTTCGCCACCCGCTTCGGCGCCCGTCGAGTCGTCGACGCCGCCGTCGACTCCGCCGCCGCCGTGCTCCGCGGGGCCACCGACGGTCGCGGCGCCGACGTCTGCCTGGAGCTGTCCGGGTCGTACCCGGCGCTGCACGAGGCGATCCGCGCCACCACCCACGCCGGCCGCGTCGTGGCCGCCGGCTTCTACCAGGGGTACGCCCTCGGGCTGGGACTCGGCGAGGAGTTCCACCACAACCGGATCCAGCTGGTGGCGGCCCAGGTCTCCGGGCCCACCCCGGCACCCGGCACGGCCGGCCGGTGGACCGGGCCCCGGATCGCCCACACCTTCATGGACCTGGTGGCCGAGGGCAGCGTCGACCCGCTGCCGCTGGTGAGCCACGTCGTCGACGCGGGCGCGGTGGCCGACGCGCTCGCGTTGCTCGACCGCGGTGACGGTGACGTCCTCCAAGTCGTGCTGAGGTTCTGAATGGCCATTCCACTCGCCTGCCAGGAGCAGTTGCTCCCGGGCGCCAGCCTGTCCGACAAGTTCGCCCTCGCCAGCACGCTCGGCTACCAGGCCATCGAGCTGCGCGGCCGCGGTGACCTCGCGTTCGCCCGGCGGCTGCCGGAGCTGCGCCGGGCCCGCGCCGAGGGCGTGCCCATGCCCACCGTCTGCGTCGAGATGGACCACTTCATCGGCGACTTCGACCCGGACCGCTCCCGGGACGCGGTGCGCAACCTGCGCTCGCAGCTCTCGGTCATCGCCGAGCTCGGCGGCATCGGCGCGATGACCCCGGCCGCCTGGGGGATGTTCTCCCGGCGGCTGCCGCCCTTCGAGCCGCCCCGCTCGCCCGACGGCGACCGGCAGGTCCTCGTCGACGCCCTCGGCGAGCTGGGCGAGCACGCCCGGGCCGAGGGGGTCACCCTCTTCCTGGAGCCCCTCAACCGGTACGAGGACCACATGGTCAACCGGCTCGACGAGGCGGTCGCCCTCTGCGCGGCCGTCGGCCTGCCCTCGGTCCGGGTGGTCGCCGACACCTTCCACATGAACATCGAGGAGGACGACGTGCACGCGGCGCTGCGCGCCGCCGCGCCGTACCTCGGGCACGTGCAGGTCAGCGACTCCAACCGGTACCAGCCCGGGGCCGGGCACCTGGACTGGCCGGCGCTGCTGCGGACCCTGCACGACATCGACTACCGGGGCTGGCTGGCGCTGGAGTGCCGGCTGCGCGGCGAGCCCCTCGCCGCCCTCCGGCAGGCCGCGGCGGTGCTCACGCACGCCCAGCCGTGGCAGGCGGCGGCATGAGCGCCGGGCCGGCCGGCGGAACCGGCGCCGCCGCCGGACTGGACGCCACGGCGGGTCGCCCCGACGGCGACCCGTCCCCGGGGTGGGACGGTGCCGAGCGGGCGGCGGGGTTGCGCCGGTTGGCCGTCGCCACCCTCGACGGCAACTGGGAGCACGACCACACCGTGCCCTCGCGCACCCTCTACCCGCACCAGTGGAGCTGGGACTCGGCGTTCATCGCCGTCGGGCTGGCCCACGTCCGACCGGAGCGGGCGTGGCGGGAGCTACGGACGCTCTTCGCCGCCCAGTGGGCCGACGGGCGGGTTCCGCACATCGTGTTCAACCCGGCGCTGCGGGTCGGGTCGTACTTCCCGGGGCCGGAGTTCTGGGACTCGGCCCGCGCCGACGGCGCCCCGGCTTCCAGCACATCCGGGATCGTCCAACCGCCGGTGCACGCCGCGGCGGCGTGGCTGATCCACCGTCGGGCTCCGTCCGAGGCGTCGGTGCGGGCCCTGCGCTGGCTCTATCCGCGGCTGGTCGCCCAGCAGCGGTACCTGACCGGCCGGCGGGACGTGGGCGGCGCCGGGCTGGCCTGCCTGGTGCACCCGTGGGAGTCGGGGCTGGACAACAGCCCGGCCTGGGACGCCCCGATGGCCGGGGTGCCCGCCGACGCCGCCGTGATGCGGGCGTACCGGCGCCACGACACCGCGCACGCCGACGCCGCGCACCGCCCCACGGACCTGGACTACGCGCGCTACGTCGCGATCGTCGCGTCCTATCGGGAGGGCCGCTACGGCGACGACGGGCTGGCCGGGCGGCATCCCTTCCTGGTGGAGTGTCCGCTGCTCAACGCGGCACTGGGGGTGGCCGAGCAGGCGCTGGCCCGGATCGCGGCGGTGGTCGGCGCCGACCCCGGGCCGCACCGGGAGCGGGCAGCCCGGATCACCGCGACCCTGGTGGACCGGCTGTACGACCCGACCACCGGCACCTTCCACCCGCGCGACCTGCGCACCGACCGGCTGATCCCGGCCCGGACGGTGCTCGGGCTGATGCCGCTGATCCTGCCGGACCTGCCGGCCCGGCAGGTGCGGGCGGTGCTGACCGAGGCGTGCTCGCCCCGGTTCGGCCTGGCGTCCCGGATGGACCGCCCGCTGCCCACCCACGACCGCACCGCGCCGGACTTCGAACCGTTGCGCTACTGGCGCGGCCCGAGCTGGCTGAACACGAGCTGGCTGCTCTGGCGGGGACTGCTCACCCACCGCCGGCCCGACCTGGCCGCCGGGCTGCGGGAGTCGATGCTCGGGCTGGTCGCCCGCAGCGGCTGCCACGAGTACTTCCACCCGGACACCGGCGCCGGGCTCGGCTCCCCGGCGTTCAGTTGGACCGCGTCGCTGGCGCTCGACGCCCTCGCCGAGGGGTGAGCCGCCGGCGTCGGCCCGGGGCGACCCCGGCGGGCAGGCGCCTCGGGCGATCCCGGCCGGGTGGTGGCGCCGGCCCGCAGGGAAGCCATCGGCTCGCAGCGGCGGTTCAGCCCGCTAGGCGTGCACCAATGGCTCTGCCCGCTCTCGCCGGCAGTCCGGGCAGGTAGGACTTACGGCTTCCGCTCGGCGACGTAAGAACCGCGAGCCGGCAGCGTCACGACCAGACCGCGCTCCCGAAGCAGACGGACAGCCGCTCGGACAGTTCCGCGGCTGACGCCGTGCTCCTGCTGTAGATGGGTCTCGCTCGGGACCGGCTGGCGGGGTTTGAGTTTCCCGTCCTCGATCTGCTTGGCGAGGAGGTCTGCGAGCTGGATGTAGAGCGCCACCGGGGACATCTCGTCAACCATGAGCCGAACCTTATGGACGCGCAGCCTGAGCAGGCCGTAGGGTACGGGCTAGACGTATAGAACGGGCTGTACGAGTAGAACGAGATGGATTACCTTCGGTAGGCGTCCGCAAACCCCCAGCCAGGAGGAATCTCATGAGGCTCTGGCCGTTCAACCGCCGTCCGGGACCGGTCGACCGGACCGGCCCTGCGACCGCCTACCCGAACCGTTCCGGCGCCTTCGGTCCGGAGGCCCTCTCCGAGGTCCAGCCCCGCCGCAACAACGGCCGTCCGCACTACTGGGCAATCGAGCCGACTATGGAGTACCAACGGGCCCCGCTCCTTACCCTCGGCCAGCAGTACCGCTTTCCGGGTCGGGCCGGGTGATGGGGGAGGAGTTGCTGACGCGAGTCCCCTTCGCCGTCGTCCTCGCCTCGTACTGCATCGAGTTCCACGAGCGGAACCTGTGCGCAAAGTGCAACGACTCCGGATGTCCCCGGCTCGATGACGCCGCGTTCACCCTCGACCGCTACCGCGCCGATCGGTTGGAGCGGTACCGCCTCCGTCGAGCGCAGTAAGGGATCTCTGTCTTCGGAATCATTAGAGTCGCGTTGCTTGATCAAGGAGGGATGTCCGGAGGAATGCTCCTGCTCAGGGTGCAGCCGCCCGCTGACGGTCGTCGGCGGGCGGGCGGCGCTGACCGGGTCAGGCGGTAGGGCGCAGCTCGGCGAGGAGCTGATCCACCCGGGTGCGGATCTCGTCGCGGATCGGGCGTACGGCCTCGACGCCCTTGCCGGCGGGGTCTTCGAGCTTCCAGTCCTCGTACCGCTTGCCGGGGAAGACGGGGCAGGCGTCACCACAGCCCATGGTCACGATGACGTCCGAGGACTCCGCCGTCTCGTATTCGAGGAGCTTGGGGGTCTGGTCGGTGATGTCGATGCCGACCTCGGCCATGGCCTCGACGGCGGCGGGGTTGACCGCCCCGGCGGGCGCCGAGCCGGCGGAGCGCACCTCGACGGCGTCGCCGGCCAGGTGGCGCAGCCAACCGGCGGCCATCTGGGAGCGGCCCGCGTTGTGCACGCAGACGAACAGCACGCTGGGCTTGTCGGACATCAGGTGCCTCTCTCGCAGTACGGGTCGCAGGGCCGGTTCACCGGCGCCTCCGAGTGGGCGGTGGGCAGAGACCGGCGGGGGTCGCTGTTGCGGTCGAGCAGCCGGTAGCGCCCGGCCGGACGCGGCGGATTGAGCAGGGCGGGATAGGACCTGTCCGCGCCACGGTGCGCCGGGTTGGTGCTCATGCGCGATTGTCGAGCGCCGGGTCGCGCTCGTCGGTAGGCACGACCACCTGGTCGGCGGCTTCCCCGGCGTCGGGGTAGAGCGCGGCCAGGAGACCGACGCCCGCGGCGAGGCCGACGAGTTGCGCGACGACGAAGCCGGGCACCGAGGCGGGGGCGATGCCGGCGAAGGTGTCGGTGAAAGCGCGACCGATGGTCACCGCCGGGTTGGCGAACGAGGTCGACGAGGTGAACCAGTACGCGGCGCCGATGTAGGCGCCGACCGCGGCCGGCGCGACCGCGGCGCGGTCGGCGCGGGCGAGGGCGAAGACCAGCAGGATCAGGCCGGCGGTGGCGACAACCTCGCCGAGCCAGAGGTGCCCCGCGGCGCGGTCCTTGCCGGAGAAGTCGACGGCGGCCAGGTCGAACATCAGGTTCGCCAGGATCGAACCCCCGATCGCGCCGGCGACCTGGGCCATGACGTAGCCGCCGAGGTCGCGGCTGGTCAGGCCGGTGCCGGCGCGCCGGCCGAGGAACCAGTCGGCGGCGGAGACGACGGGATTGAAGTGGGCGCCGGAGACCGGGCCGAAGATCAGGATCAGGGCGCCCAGGGCGAGCGCGGTGGCGATCGAGTTCTCCAGCAGTTGGAGCCCGACGTCGCCGGGGGAGAGCGTGGTGGCCATGATGCCGGAGCCGACCACGGCGGTGACCAGCAGGGCGGTGCCCGTGAACTCGGCCAGCAGGCGCCGCCAAAGTGCGATGGTCATCAGTCTGTTCTCTCCCATTGCGGTGAGGTCGCGGGCCGCGTGCCGGCCCGGCGGGTGGTCCAACGGGTGGCGGGAACGTGCAGTTCGTCGAGGAGCCGGCGGACGGCCCAGGCCACCGCCTGATCGCCGGCGAGGTGGGTGAAGAAGCCGAGCGCCGTCTGGGACCGCCCGGCGTTGTGCGGGGCGGCGGCGTGCAGGGCGAGCTGCTGGTCGACGGAGAGGTCTTCACGCAGGTGCCGGCTGGTGTCAGTCATGACGGTCCCCCGAATTGATGACGGGGGCGAGCCGGTCGACGCGGGCGGCGAGGTCGGTGAAGGCGGCCTCGAACGCGGCGTCGGTGTCGACACGGACCGGGTCGGGCACCGACCAGTGCAGCCGGGGCCGGACCGGGCCGGTGAGTTCCTCGTGGGCGTTGTCGCAGACCGCGATCACCAGGTCCCCGTCGTGCGCGACCTGGGTGATGTGGGCGGTGCCGGTGGGGTCGAGCTGGAGTCCGTGGCGGTGGGCCACGGCGACGGCGCGGGGGTGGACCCGGGACGCGGGCTTCGTGCCCGCGGAGGCGGCTGGCGTGCCGGCCCGGCTCGTCCACAGCGCGGCGGCGAGCTGGGAGCGGGCGGAGTTGCGGGTGCAGACGAACACCACCCGGCCGACGTCGGTCAGCGGCGGCGGAGTCAGCGTGGCCAGTGCCTCGGGTCGCAGGCGGAGGTAGGTGCGGCGGCGGTCGCCCTCGGACCGGGCGCGGACGACCAGGCCGGCCGCGGTGAGGACCTTGACGTGGTGGGCGACCAGGTTGGTGGACATGCCCAGGTCGTGGGCGATCTCGCCGGGGGAGGCGTCGCCGAGGGTGAGCGCGTCCACGATCGCCAGGCGCGCCGGGTCGCCGAGCGCGGCGTGGATTCGGGCGCGCTCCTGCAGGGAAGCAAGCTCAATGGTCATTGACTCAACTATCACTGAGTGATTGTGAAACTGTCAAGCGGAACTGAGTCGGTGGCACTGAGCGGCGCGGTCAGCAGCAGGCGACCAGATATGGCTGCACGGCGCGGTGCGCCGGCCGCGGCTCACGCAAGAGCTGCCGGTTCGACGGTGAGCAGTGCGGCGAGCTGGCGCAGGATGGCCGGCCGGGCCCGGTAGTACACCCAGGTACCCCGCCGCTCGGCGTCGACGAGGCCTGCCTCGCGCAGCGTCTTCAGGTGATGGGAGATAGTCGGCCCGGTCAGGTCGAACGCGGGGGTCAGGTCGCAGACGCATGCCTCCCCGCCCTCGGCGGACGCGATCATCGACATCAACTGCAGCCGCACCGGGTCGCCGAGCGCCTTGAACGCGGGCGCGAGGACGGCGGCGGTCTCGGCCGGCACCCGGCGCTGCGCCAGCGGCGGGCAGCACGGCGTGTCGGCGGCGCGGTCGATGACGGGAAGCGACGCCGCTTGCTTTGACATGCCTCTAGGTTGACAGGTGTCTAAGCAACGTGCAACTCTCTGATTCGACGGACGTCAAGACAGGCGCCGTGGGAAGGGGATCGTCATGTTCGGGCAAGGCTCGGCGGTCAGCGGCAGCCCAGGCGGGAGTTACCGTCTGCCTCGCGGCACCCGCACCCGCTACACTTCCATCGTCGATCGGCGATAAACGATAGAAGGAGGCCGGTGTGGACGAGCTGCTCGACCGGGCGACCGCACAAACGTACGCGTCGTGGTTCCGGGCCCTCGCGGACCCGACCCGGGTGCAGATCGTCGAGTACCTCGCCCGCCACGCCCGACCGATGAGCGTCGGGGAGATCGTCGCCGCGGTCGGCCTGGCGCAGTCCACCGTCTCCCAGCACCTGAAGATCCTCACCGAGGTGCGGTTCGTCCTCGTCGAGCCGGTCGGAACGGCCCGCCACTACCGCATCAACGACGCCTGCGTCGGCTGCTTCCCCTCCGCCGCCGACGTCGTCATGGGCCGACCCGCCCCCAACCCGAACGGAGCCTGCTGATGGCCGACCTCACCGTCCGTCCCATGACGGCCGACGACGCCGAGCGGGTCCTGGCGATCTACCAGGCCGGCCTCGACGGCGGACACGCCAGCTTCGAGACGACCGCACCCACCTGGGCGGCGTTCGACGCCGGGAAGCTGCCCGCGCACCGCTTCGTGGCGGTCGACCGGGACGACATCGTGGTCGGCTGGATCGCTGTCTCGCCGACCTCGGCCCGCGCGGTCTACGCCGGCGTGGTGGAGCACTCGGTCTACGTCGACCCCGCCGAACAGGGACGCGGCGCGGCCCGGCTGCTGCTGGACACGCTCATCGCCTCCAGCGAGGCGGCCGGCATCTGGACCATCCAGTCCGGCATCTTCCCCGAGAACACCGCCAGCCTCAGCCTCCACGAGCGGGCCGGCTTCCGGGTCATCGGCGTCCGCGAACGGGTCGGCCGCCACCACGGCCGGTGGCGCGACGTCGTCCTCCTCGAGCGGCGCAGCCCCGTCATCACCTGACCAGCCCTGGCCCCAGCAGCCGGGCCGTCGTCCACCTACTTGATTCGACAGTTTTCAACACAGAGGAGTTGTCTGATGAGCACCCTGAACGAGCTGCCCGTCGTGGTGATCGGCGCCGGCCCGGTAGGCCTGGCCGCCGCCGCGCACCTGCACGAGCGCGGCCTCCCCTTCACCGTCCTCGAAGCCGGCGACACCGCCGGCGCAGCGGTGCGGCAGTGGAGGCACGTGCGGGTGTTCTCCCCGTGGCGGTACAACATCGACCCGGCCGCCCGCCGGATCCTGGACGAGGCCGGCTGGATCGCCCCCGACCTGGAGGCCCTGCCCACCGGCGCGGAGCTGGTTGCCGACTACCTCCAGCCTCTCGCGGAGCTGCCGCAGCTCAAGCCGCACCTGCGCTACGGCGCTCGGGTCGAGGCGATCAGCCGCCTGGGCATGGACCGCCTGCGCACCGCCGGCCGCGACACCACGCCGTTCCTGATCCGACTCGCCGACGGCGACGAGGTGCTCGCCCAGGCCGTCATCGACGCCTCCGGCACGTGGGGCACCCCGAACGTCCTCGGCGCGTCCGGCCTGCCCGCTCGGGGCGAGGGCGACGTGGCGGCGTACCTGGAGCACGCGCTTCCGGACGTCCTCGGTGCGGACCGGGACGCGTTCGCCGGCCGGCACACCCTGGTCGTCGGCGCCGGCCACTCGGCGGCGAATACCCTGCTCTCCCTGGCGGAGCTGGCAGCCGACGAGCCGGGCACCGAGGTGACCTGGGCGATCCGGACCACCTCACCGGTGCGCACCTACGGAGGCGGCGACGCCGACGCCCTCCCGGCGCGGGGTGCGCTCGGCTCCCGGCTGCGCGAGCACGTCGACGCCGGCCGGATCCGGCTGCTCACCGGCTTCTCCGTGCACGCTCTCACCCCCACCGACGGTCGCGTCGGGGTGGTCGTGCGGCACGCCGATGGCAGCGAAGAGTCCGTCACCGTGGACCGGATCGTCGCGGCCACCGGCTTCCGGCCGGACCACTCCATCGCCGCTGAGCTGCGGCTGGACCTCGACCCGGTCATGGGCGCCACCCGCGCCCTCGCGCCGCTGATCGACCCGAACGAGCACTCCTGCGGCACCGTGCCCCCGCACGGCGTGGACGAGCTCGCCCACCCCGAGCCGGACTACTACGCCGTCGGCATGAAGAGCTACGGCCGGGCACCGACGTTCCTCATGGCCACCGGCTACGAGCAGGTCCGCTCCGTCGTCGCGGCCCTCGCCGGCGACTGGGACGCCGCCCGCGACGTGCAGCTCGACCTGCCCGAGACCGGGGTGTGCAACAGCAACCCCGCCGCCTCCGCGACCGGCGACAGCTGCTGCGGGCCGTCCCCGACCGCGGACCCGGCAGCGCGCGGGCTCGCCACCGGCATCTCCGGTGGCCTGCTGTCCGCGCCGCTCGGCTTGATCACCCTCGACGCCGCCCCCGCCGGCGGCCAGACCGGCGGCTGCTGCGGCGGCTGATGCCCGCCACCACGACGGTGCCCGCCGGCCCCACGGTCGGCGGGCACCACGCCCACGGCTGGCGCATCGTCGCCGCCCTCGCCGTCACCTCCACCGTCGGCTACGGCACTCTCTACTACGCCTACGCGGTTCTGCTGAACCCGATGGCCGCCAGCGTCGGCGCGTCCACGACCGCCGTCACCGGCGCGCTCACCGCGTCGGTCCTCTCCGGAGCCCTGATGGCCATCCCGGTCGGCCGGTGGCTCGACCACCATGGCGGTCGCGCGCTGATGACCGTCGGTTCGCTCACCGCCACCGCCCTGCTCGTGGCCTGGTCCCAGGTTCACACCATCGGTCAGCTCTACGCCGTCATGATCGGGATCGGGATCACCGGCGCGATGGTGCTCTACGAGCCGGCCTTCGCCGTCATCGTCTCCTGGTTCACCCCGGACCGACGCGCAACGGCCCTGCTGGTGGTCACGATCGTGGCCGGGTTCGCCAGCACCATCTTCATGCCGCTGACCGGCCTCCTGATCGAACACGTCGGCTGGCGCGGCGCGCTACTCGTCCTCGCCGTCATCCACGGCCTGGTCACCGTGCCCCTGCACACGCTCACCATCCGCCGGCCCCCGTCGGCAGCGATGACGGCGCCCGGCGGCCCGACACCGCCGGACCACGCCCAGCGGCCCACGGTCGTCAGGGCCGCGATGCGGGACGCCCGGTTCTGGATCCTGGCCGGAACCTTCGTCGCCCACGGCGCGGCCACCAGCACCATGACCGTCCACCTCGTCGGCTACCTGGTCAGCCGCGGCCACCCCGCCACCTTCGCCGCCACCGCCGCCGGCCTGCTCGGCGTCCTGTCGGTCACCGGCAGACTCGTCCTCACCGGCGCCCGCCGACGCCTCCGTGTCACCACCATCGTGGCCGCCGTCTTCGCCACTCAGGCCACCGCCGTCCTCGCGATGCCCCTGCTCGCCGGCACCCGCGCCGGGGCCGTCATCGGGATCGTCGGCTTCGGACTGGGCTTCGGCGTCGCCAGCCTCGCCACGCCGGCCCTGCTCGCCGATCGCTACGGCACCACCGCGTACGCGAGCATCGCCGGCCGGATGGCGGCGTCCGTCACGGTCGCCAAGGCGACCGCGCCCCTCGGCGCGGCCGCCGTACTGTTCTCGGCCGGCGGCTACCGGCTCCTGCTCGGCGTGGTAGCCGGCTGTTGTGCGATCGCCGCCGTCGGCATGCTCATCCGCGGGGACCGGCGGTTTCCCGGACCGGCTCCGGTGCCGGCTCCGCCGCCGGCGACTCCGCCGTCAGCAGCTCCGCCGGCACCGGCTCGACCTCGACGCGGGTGTCGTGGAACGTCGGGCCGCCACCCAGATCGGTGACAGTGGGCAGGCGCCGGAATGGGTGGCGCGGGACATGGCACGGATGCTACCGATCCGCCCGGCGTCGTGCCGTTCTACCGTTGGCCGCGGTTCCCCAGCAGACAAGGAGTGCCGTGCCCGAGATCGACAAGGTGGCCTGGATTCGCATCGAGGACGGCTGCGTCCTCAGCACCCGCTCCCGGGGCAAGGACGTCTGGTACCTGCCGGGCGGCAAGCGGGAGGCCGGCGAGACCGACCTGGACACTCTGGGCCGGGAGATCGCCGAGGAGTTGGGCGTCGTGGTGGTGCGGGAGTCGGCCGTCCACGTCGGGACCTTCTCCGCGCAGGCGCACGGGCACGCGGCCGGCACCGTGGTCCGGATGGCCTGTTACGCCGCCGACTACCGGGGCGAGCTGCGCCCGGAGAGCGAGATCGAGGAGTTGGCCTGGCTCGGTTACGCCGACCGGCACCGGGTCTCCCCGGTGGACCAGCTCATCTTCGACCGGCTCCGGGCCGAGGGCACGCTCCGCTGACGGTCAGCCCGGCAGCAGCCGGGCCAGGGCGCGCAGCGCCGTGCGTACCGTCGCGTCGTCGGCGCTGAGACTGACCCGCAGGCCGGGCGCGGCCCCGCGCCGGGCGGCGAACTCGTCGGTGCCGGCGACCGCGACGCCCCGGCGGCGGGCGAGCGCGGTCACCGCGTCGGCGTCGTCGCCCAGGCGCACCCAGGCGAAGGGCGCCGGCCCGGTGGCGGCCACCCGGTCGCCGAGCAGCTCGCGGGCCAGCGCGGCGCGTCCGGCCAGCTCGGCGGCGCGGGCGGCGGCGAGCTGGTGCGCCGCACCGCCCAGCACGAGCTGGGTGGCCACCTCGGCGACCAGCGGCGCGGGCGCCCAGGCGAGCGCCCGGGCGGCGGCGCGCAGCGGCTCGGCGAGCGCCGGCGGTGCGTACCGGTAGCCGATCCGCAGGCCCGGGGCGAGGGTCTTGGTGATGCCGGTGAGGTGGACCGTGCGGGGGTGCCACGCGGCGACCGGCGGCGGCCGGTCGGGCAGCAGCGCGCCGAACGGGTCCTCCTCGATCACGGTCAGGTCGTGGCCGGCGGCGACGGCGGCGATCTCCCGGCGGCGCTCGGCCGGCATGGTGAGCCCGGTCGGGTTGTGCAGGGTGGGGTGCAGGTGCAGCGCGGCCACCCGGCGTCGGGCGCAGAGCCGGTCGATGGCATCCGGGCGGGCCCCGGCCGCGTCGCTGGGCACGGTCGCCAACTCGATTCGGAGCAGCCGCGCGGCGGCGAGCAGGCCCGGGTTGGTCAGCTCGGTGGTGACCACCACGTGCCGGGGCTGGGCGAGCGCGGCCAGCGCGGCGGCGAGGGCGTGCTGGCCTCCGGCGGTCACCTCGACCTCGTCGGGCGCGGGGCGCCAGCCGCCGTGGGCCATCCACCGGGCGCCGGCGACGCGGTGCCGGACCGCGTCGGCGTCCTCCGTGCCGACCGCGAGGGGGTCGGCGGCGATCCGGTGCAGGATCGGCGCGACCGCCCGGTGGACCGGCCCGTGCCCGGGCGGGTGCACGGCGGCGACGTCGAGCACCGGCGCGGTGGCGGGCGCGGTGCCGGCGGGGGTCGGGGCGACGAACGTCCCCCGGCCGACCTCACCGGTGAGCAGCCCGCGCCGGGCGGCGACCTGGTAGGCGCGGCCGACGGTGGCGATGGTGACGCCGAGCCGCCGGGCCAGCTCCCGCTGCGCCGGCAGCCGGTCCCCGGCGGTGAGCCGGCCGGCGGCGATGTCGGCGCCGATCGCGTCGGCCAGCGCCAGGTAGCGGGGTCCGGCGCCGGACAGCCCCGCGGGCTCCCAGATTGTCACCGTGACAATCTAGCCGCCGCGCGGCCCGGGCAGCGTCGGATTGTCACCGTGACAATCGGGGCCGCCGGACCTTCCGGGTACGTCGTTGACGCTGCCCCATGACCGTCACCACCACCGCCGCCCTGTGGCGGCACGCCACCTTCCGCCGGCTCTGGCTCTCCGACGCGGTGAGCACCCTCGGCACCCACGTGACCACTGTGGCGCTGCCCCTGGCCGCGCTGACCGCGCTCGGCGCCGGGTCGACCGGGGTGGCCGCGCTGACCGCCGCCACCACCCTGCCGTACCTGCTGCTCGGCATCCCGGCCGGCGCGATCGTCGACCGGCTGCCGCGCCGTACCGTGCTGGTCGGCGCCGACCTGACCCGCGCCCTGCTGCTGGCCAGCGTGCCGCTGGCCTGGGCCGCCGGACTGCTCACCCTCGCCCACCTGATGGCGGTGGCGCTGGTGGCCGGCTGCGCCACGGTGCTGTTCGACGTGGCCTACTTCGCGGCCGTGCCGGCGGTGGCGCCGCCCGGCCGGCTGGCCGACGCCAACGCCCGCCTCGAGGCGACCCGGGCGGTCGGGCAGACCGCCGGCCCCGGCCTCGCCGGCTTCCTCGTCGGCGCGCTCGGCGCGCCGGTCGCCCTCCTCGTCGACGTGGCCAGCTTCGTCGCCTCGGCGCTGTTCCTCGCCGGTACGCCCCGACTGGCCCCGCAGCGGGCCGCCGGCGCGGGCGGCGTGTGGCGGGACGCCACCGGCGGGTTGCGATTCGTGCTCCGGGACCCGGTGGTCCGGGCGCTGACCCTCTGCTCCGGCCTGACCAACCTCTGGCACGCCGGTTTCCTCGCCATGCTGCTGGTGTACGCGGTCCGCGAGCTGCGCCTGCCGGCCACCACGGTGGGCCTGCTGATCGCCGGCGCGAACGTCGGATACCTGCTCGGCGCGGCGGTCGCCGGCCGGGCCCGGGCGCGCCTGGGCGTCGGACGGGCCATCGCCGCGGCGGCGGTGCTCCAGGCCGGCGCGGCGCTGGTGCTGTTGCCGCACCCGCTCTGGATCGGCGCGGGACTGGCGGTGAGCGCCTTCGCCAGCGGGCTCTACAACGTCAACGCGGTCAGCCTGCGGCAGGCGGCCACCCCCGGCGAGATGCTGTCCCGGATGACCGCTACCAGCCGGTTCTTCATCTGGGGGACGATGCCCCTCGGCGCGGCCCTCGGCGGGGCGCTGACCGGCCTGCTGGGCGCGCCGGCGTACCTCGCGGCGGCCTCGGTCGGCATGGCCGCGGCGGCGCTGCTCGTCCGCTGGTCGCCGGTCTGGCGGACCGTCGAGATCCCCGCCCCGGACCGGCCGCCGGTCCCGGCCGATGCCGTTGCCGCCGGGCGGTGAGCGGACCGTTTGTCGTCGCCGGCCGGGGGTAACCGCGTGACCGGCTGCGGCCCTGCGCGGCCGGCGACGACAGGAGGGCGGCGTGCGGTTTCCCCGATTCGTCGAGGCGGTGTCCCGCCGGTCCGAGCTGCCCACCGAGCAGGCCGCCACGATAGCCCGGGCCACCCTGCAGACCCTCGCGGAGCGGGTCACCGGGGACGAGGCGAACGACCTCGCCGCGCAGCTGCCGGACGAGCTGAGCGGCTACCTCACCGCCCCGGCCGGCGAGGGTGGCCCGACCGGAGGCGTCGTCGAGTTCGTGTACCGGGTGGCCCACCGGGCCGGGGTGGACCCGGCGGTCGCCGAGGTGGGGGCGCGGGCGGTGCTGGCCACCCTGCGCGAGGCGGTCACCGTCGGCGAGTTCCACGACCTCGTGGCCCAGCTGCCCAAGGGCTTCGACGCCATGGTCGAACCGATCCCCCGACCGCCGTACGGCGGCTGACGAGGCGGGGCGAACCGTCAGGACGGGTCGGCGAGGTCGGCGGGGGACGGCTCCTCCGGCTCGGCCACCCAGGCGGAGAAGACCGGCACCCCGTGCCACGGCCCCACCCCGTCGGGCCGTTCGTCCGTGGCGAGCGCCACCACGGCGTACGGGTGGCCGAAGCGCAGCTCGGCGGTCCGGGCCACCCCCTCCGGAGGCAGGCTGACCAGGGCGAACGCGCCGGTCACCGCGGCCGCTTCGAAGCCGTACCGACCGAACCGGGCCATCGCCGCCTGCCGGGCCTCGGCCTGCGCGTCGACGCCCGCCACCGCCCTGATCGCCGTTGGGAAGCCCAGCCTGGGTGCGGTCAGGTCGTGCTCGCTCCGCGCCGACCAGCAGGGCAGCACCGCGGTGTGGCGCTCCTCCCGGCCGTCCCGGGCCCGGGTGCGTACCCGCTCCTCCCGCACGCTCCACAGTGCCGTCTCGCCGAGCGGCAGTTCGAACAACGACCGCCGGCCCGGCTCCGCCCCGGCCACCGCCGCCGCGCCGAGCCGGTACGCGGCGGCCAGCACGTCACCCGGCGCCACGTCGGGCGCAGCCGCCACCGACACCACGGCCAGCCCCGCCCGGCCGCCGTCCGTGACCGCCGGCTGGGCCGTCGCCACGTGCACGATCACCTCGCCGGCCCGCTCCGTGGCGGCGATCCAGCACCGGTGGCCACGCTCGGGGGCGCGCAGGGCCCGGGTGAGCGAACCGGCCCAGGGGCTGGCCGACCCGAGGGCGGCGGCGGGGGTCAGGTCGAACGGGTCCGCCCAGGAGATCCGGGTGGCCAGCGCGCTCGCCAGGGCCAGCACCACCTGCGGCGTGATCCGCAGCGGAAACCGGTCGATCAGCCCGAGGGTGTGCTCCCGGGCCCAGGCGTCCAGCGCGTCCTGCGTGGGCAGCGGTCCCGTCGTGGTGCGCGGCGGCAGGTCGGCGTACCAGTCGGCGAGCCGGCCGGGGTCGTACCCGACGTGGTGCCAGACGGCGGTCGCGGCGGGCACCAGCGGATGCGGCTCGGCCAGCAGGGCGGCCGCGGTCGCGGCGGCGGCCGACGGGTTCATGCCGAGCACGTCCGCCAGTTCGTCCCGTTCGGCTCCGGTCGCCGCCGGTCCGCAGAGCGCCAGCAGCAGCCACGCGCCGAGCGGGGAGGCCACGTGGTGCCCGGGGTCGACGGCGGCGTGCAGGCGTTCGGCGTACCGGGCGAGGGGCTGCTGGAGGCTGGTCATTGCTCCACTCTGCCCACCGCCGGCCGGTTCGGCACGCCCACCGGGCCGGTCAGGACCAGAGTTCGAACGGTTCGTCGATCTCCTCGCCGGCCAGGAACGGGGTGAGCAGCGTCGGCAGCCGTCCCGGGTAGAACCGCTCCCGGCCGGCCACGATCTCGATGACCGGCCACCAGCGGAAGCCGAAGTAGTCCTCCACCTCGTAGTCGAGCCGGTCCGACCCGTCGACCGCCGGGCCCCGGCCCGGCACCCGGACCGGCACGACCACCTCGTCCTGCACGTGCCGCACTTGTCGGTGGATGAAGCTGGCCCGGCGTCGCCAGCCGGGCGCGCCGACCTGTTCCGGGCCGACCCGGATCCCGGTCTCCTCGCGCAGCTCCCGCACCGCCGCGTCGAGGTACGTCTCGCCGGGGTCGAGGCCCCCGCCCGGCAGCTCCCACCAGGTGCCGAGCCGGGGGTGGTCCGGGTCGCGGGTGTGGAAGAGCAGCACCCGCTCCTCGGCGTCCAGCACCACCACCCGCACCGCCCGACGTTCCAGGACCGGCAGGTCCTGCGGCAGTTCCTCGGTCACCGTTTCCTCCCCAGGGTCACGCGGTCGTCGTCCACCCTGCCACGATGGCGGTCATGAGCCAGCTTTTCGGTGAGGTGGCCGGCAGCTACGACGCGGCGCGCCCGGGCTATCCGCCGGAGATCGTCGAGGCGATCCGCGCGTACCACGGCGGGGTGCCCGCCCGGTTGGTCGAGGTGGGCGCCGGGACGGGCCGGGCCACCGAGCTCCTGGTCGGGTTGGGCGCGCCGATGACCTGTGTGGAGCCGGACCCGCGGATGGCCGAGCTGCTGGCGGCCCGGTTCCCGGCGGTCGAGGTGGTGGTGGCCGCCTTCGAGGAGTGGGCGGCCCCGCCGGGCGGCGTGCCGGCGCTGGCCTGCGCGCTGGCCTGGCACTGGCTGGACCCGGAGACCCGCAACCGCCGGGCGTACGATGCGCTCGCCCCGGGCGGCACCCTGGCCGTCTTCGGGCACCGCTACGCGTACGTCGACCCGGCGCAGGCCACCGCGATCCGGGCGGCGTTCGAGTCGGTGGATCCGGCGAACCACCGGGACCGTCCCGACGACTGGTTCCACGCCGACATCGCCGGCAGCGGCCTCTTCGCCGACGTCCGGTCGGTGCCCTTCCGCCGTACGGTGCCGCTGACCACGGCGGCGTACCAGGCGCTGGTCAGCACGTTCTCGCCCCAGCTGAAGCGGCCGCCCGAGCTGCGCGAGCGGGTGCTGACGGCGGTCGGCGCCACGGTCGACGGGTTCGGCGGGACGGTGGTGCTGGACCTGCGCACCACCCTGGTCCTGGCCCGCCGTCCGGCCTGACCGGCTCAGTCCGGCTCGCCGAGCACCTGCCTGTGCCGCAGTCGCACGTCGGTGCCCCGGCGCAGGGAGTTGGGGATCTCGGCGATCGTGTCCACCCGGTCCACCAGTTCCCGCAGCCGCGCCGGCGGCGCGTCCCCGTCGACCAGCACGTCGTACGAGATGCCGGTGGAGGTCGGCGGGTCGCCGTCGAAGTCGCCGTGCACGGTCACCTCGACCCGGTGCAGGACGATCCCGGCCGCCCGGGCCTCCCGGAACAGATCGTTGGAGACGCACCCGGCCACCGCCAGGTGGAGCAACTGCCCGCCGTTGAACCCGAGCCCGTCCCCGCCGGCGTCCGCCGGGCGGTCCACCACCAGCGTGCACGCCCCGGCCGAGCCGATCGCCGCCGGCCGGCCGGGCAGGCTGCGCGTCCGCACCTCGAAGGTCATCCCGACCACCTCCGCTTCGCCCAGGCCGAGTCAACCATCGATCGGGGGGCGACGCCCTCGCCGGTTCAGCCCGAACTGGCGTCGATCACCCGGGCCACGTCGGGCGGCAGCGGATAGGGGCGTTCGACCGGCAGCAGTGCCGCCGCCCCGGCGTCGTCGCCGGTGGTCAGCCGATCCCGGGCCGCCCGAACGACCGGGGTGACGTCGGTGAGGCGGACCAGCCACTCGTCGACGTACCGGTGTACCGCCTCGCCGGAGAGCCCCACCTGCAACGAGCGGTGCGGCAGTGGTGCCAGCCGCAGCGAGCGCTCCGGGTCCCACTGGATCCGGACCGGGCTGGCCCGCAGTTGCCGGTTCCATGTCGCGCGGTCGGCGTGCAGCCGGGGGTCGAAGCCGCTGGCGCAGGCGTGCGCCAGCGCCCACTCGAAGCCGGCCCGGGTGATCTCCACGGCCAGCACCCGCTCCTGCCCGGGCTTCCGCGTCCAGCCGCAGCGGTACATCATCCAGCGGAACGACGGCTTGATCCAGGTCATCCGCTCCCGCTTGAACGGCGGCACGAACCGGCCGGCGGCGAGCGCCGCCTCGACGATCTCCGGCGGGTACGCCTGGTAGACCGTGATGCTGTCGGCGGTGAAGGTGGCCCGGACCTGCCGGGCGGGAACGGTCACCCGGCGATCGTCGCCGACGCCTCCGCCGTACCTCCACCGCATTTCGCCGGGCGGCGGCGCGCGGGTCCCCGGCCCGGAGGATAGGCTGCCGGCCGTGGCAGGTCTGTTGAGGAATGTGGCGTCGCGGCTCGGCCGGATGAGCGGGGGTACGGCGACGCCGACCCGGACGCCGGGTCCGATCCCGGCCCAGGTCGCGCGGCGCCGCCAGGTGGCCGCGCTGCAGCGTCGCCAGCTCGCGTACGCCCCGGAGCTGGACGGGCAGGCCGACCCGGGGGAGATCGTCTGGACCTGGGTCCCGTACGAGGACGACCCCCGCCAGGGCAAGGACCGCCCGGTGCTGGTGGTGGGCCGGCAGAGCCGAACGCTGTTCGGGCTGATGCTCTCCAGCCAGAGTGAACGGGATGGCCAGCGGCACTGGCTGGCGCTCGGGCCGGGCGCCTGGGACCGGGACAACCGCCCGAGCTGGGTACGCCTCGACCGGGTCCTCACCATGCGGGAGGACAGCATCCGGCGCGAGGGCGCGGTGCTGGACCGGCCCCGCTTCGACCGGGTGGGCCAGGCCCTGCGCGCTGGCTACGGCTGGCGCTGACGGGCGGGGAAACCGCTCGCGACGACGGGTGCGCCGTGGCTGGCGCTGACCGGCGAAACCGCTCGCGGTGACGGGTGAGCGGTGGCACGGTGATCCGGTGACGGGTGAGCTGACGATCGCCGGGGACGACCGACTGGCCGGCTGGGTGGCGGAGGACTTCGGTCTCGCCCTCGCCACCCCCGAGTTGGTGCCGTACGGCGCGGATGACACGGCGCGGCTGTGGCGCGCCACCGACGCCGACGGTGCCCAGTGGGCGGTCAAGCTGAGCGGCGGCGGCAGCCCGGCGGGCCTGCGCGTCACGGCCCACCTGGCGGCGCGGGGCGTGCCGGGCATCGTGGCCCCGTTGACCACGCGGGACGGCCGGCTCTGGAGCGTCCACGAGGGACGGCGGCTCTCCGTGGTGCCGTGGCTGACCGCCGATCGGGCGCTGGACGGCGGGATGGGCGTCGCGCACTGGCGGGCGTACGGCGAGGTGCTGGCCGCGACGCACGCGGTCGCACCCACCGACGAGCTGGCGGCGCTGCTGCCCCGGCAGGACCACACCCACGCGGCGGTCGGCGTGGCCGCCCGGGCCACCGACCGCCGGCTGCGGGCGGTGGACGGCTCGGCCGACCGGTGGACCCGGGAGGTGGCGGCCCGTTGGCGGACGGCCGCCGACGACGTGTCGACCCTGCTCGACCGGGTGGACCGGCTCGGCGCGGAGCTGCGGGAGCGGCCGGCGGACCTGGTGGTCTGCCACGGCGATCCGCACCTGGGCAACCTGCTGCTCGACCCGGACGGGCGGGTCTGGCTGATCGACTGGGACGACGCGGTGCTCGCGCCGCGGGAACGCGACCTGATGTTCGTGCTCGGCGGCGTGCTGGCGTTCGCGCCGGTGACCCCGGCCCAGCAGGCCGCGTTCTTCGCCGGCTACGGCCCGGTGGATCCCGATCCGGTCCGGCTGGCCTACCACCTGGGCGTGCGCGCCCTCGACGACATCGGGAGCTGGGCGCGGGACGCGGCCGACACGGACCGGCCGGAGGCCGAGCGGGTCCGTGCGCTGAAGATCGTGGACGGGCTGTTGTCCCCGGTCGGGCTGCTCACCCTGGCCCGCGGGGCGCTGCGCGACCTGGGCCGCTGGGACTGATCAGCCGGTCAGCGCTCGGCGAGGTGCGGGGTGTCCACGAGCTGCCGGGCCGGCCGGGCCGCGGCCACGCTCTTCGCCTGGTACATCGCCGCGTCCGCGCGGCAGAGCGCCTCGGCGAGCTGGGTCGGCCCGTGCACCGGGGCTAGGCCGACGGACGCGGTCACCTGCACGGTGCGGCTGCCGAGCGGGATCGGCGCGGCGAGCGCGTCGCAGAGCCGCCGGCTGGCGTGCTCGATCCACCGCCGGTCCACCGTCGGGCTGACCAGCAGCCCGGCGAACTCGTCGCCGCCGAGCCGGGCGACCAGGTTGTCCCCGGCGAAGGCGGCCAGCCGTTGGGCCACGCTGATCAGCACCTGGTCACCGGCGGCGTGCCCGTACCGGTCGTTGACCTGCTTGAAGTCGTCGAGGTCGAGCACCACGGCGATCAGCGGGTTGCCGCCGGCGCCGGTGAGCAGGGCCGCGGCCAGCCGGTAGAAGGCGCGTCGGTTGGGCAGGCCGGTCAGTGGGTCATGGCTGGCGGCGTGCCGTTCGGCGGCCAGCTCGGCCTGCAGGAGCTGGATCTCCGCCTCCGCCCGCAGCGCCCGGCGGCGCAGTTGCCAGGCGGAGACCAGGGCGCCAGCGGCGGAGACACCGGACGCGACGGTCATCGGATCCGGCACGCACCCTCCCTCGCCACAGCCGTCGGTCGCCTCCTGGCGGTGCCTCTGCCGCTCGTCGCCGACGCGGTTTTCCGCTGGTCCGCGCAGAGAGCGGGGTGACCCACAGTGAACGGATGAGTACACCGCACGTGCGTTATCATGCTCGCTGTCCAGTGCAGATGCAATAGCAGATGCACGTGCATCACCGTCCTCTGTCGACACCCCGCCCCGTCGCCACCACCGCTTCTCCCGCGGCATCGGCTGGCTCTTGCACAGGAAGACGCCCCATGCAGCAGCCCCAGAACGGCGTACCCACCACTCAGCTGCCGCCGCTGCGGTGGCAGAAGAGTCGTCGCAGCAACCCGAGCGGGAACTGCGTCGAGCTGGCCGAACTCCCGGACGGCGCCGGCATCGCGATGCGGAACTCCCGGCACCCGGAGGGCCCGGCGCTGATCTACACGATGGACGAGATCGCCGCCTTCGTGCTCGGCGCCCGGGACGGGGACTTCGATCACCTGATCGCCGGCCCCGCCTCCCGCTGCCGGGACTGATCGGCCGTCCGGAGGAGTCCACCTCACTGTCGGTCCATGGCATGCTTACACGTCGGCCGGACTGGGGCGTCCGGTCGGCGAGTGTCGGCATGCGAAGGACGACCACGTGACGATGGTTCCCCGCGAGGACGGCCCGGCCACCGGCCCGACCGTGCTGCGCATGCTGCTCGGAGCGCAGCTGCGGCGGCTCCGCGAGGGCGCCGGGGTCACCCGCGAGGGCGCCGGCTGGGAGATCCGGTCCTCCGAATCGAAGATCAGCCGGATGGAGCTCGGCCGGGTCGGCTTCAAGGAGCGGGACGTCGCCGACCTGCTCACCCTCTACGGCGTCTCGGCGACCGACGAGCGCGCGGCGCTGCTCAAGCTGGCCCGCGACGCGAACAGCCCCGGCTGGTGGCACCGGTACGGCGACGTGCTGCCCACCTGGTTCCAGTCCTACCTGGGGCTGGAGGCCGCCGCCGCGCTGATCCGGACGTACGAGGTCCAGTTCGTTCCCGGCCTGCTGCAGACCCCCGAGTACGCGCGCGCCGTCATCCTGCTCGGCCACCGCGGCGCCGCGCCGGAGGAGGTCGAGCGGCGGGTGGGCCTGCGGATGGCGCGCCAGGAGCTGCTGCGCCGGACGCACCCTCCCCAGCTCTGGGCGGTCGTCGACGAGGCCGTCCTGCGCCGGCCGATCGGCGGGCCGGAGGTGATGCGCGGCCAGTTGGACGCGTTGGTCGAGGCGACGGCCTCGCCGCACGTCCGGCTCCAGATCGTGCCCTTCGCCGCCGGCGGGCACGCCGCCGCCGGGGGCGCCTTCACCATCCTGCGCTTCGGCGACCAGGACCTGCCGGACATCGTCTACATCGAGCAGTTGACCAGCGCGATCTACCTGGACAAGCGCGAGGACCTCGACTACTACGCCCTGGCCATGGAGCGGCTCTGCGTGGAGGCCGAGCCGCCGGAGCGAACCCCCGAGCTGCTCGGTCGGATCGCCGACGAGCTGTACCGGCGCTGACCGTTCCCGGATCATCCGGCCCGGCATTGACGTCCCTTCCCACGTGCGGGTAACCTCTGGATCGATCCAGACTGAATCGATCCAGAAGGGCGTCGCGGTGAAGCCGACCCTGCAGGACGTGGCGAATGCCGTGGGCGTGTCCCGCAGCACCGTCTCCAACGCCTACAGCCGCCCTGACCAGCTCTCGGCCGCCCTCCGGCACCGGATCCTCGACGCCGCCCGGCAGCTCGGCTACCCCGGGCCCAACCCGACCGCCCGGTCGCTGCGCCGCGGCTTCGTCGGCGCGATCGGCGTGCTGTTCACCTCCCAGCTGTCGTACGCCTTCACCGATCCCTTCGCGGTGCGCTTCCTGGCCGGGCTCAGCGGCGCGGCCGAGCGGCACGGGGCCGCCCTGCTGCTGGTCCCGCTGCCCGCGGACCCGGCGCTCGCCCGCACCGCGGTGGAGAACGCCGCCGTCGACGGTTTCTGCGTCTACTGCGCCGGCGACGAGGAGTGGGCGCTCGAAGCCATCCGCGGCCGGGCCCTGCCCTACGTCACCACCGCCGTCGCCGAGGCGGCCCACCCGGCGCACCGCTACGTCGGCATCGACGAGCGGGCCGCCGCCCGCACCGTCGCTGAGCACGTGGCCGCCCTCGGTCATCGGCGGGTGGCCCTCCTCGGCGACACCGTGCTGCCCGACGCCCCACCCGGACCGCTGCGGCTGGCCGGCCCGGGGGACGTCCCGCACCCCACCACTCGCGGCCGGCTCGCCGGCTTCGCCGACGCGTTCGCCGCCGTCGGGGTCGACTGGTCCGCGCTCACCGTGCTCAACGCCACCGGCAACAGCCGCGCCGCCGGCGCCGCCGCGGTGGCCGCCACGCTCACCGGCGACGCCCCGCCCACCGCGGTGCTGGCCTGCTCCGACGTGCTCGCCCTCGGAGTGCTCGACACGCTCGCCGAGGCCGGTCACCGCCTTCCGCACCCCGTCTCCGTCACCGGCTTCGACGACATCGCCGAGGCCGCCGCGGCCGGGCTCACCACCGTGCGGCAGCCGGCCGAGGAGAAGGGGCGGATCGCCGCCGAACTCCTCCTGGAGCCCCCGGCCGACCCGGCCGCCGGCCACGTCCTGCTCCGCACCGACCTCGTCGTCCGTACCTCCACCGGTCCCGCCTGAAGGAGCCGACCATGGAACAGTCCACCGGTTTCGTCCTCGCCGTCGACGCCGTGACCCGGCACGTCAACTCGGCCCGGCCCGACGCGCCGGTCCGCCCGGACCGCCCCCGCCCGGCCCGGCTGACGCCCACCCGGCTGGCCGCCGCCGGCGCGCTGCGCCGGCTCGCCGACCTGATGGAGCCCCGGCCGGCGCCGGCGCCGCCCGCCTGCTCCTGAGTCCCGTCACCGGCGCCTCCCGGGTGGTCGGGGCCACCAGGGCACCCCCCGGATCACCCCACCGACGGCTATCCGGTGCCGAACCGGGCACCGGGTTGGGAGCGGCGGCGGTCGGCAGGCAGACTGGAGCACCATGTCGCCGTTCACGCCCACGCTGCGGCTGCACGATCGGTACGTCCTGCGCGAGTGCATCGGCCTCGGCGGGATGTCCGAGGTGTGGCGCGCAGACGACGAGGTGCTGCACCGCCCCGTCGCGGTCAAGGCACTCTCGACCGAGCTCGCCGCCGACCCGCAGCAGCGCGCCACCATCCAGCGCGAGGCCCGGGCCGCGGCCCGGCTCACCCACCCGAACGTCACCCAGGTGTACGACTACGGCGAGGCGACGCTGCCCGACGGGTCGGTGGTGCCGTACCTGGTGATGGAGCTGGTGGAGGGGCGCAACCTGTCCGACCGGCTGGCCGCCGGCCCGCTCGCCTGGCCGGAGGCCGTCCGGGTGGCCGGTCAGGTCGCCGCCGCCCTCGCGGCCGCGCACCGGATCGGCGTGGTGCACCGGGACGTCAAGCCCGGCAACGTGATGCTCACCGAGACCGGCGCCAAGGTGCTCGACTTCGGCATCGCCACGCTGGCCGGGCCACGCCACCCGCTCGCCGGCCAGACCGGCGAGCTAATGATGGGGACCCCCGCCTACTTCGCTCCGGAGCGGATGACGCCCGGCCCGGCCAACCCGGCCAGCGACGTCTACGCCCTCGGCGCGCTGCTCTACCGCACCGTCACCGGGCGGGCCCCGCTGCCCGTGCAAACCTGGGAGGACGTGCTCGACGTGCAGGCCCGGCGCCCCCCGGTGCCGCCGCTGCGCGTCCCCGGGCTGCCCGCCGACATCGCCGAACTCACCCTGGCCTGCCTGTCGCCGGATCCGGCCCGCCGGCCCACCGCGGCCCAGCTCGCCACCCGGTTCGGCGCCGGCCAGCCCGCCGACCCGCCGACCGCCATCCTGCCCACGGTGACCCGGCACGAGCAGCCGCCGACCCTGATCGAGCGGGCGCCGGCCGCCGTCCGCCCGGTGCCACCGGTGGCGCCGCGACGGCCGGCGACCCCGTCCAACCGGCTGCTCGGCGTGCTGGTCGCCGCCGGTCTCGCGTTGCTGCTCGGCCTGGTCGGCATGCTCGCGCTCAACGGCGGCTCCGAGAACCCGCCGGCCGCCGACCGGGCCACCGCGGCCCCGGTCGAGGAATCCACCGCGGAGTCGTCCAGCCCGCCCGAGCCGGCCACCTCCGCGCCCTCCTCCGACCCGACGACCCAGCCGGCGCCGGTCACCCTGCGCCAGCTCGAGGCCGCGTTCGCCGACGTGCTCGCCGAGGCGGAGGCGCGGGGCCAGGTCGACCCGAAGACCGCCGAGGACCTGCGGGAGAAGGCCGCCGAACTGGACCGGGGCAAGCCCAAGGACCGCGCCAAGCGGATCGCCGACCTGCGCGAACGCGTCGCCGAGGCGGTCGACGACGAGCGAATCGACGCCGACACCGCCGCCCAGCTGGAGGAGTTGCTGACCGCGTACGCGCAGCTGCGGGGTGGCCGCGACAACGAGGGCTGAGCCGGGCACCCGGACCGATTCCATGGTCGGCCGTCGGGACGCACCGTAACTTGGTCGGATGATCGGAACAGCGCAGCTCGCCCTCGTCCCCGGTGCCGCCGCCCCCAGGGCCGCGGAGCCGGCCTCCGAGGGGCCGGTCGGCTGGGTCACCGGACTGGTCGAACGCCTCGGCGGCCCCGGCGCCGGGCTCGCCGTCGCGCTGGAGAACCTCTTCCCGCCCATCCCCAGCGAGGTGATCCTGCCGCTGGCCGGATTCGCCGCCAGCCAGGGACGGATGAGCCTGCTCGGGGCGATCGGCTGGACCACCCTCGGCTCGGTGCTGGGGGCGCTGGCGCTGTACTACGTCGGCGCCGCCCTCGGACGGGACCGGATGCGGGCCATCGCGGCCCGGCTGCCGCTGGTGAAGCTGGCGGACGTCGACCGCACCGAGACCTGGTTCCTCCGCCACGGCGTGAAGGCGGTGTTCTTCGGCCGGATGATTCCGATCTTCCGCAGCCTCATCTCCATCCCGGCCGGCATCGAGCGGATGCGCGTGCCGGTCTTCCTGCTCTACACCACGCTCGGCAGCCTGCTCTGGAACACCACCTTCGTCCTCGCCGGCTACCTGCTCGGGGAGAATTGGCACCTGGTCGAGACGTACGTGGGCACCTTCCAGAACGTCGTCATCGGCGCCGGCGCGGCGGCCGTCGGCTGGTTCGTGTTCACCCGGGTGCGGCGGGCGCGGCGGGACCGGGAAGGTGCGGCGGACCAGCCGGCCGGGCCGTCGGGCCAGCGGGGGACCGTCTATCGGGGTGGTTGGTGGACGGGTGAGGAGTTCGACGACCGGCGGTAACGCGTCGTTGGCTGCGGCGTGGCTGAGCGGTCACACCCAGAAACCGGACATCCCACCCAGACGACTCACACGATGACACACCAGCCGACAAGATCCACCCAGCACTGCGTCCGGAGCCGGGCACGGGCCGAAATCGTGGCCGGGGCGGGGTCGTTGTATCTCGCGTACGACCGAGTACCTGGCCCGACCGGGTCGGATGGTCGGGCCCCCGGGAATGATGGCGGGCCGGCGGTCGTTACACATGGTCCCGGCGCCGCGAGCAGGTATTACCGCTTGACGGACCCGCGTTGAGGCTCCCCGCCCCCGCGGACCGGGGCAGAGACTTTCCCCCTTTTGCTTTTGAGCGCCTGACGGTGCTTGCGCATGTCCCGGCCCCCACCGGGTGTGCGCCAACCCCCCAAGGAGCTTTGTCATGAACACGATGCTGCGTAAGAGCGTGCTGGGTATTGCTGGTCTGGCGTTCGCCGGTGGTCTGGCCGCCGGTCCGCTGAACCACCACGACGCCGCCCCGACCACGGCGATGAGCCCGGCCGCGGTGCAGGCTGACAAGCCGGACATGGGCAAGCTGATCCCGCATGGTGTGCAGGGCGCGCAGTCGCACATTGACCTGGACGACGAGCAGACCGCCAACGCGGAGGCGATCATCGCGGCGACGAAGAAGGCGGGTCTGCCGGAGCGGGCCGCGGTCATCTCGATCG
>NZ_JBHSBP010000004.1:0-3278 GCF_042650725.1 Micromonospora sp. GCM10011541
GCCTCGCTCTTGGGGCTGGCCTCCAGCAGGGTCGAGGTGAGAACCACCAAGGTCACGTGCGCTGTCATGCCGCGATCCGATCGCTACGGGGCGCGACAGCCCGTACCGGCGACTCCGCGTGCGGACATAGCCGAGAAGCGGACGCGTGGACTGGGCACGAGGACGTCATGGCGGGTTCGATTCCGGAGCACTACGAGCACTACGTGCGAATGTCGCGCGGTTGAGGGAGGTTTCACTGCGGTCCGTTACCGCGCCGTCCGTCACGGCGAAGCGGATCACGAGTGGACCACGGCGTCCCAGCGCCCACACGGTGAGCGCGAAGCAGCAGAGCGCTGTTCCCGTGATCGTGACCGCTGTCCAGCCGCCCGCGGACCAGAGCGTGGTCGCGGCGGCGGAGCCGATAGCAGCGCCGATGAAGTTGCCGGTGGCTAGCGCCGTGTTGAGCCGGCTGCGTGCCTCGTGGGAGAGGGCGAACAGCCGCGTCCGGTTGAGGAGGGCCTGCGTCTGGAGGGCGACATCGATCATAATGATGGCGACGATGGTAAGTACGACGGACCGGCCGGCGAACGCCGCGACGACGAAGGCGCCGAGGGCCAGTACCCAGGCCGCGCCGGTGGCCGGAAGCGACCAGCCGCGGTCGTGCAGACGACCGCCGTGCATGCCGGAAAGGACACCAGCGAGGCCGGCTAACCCGAACAACCCAATCACCGCTACCGAGTACCGGAACGGTGGGCCACTGAGCAGGAACGTCAGCGCCGTCCAAAACAGCGAGAACGCGGCGAACCCTGTGGCGGCCAGGACCAGCGTCCATCGGGCCGCCCGCTCGCGCATGACCACCGCGCCGACCGAGGCGATGAGCTGCGGGTATGGCATGCGCGTCCGCGGTGCCAGCGGTGGAATCGCGCGATAGAGCAGGACCGCGAGCAGGACGGCGACGACCGCGGCGAGGGCGAAGATCGCACGCCACCCGGCGGCATCGGCGACGAACCCGCTGATCGTGCGGGAGGCCAAGATACCGGTGAGGGTCCCGGACCCGACGGCGCCGACAACCCGGCCACGGTGGACGTCGCCGGCAAGGTCCCCGGCGAGCGGTGTGAGGACCTGCCCGGAAATCGTCGTCATGCCGAGCACGCCGAGTGCGAGGAGGAGTACGCCGATCGACGGCGCCAGCGCGCACAGCAGCAGTGCAGCGGCCGAGGTCAGCAGCATCACCGGGACGAACCGGCGGCGGTCGAGGACGTCGCCGAGCGGCACGAGCAGCAGCACACCGGCGGCGTACCCGACCTGCGTCGCGGTGACGAGCCAGCCGGCCGTCGCGGTCGCGGCGCGCAGGTCGCCTGCAATGAAGCCGAGTAGCGGCTGCGCCCAGTACAGGTTGCCGATGGCCACTCCCGCCGCCAACGCGAACAGGAACGTCAGCCGGCGGCTCATCTCCGACGGCGGTGCCATGCGGGGTGCTGCCACCCTGCCACGCTAAGGCGCGGGATCAAGGCGTGGGGCCCAGCGAGGGCCTGAGCGTGGCAGGGCCGCATCCGCCGGGATGTCCAGATCTCTCCCGGCACCCTTCAGGCGTGCCCGGACAGGTCGACACGGCGGGCAACGACAGTCCCCACCAGTGAGGTCGCAGTAGGGCACAAGACGCTGTCTCGGCGATCGCGTGGGTATGGCTCGTCGCGTTCGCGGCCAGCGGGCGACGCCGTTGCCTCGGCATGATCGGGTGCGCACATCTGCCGCGATCCGCGCGCTACGCAGGGTGACGTGACCGCTCGCGGCTCGCGGTGCGGATGATCTGCCGAAGTTAGTGCACGGGTTTAGCGGTTCGGGCGGCGAGCGGCTTCACCGGCCACTGCAGTGCTATCGGTAACCCCGCTTGAGTAGGTACTTGGCCCCTGCCTCGAAGTCCTCGGGCGTGAGCAGTTCGAAGTCGAACGCGTCGGCGAGCCGGTTGGTCGTGTTGAACGCGGCGCAGACCGCCAGGGCGTCCTCGACTTGCTGGCGTGTGACACCTGTGGCCAGCACCTCCTGCATGTCCTCGGCGCTGACCTTTCCCTCCCGGGTCAGCTTGCTGAGCATCCGCAGCGTTGCCCGGAGCCCGTCCTCGACGGGTGCCGATTCCAGGTCGGCCAGCACCGTTTGAACCTTCGCGCTGTCCTGGTATGCCTGCCCCGCGGTCGCGGTATGTGCGCCGACGCAGAACGCGTTTTCGTTGACCTTGGACACGAAGACTGCCATCAGCTCCCGGTCAGCTACCGACCAGGCGGAAGGCCCGCGCATCGCCTCGTGGGTGAACTTCTTCGCCCGGTTGCCGTAAAAGTCGGGCCGGTAGAAGACCAGCTTGGCGGCATCTGGTAGTGGGTGCCCGGAGAACACGCGGATGAGCGCGAATAGCAACTTGGTCCCGGGTC
The DNA here is from genome assembly GCF_042650725.1 of Micromonospora sp. GCM10011541. Classification (NCBI taxonomy): domain Bacteria; kingdom Bacillati; phylum Actinomycetota; class Actinomycetes; order Micromonosporales; family Micromonosporaceae; genus Micromonospora; species Micromonospora sp. GCM10011541. Next base: position 2,406 of record NZ_JBHSBP010000004.1, read on the forward strand.
CGTAGCCGCGGTTGAGGATGCCAGGTCGCATTATTCGCCCTTCCCGTTGCCGGTTGCTTCGGCGAGTGCTGCCAGTCCCGCTTCATACAGCCGGGCGGACTGACCGACCGAAGCTGATATCACCAGCTCGAACAGCTGGTCCTCGCTGAAGCCTGCTGCCTTGGCCGCATCGAAGTCCGCGTCGGTGACCTGCGTCGGCCTCGTGGCGACCTTGTCGATCAGCGCGTGCAAGGGCGGGGGGATGTCGGCGTTGTTGAAGGCACGGGCTCGCTGCTCCGGAGATGTCCTGCCCTCTCCCTTCAGGATGCGATCCACTAGGGCTCGGTGCGCTGCTCGTTTCTTGTCCTCATCCGGCACGGCGGCCCCCGCCTCCTCTCCACCTCGGCTATCTGCCTTGACGAGACAGCCCGGCAGCTTGTGACATGACAGACATCCGCCGGCTCGAGCACCTCGCGGCCACTGTCCCGCACCGGGTTTGATGGAGACATCGAAACCTGGGAGGAACACCAGCGATGCCCGCACCAAAGAAGTACAACGATGAGCTGCGTGAGCGTGCGACCCGGTTGGCCGTCGAGGCCCGTCGGGATCCGGCGTCCGCGGCTGGAGCGATCCGGCGGATCGCCGGCCAGCTCGGGATTCATCCGGAGGCGTTGCGCACGTGGGTGAAGAAGGCCGAGACCGACGGCGGTGACCGGCCGGGCACCACCAGCAGCGACGCCGAACGCCTCGCCGCATTGGAACGGGAGGTGCGTGAGCTGCGGCGGGCCAACCAGATCCTGAAGTCCGCGGCGAGTTTCTTCGCGGCGGAGCTGGACCGTCCGTCGCGATGAAGGTCGAGTTCGTCGACTCTCAGCGGGAGCGACACGGTGTCCA
>NZ_JBHSBP010000005.1:0-24935 GCF_042650725.1 Micromonospora sp. GCM10011541
CCGCTGCCAACTGTCAGCTCACCACTGCTGAACCGACCCCGCCATGCTCACAGTCAGGCCAGCCGGAGGACCGTTGCCTGAGGCAAAATGTGTCAGAGTGGAAAGTAGTGCGCTCAACTAACGGGGCAGCGCGAATCAAGACCTGGGAGAACACCACTCAATGACCACCCCCTACGACCCTGCGCAGAACCAGCCGCCGGCCGGCCAGCAGCCGATGCCGCCCACCGCTCAGTTCCCGCAGGTGCCCGCCGGCCAGTTCCCGCCGCCGGCGCCCGGGCAGGTCCCTCAGCAGCCCGGCCAGTTCCCGCCGCCGCCCGGCGCGCCGGCGCCCGCCGCCCGCAAGCGGCCCTGGCTGATCCCCACCCTCATCGGCGTCGGTGCGTTCGTGGTGCTGTGCTGCGGCGGCTCGATGGTGATCGGCCTGGTCAGCGGCGACGACAAGAAGACCGATGTGTCCGCCAGCAGCGACATCCCCGCTGCCAGCCCCAGCACCTCCGCCCCCGCGGCCGTCGCCCCGAGCACGTCGGCCCCCACGCCGGCCAAGCCGGAGCCGGCGAAGACGACCGCGGCGCCGGCCCCGGCCAAGCCGAAGACCTTTGGCGTCGGCGACAAGGTGCGCGGCGGTGACTTCGAGGTCACCGTCAACGGCGTGAAGTGCGGGATCTCCCAGGTGGGCAGCCAGTTCCTGAACACCAAGGCGCAGGGCAGCTTCTGCAAGGTCAACGTGACCGTCAAGAACGTCACGAAGAGCGCGCACACCTTCCACGCCGACGGCACCCTCACCGCCCAGGACGCCACCGGCCGGGAGTACGAGGCCGACGGCGAGGCTGGGATCTACGGCAACACCGACGGGCAGGGTTTCCTCGACGAGATCAACCCGGGCAACTCGGTGAAGGCGAACGTCTACTTCGATGTGCCGAAGGGCACCAAGCTGAAGACGATCACCTTCGACGCCGGGCTGTTCACCCTGGCCGAGGACGCCGTCGTCACCCTGTGACCGGCCCCCAGCCGCGAAATGCGTGACTGGCGAAAACAGCGACAGTCCCGGAGAACCGCCGGGACTGTCGCTGACAGCGGCGACCCTACTGGGGCTGACAGCCAAGGAAACGTTTGTCCATGGTGAGCTGCCGGACCTTCGCCATCGTCTTACGAATGCCGGCCTTGATCGGCTTCTCCAGGACGTCGTAGCTCTCCCAGAAGCTATTGGCGAAGGCGAGCTGAGGCACGAGGAGTCTCCAACGGGCGGCGCGAAGCGGTGAGGGTGTGACCGAGCAGGCGCGGTGAGAACTCAGATCTCGGGATGTACCGCCTATCGGTAGAGCCAACCCGCTCCCACCGGCGTTTCGCGCACACAGTCACCGCCTGGGCGTGCACTCAAGTAGACCCGGTGGGGACTCGCGACCCGAGGGGCGGGCGTCAGCCGATGCGGTACTGGTCGCCGTAGACGGCGAAAACCAGCGGCGTGTTCAGGTCGAAGTTGCCGTTGTTGAGGAAGACCCGCTGGGCGGTGTCGACGCGGGAGGTGTCCGAGTGGGCCGCCTCCTTCCTCATCTCGGCGACCCGTTCGTCGAGGAAGGCGTGCAGCCAGGTCCGCTCGTCGCCACCCTGAGCCGGCGGCTTTGCCCGGGCGAGGGCACGGCTGCGGATCCCCCGCATGCCCTCGTAGCCGTGCATCACCGCCGCGTCGTAGTAGGCGAACTGACCCAGCGCCCGTACCCCGTCGGCCTTGCCGTCGCGTAGAGAAGGGTTGAAGTACACCCGGTCCCGCTCGGCCTCCTGACCGGCCCGGAACACCGGGTCGGCGGCGGCGGTCCGCCAGTCGCGGGGGAAGTACGGGTCGAGGCCAGCGTGCGAGTCACTGCCGTTGACGGCGCGCAGGGCCGGCAGGTACCCCGCCAACACGTTGCCCGGCTTGGTCCTCGTGTAAGCCTGCACCAGTTCGAGCATGTCGCCTGTGCCGGAGCAGAAGCCGATGATGCCGGCGGTGTAGCCGCGCCCGTCGCCGATGTCCTCGATGTAGGAGAACTGCGCGCGCCAGTCGAGCGAGGAGTTCTCCGCCGCGGAGACGAGCTGCATGGCGATGTCCTTCTTCGCCGGGTCGTCGAGGGGGGCGCCGGCCGGCGCGGACGGGCTGGGCGTGGCGCCGCCGGGCAGGATCCAGCGCTGGTTGGCGTTGCCCGAGCAGCTCCAGATCTGCAAGCGGGTGCCGTTGGCGGTGCTCCCGCCCGTGGCGTCGAGGCACTTGCCCGAGCCGGTGTTGACCAGCGCGCCGTTGCTGGCGGCCCACTTCTGGGCGCCGGTGCCGTTGCAGTCGTACAGCTGCACCCTCGCGCCGTCGGCGGTCGACGCGGCGGTGACGTCCAGGCACTTGCCGAGCGCGCGGACCGAGTCGTCGGCGTTGCCCACCGTCCATGCCTGGGCCGCGGTGCCGTTGCAGTCCCAGAGCTGGACCGGCGTGCCGTTGGCCGGGTTGGCGCCGGCCACGTCGACGCACTTCCCGCCGAGGCCGGTGATCGGCCCGGCCGCCGCGGCGCTGGCCCATGGCAGGCCGTAGCCGACCGCCACGGCGAACATCAGCAGAGCCGCTGAGAGGTAGGCGACTGTCCGCTTGCGAAGCATTGGCTCTCCTCGGATGGGGAAGGGGCGCGTCCCGTGCTCTGGTCCGTGGCCTGCGCCGCGTCGGACTGGCCCGATTGAGGCATTAGGAAACCTTATTAACTGATAACGGTACGTCAATGTACTCAATCGAGACGGCTCCGTCCACTGTGCGGGCAGGGACAGCACACGCCGCAGCTTGTGTTTGGGGCAGGTGGCCATCGTTCCGCCGCCAACGGGGCCGAGGCCGTGGAGCGGGCCCGGGCCACCCGGCCCGACGTCGTACTCATGGACATCCGCATGCCGCAGTCGGACGGGATCAGGGCCACCAGCGAGATCGCCGGCACGCGCGGCCTCGAACAGGTTCGGGTCCTGATCCTGACCACGTACGACACTGAGGCGTACGTCTTCGAGGCGCTCCAAGCCGGCGGAACACTCTGGTGAAAACCCGGGACCGGCTCGACGCCATCATCACCACGGCTGTCACAGCTAAGAGCGCGGGCCGGCCCTGCCCTCGTTGAGCAGCGTGCCGTCCGCAGGCGTGCGGCAGCGCTTGTCCGCCCGACGCTGACGGGCGCCCGTCGGTATGCGTCGCGTGAGTCTCTTGGGGGTGGTCCGCCCCGCGGTAGAGCGGGGTCGCGCGGCGGATGAGCATGCGGAGCGTGACGATGGCGGCGGACAGGCACGAGCCCTCCGGTGATCACTCACCTGGCACGACGCTGAGTGCTCGCGTTCCGCGTGCTGGCGCTGGTGCCAGTCACGATCTTCGTCACAGCCACGAAGTCTCACCTTCTGGCCCGACGTGCCAGCCGCTTCTACAGGTCTCCGGCTGCGCCCGTGGCGGCGAACACCTCGACCGCGTCACGTAGCCGGTCGAGAAAGCCGGTCAGATTCTCTGCGACCACGTCGAATCGCGGGTCATCGCTGCGGTAGACACCGGCGACGACCTCGCCGGCAGGAAGCCGGTACACCGGCGCGCCGGCCCCCGCCTCCACCGCGAACAGCCCGCCGCCGCCATCACTGGCGAACACGACCACGTCCGCGGTGAGGCGCCCCCGGACCGTTGTCACCTCCCGGTACATGACCAGGCCGGGATCGTGGATGAAGTAGCCGTTGCCGATGTCCGGCAGGCTCACTTCGCGCACCTGCCGGTACCACCCGAGCAGATCACCGGGCGGACGCATGTCCGCAAGCGAGGCGAGCTCCTCCTCCCCCGCCGGCCCGCCGATCGTGTGCCGGCCCGGCGGGTAACCAAACCGGACCTCGAATCCCGGCAGCAGCTGGTCCACGCACGCGGTGACGTCCTCCCGCCAGCGGCCGATGTACGCCACGTCCATCCGCTACCAGATCCACCCAGCATCGGCCGACGCACCGACAGCCGCTGCTCCGTCACTGCCGCAGCCGATCATCCGATGTCCCAGGAGGCCAGGTGCACGCCGCAGTGCAGGCAGAGGAAAAGGTACGCCGTCGGCTCACCGCTGCGATCCATCCGCCGCAGCATCGCGTCGGCCTGATCTGCCGGCCACCCGAGCCGGTGCAGATCGTCCCGGATCATCTCCAGCGCATCAGGGTGGGCGCGCAGGTCCTCGTGTCCGGCGGCGCCGAGAAATGCGGCACCGTCACCGCAGTGATACAGCCAGCTCGGCTGCTGCCAGGAGTCGAAGCCCGGTGTGCGTTGCGTGATCTCCTCGACGACGGCGAACGGCACGTCCTGTGGCACGTCGGTCGTGTCGGTGAACATGCAGGGCCAGTCGGCGGCGCCGGTCAACGCCTGCGCTGCCTCACTCGAGGCGATGCAGTGCAGGCACAGCACATCGATCTGGCGGCCGTAGATCGGCCCGGCATACCGCCAGCCGCGCGGAACCCCGCACAGATCACACGCCTCGACCGTCGGAACGGCCGACCCGGTCGCGACCGGATCGGGGTGGTAGCGAAATCGCGGCTGTGTCACTCTGATCAGCTCTGTCAGACCCGGGCCGTCAGGTGACCGCTGGGCGAGTAGTCGATCTTCCAGCCCGCGTAAACGCCGAGGACGCCGTCCGCGGTGCAGCAGCCAGTGGGTGCTGATCTGCTGCACGTGCACCCAGGGCAGGTGCTCACCGATGCGCACCCACAGGTGGTCGTACCGCCGATAGGTGATCGGCTGCCCACTGCGGTACCGGAACAACGGCCCCGTCTCGGTCGTGTTCCGCTTCTCGGCGTGCCGCTGCAGGTACCGCATGAGTGTCGGCGACATCGGCTGCCACCGCACCGTCTCACCCTTCTCCCGCAGCAGGATCAGACACTGATCCGGGTCCAGGTCGACCGGCCGCAAAGCGAGGGCCCACCCCGGCGGCACGCCGTCTCGGTGTGCAACCGCAGCAGCAGACTATCCGACGCCGGATCATCACCCGTGGACGCCGCCACCTCGTTGATCTCCGCCAACCGGGTATCCGCCAACGCTCGCCGGGTGCTCGGCAGCCGCCGTGGCTTCGCCACCTTCAACGCCGGGTTCTCTGCCTGCGACAGGAACCCGTCGGCGACCGCCCGCCGGTATAGACAGCGCAGGGCCGCGATCAGATGCTCCGCCGCGCTGCGCCCGCCCCGCGCGTTACGGCGGGCCACCACATGCGTCTTGACGTACTCCGCCAGCCGCTCGATCTCCGACGGCGTCGGCTCATCGATACGCCGCTGACCCCACTGCTCCACAACGCGCTTCCAGTACGACCCGTACGCCCGCCGCGTGCCAGCACTGACCGCAGCCGCAACCACCGGCACGTACTCCGCGAACGTCGGAGCCGGCGGACGGTCCGACGCCACCGCCACCAGATCCGCTGGCGAAATGCCCATCCGCGACAGCAACAACCGAGCGGCCTCCAGCTCGGCCTTACCCGCCACGCCGCTCACGACTCACCACCCGCAAACGCCTCGTCCTGCACCCGCGCGACCACCGCGTCCAGCGAGGCCGGCGGGTGAAGCACGAGACGTCCGGCCTTCGGATCGGCCGCCAGCAGCACCCGATCGCCGGCCGTCAACCCGCACCACTGGCGGACCACAGCGGGCAACCGCACATGGCCCTCTTTCGTCACCCGGAACACCCCGCCCGAGTCAGGGCCGACGATGATCAGACCGCCGCTTTCCCTGATGCCCAACCTGAGGCCAGGAACCCAGCCGAGAGCAGCCATCACCGCCCGATCAGCGACGCGGCCATGCACATCAAGAGTCGCCAGCCCATACACCGTGCTGCAGTCACGAGTAGGAGCCAGTCGCGCCAGCGGCAGAGGCGGCCGCTTCATCGCGGCACGCAAGTCACCGCGGATCTTGAGCCCGCCCGACGGAACCACCGCCGGAATCACCGAATCGATCGGCCGGTCGGTCATGACCCACCTCGCCAATGACGAGGCTGCCGCCAACGGCGGTAACAGAGAGTGAAATCAGGTGGTCAAGCACGCTTGACCACCTGTACGTCCAACGTCGCACGGTTGCTACGCGGGAGTGTCCGAGGGGGGGACTTGAACCCCCCCCAACCCCGCGAATTGAGAGGGCGCGACGCACCGCGGCTGCGATGCTCCACCATGCTGGGCGGTGGCGTTGAGGAGCTGCCACCGCCCAGGCCGTTAACCGTGCTGCCCTATGACTCGCACCGTGGTGGTGGCCTTGATCGGTTGGTCCTGCGGACCGCGCAGTTGAGGGTTGATGTAGATCAGCCGGCGCTGGCTCCGACCTGGCCCGTATGGTTGCTGGCGCCAGTGTCCACGCACCCACCACCGGTACTCCCGGCTGATGCCCTCGCCGGTGAGTTGCCCGCCGTTTCCTCCAGCGCGCGGTGCCCCTCGGCGGCCCCGGATCTGGATCAGGCGCACCTCGGGCTCTTCCCGGCGCTGCCGGCGGTAGGCCTTGCGGATGCGATCGTCGACGGGAGCGTGGGAGGTCTGGGCCAGTTGCTGGGCGATGAGCAGGAGCGCCGCGCTGAGCGGTCGGGCGGGGTTGGTGGGTGCGACGGTCGATCCGTCGGGGACTTGTCTGCACCAGGTGGGGACGAGCCAGCCCACGTGTTCGCGGAGGCGTTGCAGGTCCGGTCCTTGCAGGCCGGCGCCGACGGCGCGGTATCCGACGGCGACGAGACCGTTGGTCGTACTGGTCCAGCTGACGGCGGCCAGGGTTGCCAGTGGCAGCGCCCAGGCGAGCAGCCCGTGGGGTGCGGGCAGGTCGGTGGGCTCGAATGGGGTGTCGGGCAGTGCTGCTGTGGCGTGGCGGGTCAGGTCGGTGAATTCGGGGTCGACCCAGTAGAGGCGGGCGCCGTCCAACCCGTCGGCGACGGCCTGTCGCAGCTCGGCCGGAAGCAGGTCGATCTGGTCCGTCCCCCGGAGCAGGGCGGATAGCCGGTCGCGGACTTTCGGCAGCAGCGTCGCGGCCACGGGCATCGGCTGCCACTCCCCTACGGAGGTGAGGGTTCGGCCGGCTTGCAGGCTGTCGAGGATGGTGACTTGCAGTTGGCGTAGAGCATGCCGGGCGTCGCCGGTGAGGTCGGCGCCGATGGCGGCTTGGGCGCGGGTGGTGAGGCCCTCGGCGTCGCACGCCTCGACGAGTATTGAGCAGGTGATGCACGCCGCCCAGTTGGTGCCGTAGCGGTGGACCTGGTGGTGGTCGTCGGCGATGAAGTGGGCGTCGACGTTGCGGGTGCGGTGGACGTAGATGACTTTGGGGTCTGAGCAGAAGTCGCAGCGGTACTCGGTGGCGACGGTGTCGGCGGGGACGGGCTGCGGGTCGTGGTCGGGCCGACCGGCGGCGGCGGAGTGGCGCCATGTCCACTCCCCGGTGGCCAGGTCGGTGTACCGGTTGAGTAGTTGGCGGCAGACCCGGCAGGCGGTGGGGTTCACGACTGCACCTGCCGTCGGGTCACCGTCCGGTGGGCCGGGTGATCGCGGAGCCGTCGGCGGCGTTGCACTGGCGGGGGCATGTGCATTCCGAGGTGGTAGTTGGCGATGTGGTCGCGGCGCTGCTTGGCGTGGTAGAGGGCGATGTCGGCCTGACGCAGATGGCCGGCGAGGGTGCCGTCGAGGCCGTTGAAGTAGGTGACGCCGGCGCTGGCGTGCGGGGTGAGGGTTGCGCGGGTGCCGTCGGCGCCGGTGACGGTGACCGGGGGTGTGAGGGCGACGAGCGCGGCGGCGGGCGGATGGAGGTGGTCGTGGTCGTCGGTGGGCAGGAGCAGCAGGAATTCGTCGCCGGCGAGGCGGGCGGCGACGCCGCCGTGGTGCGCCGCGGTGCGGGACAGGCGGTCGGCGACAGCGACGAGCAGGGCGTCACCGGCGTCGTGACCGTAGGTGTCGTTGACGGCTTTGAAGTCGTTGAGGTCGATCAGCGTCACCGTCAGGCTGCGCCCGGCCTCGGCGAACCGGGTGAACAGTTCCGTGGCGCAGGTGCGGTTGGGCAATCCGGTGAGCGGGTCGTGGTGGGCCTGGTGGACGGCGGCGGCGAGCTGGCGGCGCAGTCGGCGCAGCGCGGGCCGTGTGGTCGCTGCTCCGAGTAGGAAGCCGAGGGTGGCGCTAAGGCCGGCTATGGCGATGGTGGACACTGTGTTCCTTCCTGTGGAAGAGCCCGGGGCGCGTGCTGTGGGGCTGGCGTCCCGGGCCCGGGGGATACGAGAAGCGGCCCGCCACGAGGGCGGGCCGGTGCAGGTCGCGGGGTGCGGTGACGGCGCGGTCAGCGGATGCCGGGGCGGCGCCGGTCGGCGATGTCGGCTTGGGCGGCAAGTTCCGGATAGGTGGCGCGGATGACGTCCCACACCTGGCGAAGCAGTTGCTGGCTGCTGTAGACGGGCGACGGGTCGCCGTACCGGTAGGTCATGGTTTCCGTATCGACGTGTCGGGCGATGTGGCTGCGCGGGTTCGCGGCGAACGGGGCGGGGCGGCGGCAGCGGAGGTTGGGGCAGTGCGGCGGCGGCTCAGGGTGCCCGGCGGGCTGCCACCGCTGGTACCAGTGCGGACCTCGCCGCGCGTCGACGGCGATGCCGGCGGTGATCCGGCCGCCGTCGGTGGCCATGGAGAACTGTTGCCGGCAGTAGCTGCAGTGGTCGCGCCAGATGAAGCGGACGTCGGCGATGACGGCGGTGTGGCCGTCGAGGGTGAGCACGGGAGGTGGCGCGGAAGCGATCTCCGCGGGCAGGTCCGGGTGGTGTTCGGTCACGGTGGTTCCTTCCGGTAGCAGGAAGGGGCGAGCCGGAAACCGGCTCGCCCCTCGATGGGTGACTGTTCAGGCGGACAGGAGCGCGAAGGCGCGCTGTTTGATCGCCGCGGCGGTGCCGTCGGAGAGGACCTTGTGGGCGCGGTGGTGGGCGCTCTGGGCAGGTTGCTCGTGGTCAAGCCACTCGGTGACGGCCTGGTAGCCGGCCCAGGCGGTGCCGCGGATGGTTGCTTGCGTGTCGGCGTCGTCGAACAGGTGCCGCAGGCTCCGCTCGCGGGCCATCTTTTTCAGGTAGGCCGATTCGCGGTCGTCATCTTTGAGTGGCCACAGCTGTTCGGCGATGCGCTGCAACTGCTCCCAGTCCAGCTGCCTTTCGATCATGTTCTCGGCGGCGGCCTGGAATTGGTCGAGGTAGGCCGGGACGAGGCGCAGGGCGTCGCGGACGGCGGCGAGTTTGCCGACGACGTCTCCGCTGTGGCGGAACGTGTAGTCGCCGGTGTTGTTGGCGAACGCGGCGCGCTGGGTGTTCGCGCAGACGACGCGCACCGGGGTGACGAGGATGCGCCCGAGCCGGGACGCGTCGTGGGAGGTGCACAGGGCGAGGTAGAGGTCCATCTGGTCGATGCCGGCGATGCGCAGAGTCTCGGGCAGCTTCATGGTGACGAAGACTTCACGGCCGCCGCGGAGGCTACCGGCGGTTTCGAAGTGGGCGCCGGTGGCGTCGACGATCATGTTGAGCAGGTCGCAGCCTTGTTCGTTCTGCACGACCTGGTAGGTGTTGCCGACGGTGCCGAGGACTTCCCGCTGGCCCGTCTTGGGGTGCCGGCGGGTGGTGGCGAAGCGGCCGGGTACGGGGATGTCGGAGTCGACGGTGCGCAGCGGTTCTTTGCGAACGTCCCAGCCGCCGAGGTAGGCGACGGTCATGACGTCGGCGGCGGTGAGGCAGCTTGTGGTGGTGGTGCCGAGCCGATGCCAGGCGTCCTGGCGGGCGGTGAAGAAGGCGGCGGTGCCGTCGTCGAACTGCTCGATCTGGTGGGCCACGTGGGGACTCCTTTTGCTGTTGGGGTCGCATCCGTCGCTGGATTGCGGCGGGCAGTTGGAGGGGGGCGTGGGCAGCGCCGAGGGCAGGCGGATCCGCCCGCACGGCGTGCAGTTGGTGTGAATGTCGTCAGCGATGACGGCGGGCAGTGGTGATGACCACCAGTGCGGGGCTGGCTCGTCGGACGTTCACGGCGGCGACGTCACGAGCCGGGGGCTGCGCCTGGGAATGCGGACGCTGGGGCGGCGGTCTGCTGTCACGGGCCGACCTGGGTGGGCCTGAGAAGCGGTTGGGCGCCGGCGGGCGTCGGGAAAGGATGAGATGTGCCGTGAACGCTACGACCGGCACCTGGCAGGGCCTACCAGGAGGCCGTTCCCTGCGGTGCCTTCAGACCTGACAGGCCCGCTCCACGCCGACATACAGAGCGGGCCGCGCGGCTGACGGTATTGGCCTGCGCGGCGAGGTGGGGCAGCTCGTCGCGAGACGGGGGCGGGAGGGCCGAACACCATCGGCCGCGGCGGCAGGAGCGGGCGGGCAATCCAGACCGCGGTTCACCCGTCGGCCCTTCGGTGGAAGACCAGGACGTCGGCGTGCACCCTCATCCGGTCGGTGGCGGGGGCTTCGACAGCGACGAGGTGCTGCACGTAGGTCAGTCCCGTCGACCGGGCGGCGCTGATGACGCGCGGATGCAGGATGGCGTCGTCGCCGGTGAGGGCGACGACAAGACAACCCGCGCGACGCAACCGATCGTTGTGCGTGCGTAGCCATCCGGCCGCGGAGGGCCGCGGCCACTGCATGACGATCAGCGCGGCCCGCTCGTGGCTCGCGAGACGGCGCCGGATCCGGCGGCCCGCCAAATGCGCGGCTCGCTGAAGGTGGGCGCTGTTGGTGCCGTCGAGGATCAGGTCGCGTTGATGGGTGAAGTTGGCGATCAGGCGCTGGGCCAGCGGAGCCGACACCAGCTCGGTGTCGGTCGTCAGGTTCCACACGGTGATCGGCACGGGCGGTTGCACTGGCACCAGGTGATCGGTCGGACAGGGTGACGGGCGGCGGTCGGTCATGGGCGTGTGCCCCTGGACCGGTGACGTACTGACCAACGGGCAGACGCCGCAGGTCAGGTCCGCCGAACCCGGGGTCCCCTGACACGGCCTGACAGCCCCGGCGGCGGAACACGTCACTGCCTGACCGCATCTGACAACGATCTGTCCTGTCAGCAGGCGGCACTGCAATGGACGCCTCGAACCGGCCGACCCGAGGAGCGCACATGCCCATCTCCGCCATCGCCGCCGCTGACCGGGCTTTCGCCCTGCTGGTCCGTGGTCCGGACCCCTTGCAGCTCGACGGCCGTGACGTGCCGGGGCTGCCCCGGCGTCGCCTGAGCCTCGACACCGTCCGCGACCTGCTGGTCGGCGGAGTCGACACCGGTGTGTCGGACGCGGTGTGGCGGATCCTGTCCGCCCACGCCCGCGCCGACGGACCGGCATGGGTGGTCGGCGCTGTCGGAGTGGCCGTGCCCGGCCTGACCCGCATCGCCTCCCGGCTGGCGCACGGCTTCGCCATGCAGGCCGACGACATCGGCTCCGAGGTCGTCGCCGGGTTCCTGCAGGCCCTGCGCGGCGACGACCTCAGCGGACCGCGCGTGTGGCTGCGCCTGTGCTGGGCCGCGTGGCGTGCAGGCCATGCCGCACGCCGCACGGACACCACGCTGGAACTCCCCCACGATCTGCCGGTCGGCTCCCGCACACCACGCTTCCCGTACGGGCACCCCGACCTGGTCCTGGCGCGCGCCGTCACCGCCGGCGTCATCACCGCCGAGCAGGCCGAACTAATCGGCGCGACCCGCCTCGGCGGAGCCCTCGTCGATCACCTCGCCGCCGAGCTTGAGGTGTCCGCGCCGGCGATCCGGATGCGTCGCCGACGCGCCGAGCAGACCCTCGCCGCCGCCATCCACCGCGGCGACCTCGCCGTACGCACCAACCGCACACGCCCTCACTGATCGCCTCGACCGTCGCGGGCAGTCAACCCCTGCCTCGCCCATTCATCCCTGCCGCATGCAAGGAGAAACGCATGAGCTTGGAAGCGATCGTGTGGGCGCTCCACGACGCCCCCGACGTGCCGCCATCGTGCCTGGCCGTCCTCCTCGGCCTGGCTAACCACGCCCACAGCGACGGACGGGGTGCCCACCCGTCCCAGGAACGCCTCGCCCATTACGCCCGCAAGTCGGTGCGGTCGGTCCGCAACGATCTGGCCGAACTGCAACGCCGCGGCTTGATCCGCCGTGGCGACCAGCGGCACCCCGCCTTCGTCCCGGCCGACCGGCGCCCGGTCGTCTGGGATCTGGCAATCGAGCGGCGCCGCACCGTGCCGCCTGCACCCGAGATTGCGGTTGAGGGGGAACGGCCGGCACCAGCCTTCCGGGGGTCCCGCGAACAGCCGGAAGCAGGCTTCCGGTCGTCATCCGAGAAGGCGGAAGCTGGCTTCCCCGCGCAGGGGCAACGGCCGGAAGCAGACTTCCCAACGACAGGAAGAGTGCTACCAGACGGCCGGAAGCACGCTTCCTACAAACCGTCCTTAACCATCAAAGAACCACGCGCGCGCCGGCGCCCGAGGCGCTCCGGCGACCGGCACTGCCCCCGCCACCGGGGATCCCCAGCGCACAACTGCGGCCCGTGCCGAAGCGAAGCGCTGGCGGGTCCCGGATGACCGACCGAAGCCAACGCCCCCCAGGGCACCTCGGCGGCTCTGCGGCCCGGTGCGATCAGCCGCCATGCCACGGCGCCGGAGGCCCGGTCAGTCCATCTGTGCGGTGCTGCGAAGGTACTCGTCGGCGAGTGGGGCGACGGCGTCAGGGTGGATGCCTACCAGTGCATCCAGAGAGTGCGTCCAGTCGGGACTGCGGAACGCCCATGCAACGTACCGCCGGGCGGCCGCGGGGTCGTCGGATTCACGTGCAAGAGCGAACAGCGCTTGCGCCCGCAGTTGTGGTGCGGTGATCGACTGGGCGAGTGCCTCGGCTCGGCCCCAGTCACCAGTGCGGGCCAGGGCCGTCGCCAACTCTGGTAGCGGTGGCGTCATCGTTGGGCGCCCGATTGCGCCGAGTTCGGCTTCGGCCTGGTCGACCAGTGGCCGGACACGGTCATGGTCGCCGGCCACCGCGACTGCCAACGCGAGGTGGGCCAGCGCCTCCACCCGGAACTGGGCGTCAGTGACCTGGCCCGCCAGGGCCTCCGCGCGCACGGTGTGACCCTCGTCCGCAGCCACACTGGTCAGCTCCGCCAATGTCGCGTTGCGATTGAACCGGTCCCCCATTGACCGGGCGATGGCGGCGGCGCGTTCCGGTTCGCCCGCGCGCGCCACCGCTGAGACCAGGAACCGGATCTCGTTTGTGTCGATGCCCCCGTCATGTGGTTTCGCCAGCTTGACCAGCGCCGCCACCTGATCGGCAATGTCCGCCATTTGCTCCCGGTCACCGGCCTGGGACGCCGCAGTGACTAGCGCTCGGAGGACCTTCGGCTGCCGGTACCGATCGGTGATCTGCTCCGCCAGCCTCGCCGCTCGGACCATGTCACCCGCGTCGGCGGCCACCTGCATCAGGACGACCTGCGCCTCGGTCCGGTTGTAGCCGGTAGGCAGAGAAACGGCCAGATCCTCGGCCCTGTCCAGGTCGCCCGCGTAGGCCATAGCCCGTACGGCGTCGATGAGCGCCCACGGCTGCTGCCTGTCGTCTGTCATCGTTGCGGCTAAGTCCGCAAGCCGGCCAGCCACCGCGCGGGCCGGGCCAGACTGCCCGGTGCGCGCCAGCGCGTGTACCACCCCCGTCAGTGCGCTCGACCGGTCCCTGGGAGCGGAGATCAAGCTGGCGATGCTCTCGGCCCGGTTGGAGTCGCCCGTCGCGGCCACGGCCTTCGCCAGGGCGCTCAACTCGTTCGTCCGGCGCCGCGAATCTGTGCTGGCGCGCACCGCCGTCTCCACCCGTAAGGCCAGGGTCCGGGCCCGATCCGAATCGCCGACTCGGGCCGCGACGCACGCCAGCCGCGCCAGTGCTGAGGTCTGGTGGGACGGGCCGGGGATCGAGACCGCGAGCGCTTCGGCGCGATCGGGATCCCCAGCCCGGGCCACCGTCTCGGCCAGTTCGGTCAACGCGAACGCCTGGACGTCCTCGTCGGTGACCGGACCGACCGAGTCGTCAGCCGTCAACGAGCCGGCCACGGTCGCGGCCCGGTCCGTCAGTAAGACAGCCCAGTCGCGGTCACCGGCGTCGGCGACGGCCGCGACAAGATCCGCTAACTCGAGGACCTCGCGACGTCGGGAGACCGATCCGGCCTCGGCCTCGGCCTCCCGGGCGAGGGCGAGCATCCTCGGGACATCGCCGGCCGCAGCCGCGACTTCGACGAGCGTAGTCAGTGCGCGCGCCCGCTGCTCAGCGCCGTGCTGAACCCGGATCATGGCGCGAGCGCGGGCGAAGTCGCCCGTCTCGGCGATCGCCCTAACCTGCCTTGCGAGCACCCGCGTCTGGACGTACGGTCTCGTGATGTGGCGGGCGATGTCCTCCGCCCGGTCCGGGTCACCTGCACATGCAATCGCCTGCGCCACGTCGGCCAGTGCGTGCGCACGTTCATCCGCGTCGGTGATTGCGTGGGCCGCCTCTTCTGCCCGTCCGGCGAGTGCCCATGCACGGTCGCAGTGGTGTTCAGCCAGTGCCGTCACGACGTCCGCAAGGGCGTGTACCCGTGTCCGGGGATCGCGGATCGAGTCGGCCAGCGCTTCGGCGCGGTCGAGATCACCGGCAGCGGCCAGCGCCTGTGCCACGGTGGCCAAGGCTCCCGCCTGTTCATTCGGGTCCGTGCCTGATCGGGCCAGGCCTTCGGCCCGGTCCGCGTCGCCCGCCCTGGCCATGGCCCTGGCCACGGCGGCCAAGGTGCCTGGCGGTGGCCAGGTCTCTGTATGGACGAAGGTCGCAGCGTCCTCGGCCAGGGCCGGCGCTCGGGCCGGATCGTCTCCGGCCACCACCTCAGCTAGGGCCGCTAGAGCCAATGCCGCGTAGTTAGGGCGGTGGGTCAGTTGTCAATCCTGCTGTGGTGATGATGTTGACTTTGAAGGTGGCCTGGTAGTTGGTGCGGTCGATGGTGCCTTTGGCGCGGTGTTTGGAGATCGCTCGTTTGACCACGCGTGGGCTGACGCGGGTTCGGCGTGGCGGTAGCGGGTCGGCCAGGACGGCGCGGCCGATGGCGCCGACGAGGTCGATGGTGGTGTCGGCGATGACGCCGGCGGCGTGGATGATCTGGTCGCGGGCGGCGTGCAGGGCGATGGTGAAGCTGGCTCGGTCCGGGCTGGTTGTGGGTTGGCTGGCGGTGGCGTCGGTCATCGCCAGGCGCAGCGCCTGGTAGGCGGTCAGCAGGGCGTAGACCTCCTGGCTGATCCCGGCCGGGGTGCGGGCGCGCAGTACCCGCCCGCCCAGGGTGGTGGATTTCAGTTCGAGGTAGCAGGTCTCGATCTCCCACCGCTGGTGGTAGAGGGTGACCAGGTCGGATGCGGGGAACGCCCGGTGGTCGGTCAACGTGGTGAGCAATCGGTAACGGCCGACGTGACGCTGTCCGTCGAGGGTCACGATGATCTCGGCGTCGATGACCCGGACGGTCATCGCGCCGATCGTTGACAGCCAGGATCCGTCTGAGCAGCGGCGGATCATCGGTAGCCGCCGGTCGTCCTTGTCGCGGATGAGCAGGTCAGCGCCGGTGGCGGCGAACTGGTCGATCGTCTGGCGGGCGGCGAAGCCACGGTCGGCCAGCAGGAGCATGCCGGGTTGCAGACAGCCCAGCAGACGAGTGGCACACCCCAGTTCACCGACGCTGATCGGGGTGAACACCGCGTCGATGAGGGTGCGGGTGCCGCAGGTGACGACGGCGACCAGTCGCAGCATGGGATAGCCAGAGCCGCCATGGGTGCCGGCCTGGCGCGGATAAACGGCCAGGTTCAGCGCACTGTCGGGCAGGAACATGCTGGTGCCGTCGATCGCGCACACCAGCAGACCCCGCCACCGGGTGGCCCCGGCCGGTGGACCTGCCAGCAGCCGGAACAACGCCGCGAGGGGCTTGTCCCCAACCCGGCGGCGGGCCTGCGCCAACGCCGACGAGGTCGGCGCCGCCACCGCCAGCGCGTCCAAACCGGCGACCAGCCGGCACCACACCTGCCGGTAACCCAGGTCGGTGAACAGAGCCGCCGCGAGCAGCAGATACACCACCACCCGCGACGGCAGATCCCGCACCCGGGCCTGCACCGCCCCGGTATCAACCAGGACGGCATCGACCATCTCGAACGGCACCTGCTGCGTCAACTCACCTAGATGCCCCGGCGCGAACCGGCCCGACGCCACCGCGATCGTGCGAGTAATGGCAGACTGTTCCAACGGCGGGGCTCCCGGTCCAGAGGCTGTCTTCGAGTGACAAACCTCTATACCGAGACCCCGCCGTCCTTGTTCGACGACACGCCGCTTGACAGCACCCCCACCGCCCTAACTACGCGGCATTGCCGCTAGAGCGGGTGTCCGTGACAGCGGGTGGACCGACCGCGCCATAGCCTCTGCGCGCTGTTGCTGACCCAGCAGCGCCCACACCACCGGCAGCTCGGCCGGTATGCCGACGTTGCGCGCGGTCAACTCGCCGAGGTGGATTGCCAACCTGGCCATGGCCAGCAGGTCGGGCTCCGCCCGGGCCAGGATGGCGCCCTGTGCGGTGATGATCTCGGCGTACGCGGCGGCGTCGCCCCCGGTGATGTCGAGCATCCGGTCGTGGCGGTCCGAGTCGGTGGCGCAGGCGATCATTCGGGGTAGGTCATCGGCGGCGTGCAGCAGCCTGTAGTAGCCGCGCAGAAGGTATTCGGGGGTGTCGGCCGGCCAGGCGCTAACGCGATAGCCGTCGGCCCATGCGTGCAGCCGCTGCCGGTAGGCTTCCAGCCTGGCTGGGCCGAGGCGATCTGTGGCCATCTGCTGCAGTTCCTCGTGGCCCAGCACGTACACCTCAGGTCCGGTTTCCGGCTGCCAACGGCTGGGGCGACGGGTGAACGACCGGCCGGCCACGGTAGTGAGATGTTCTGCAATCTCGGGCTCCCACCCGTCGGTCAACCCGGCAAGGTCGCGGGCGCTAAGACCGCCACCGGCGGCGGTAACCACGCCGAGGAGGTCCCGCTCGGCCCGGCTGCCCCACAGCAACCTTTTCAGTTCCTGCTCCATGGCGTGCCTGGCGGAGGCGGCCACGGGCGATGCGCCCAACGGACGCGCGACCGCGGTGTCCCGCAGTGGATGCCGCTCCGGGACATCGCCGGGGATCGGCGGGTTTGACCTGCCAGCGACAATGACGCGCATCCCGGCGGGCGGTTCAACCGGCAGCAGTGCCGCGATGCTGTGCGGCGCCTGTCCGGCCGGGACGCCCGTATCCTCGTCTAACCCGTCCACGAGCAGGACCAGCCGCTCACCTCGCTCGGACAAGGCGTGAGCGGCCCGGTCGAGCAGATCCCAGAAACACCGGTCGCGGGTGGAATCGGTCACGTAAGCCGGCATCGGCTCGCCGAGCAGCTCCGCCAGTTGCTCCATCACCGCGTCGGTGAAGGCCACCCGGTCACTTTGACCAGCCCAGCGGGATGTGATGAAGAACGACACTAGGCGCACACGCGCCGGGGGGTGCAGCACGAACCACGACATCAACGCCGACTTGCCCGCCCACGGCCCGGCCCGCCACCACACGTATCCGCCGCCACCCGGCGCAGTGCAAAACTGGGCCAGCTCGGTCAACTCCCGCGAGCGGCCTACCAATTCGCGAGGGGCGATGCGCGACACCGTCTGATGGCGGTAGACCGACCGCGCCACCGGCGCGACGCCGACCGTGCCCGGGGAATTGATCATCACGCCGCTGTTGGCCACGCTGCGGTCGTTGGCAGTCGCAGCACCGGTGCCGCGAGCCAGGCCAGCGACCGGGGGTGTCCAGTTCACCGCGACCTTTCCAGTTCGCTCCTGCGTCGGCTCATGGCCGTTGTCGGTCGACACCAGTATTTGCGCTGCCGCCATCGGTCGCCTCGGCGGCGCCGGTACGATCGGCCACCGCCGGCCCCGGCATCACCGGACCCGTCACGCCGGTGTTCGCCCGGCTACCTGGTCCGCGCGCGGTGGCGCTTCCGGTCCTGCTCGCCCGCGTCCCTTGATCACCATTCCTAGGCAACGCCGCCCACACCGCCACCCCTACCGAGGCCACCGCCGCCAGCGCTGAGGCCACCGTGGAAATCCGATCGGCCTGCTCCCACAGGGCGATTGCGTAGTCGATCGGCGGGCGCCCTGAGCTGGTGATGTGCGTAGTGACTGGCCTGTGTGGAGGCCGGAAGAGCGGGTGAGATCGCGTCGGTGATCATGGAGTTCTCTACGCTTCACGACACCCCGAGGACCTCACCCGCCGATGTCATCATGCCCGATCCCCGCACTGACCGCCGTCGCCGGCGGCACCCCTGACACATCACCACCTGCGGTCACCGAGAGCGAGTGCGCGGGGTTGATGCAGGCCCTGTCGGCGGTCCCGGATCCCCGCGACCCGCGTGGGGTGCGGTATCCGCTGTCGGGTCTGCTCACGGTCGCGGTCTGCGCGGTCCTGGCGGGGGCATCGTCGTTCGCCGCGATCACCGACTGGCTGCACGATCTTGACGAGCAGGCCCGCGACCGGCTCGGGTTCGATCATGGGGTGCCGGTGGGCACGACGGTGTGGCGGCTGCTGACTCGCCTGGACGACGGGCTGCTGTCCACCGTCCTGGCCGGTTGGCTGACCGCCCGCGCCCAGCCGGTGACCACGCCCCGGCCACGCCGGTATCGGACGGTGATCGCCGTGGACGGGAAAACTCTTCGAGGCGCCCGCCGCAGCGACGGCGGCCAGGTCCACCTGCTCTCCGCGCTGGACACCAGCACCGGCATCGTCCTGGCCCAGGTCACCGTGAGCGCGAAGAGCAATGAGATCCCCGCGTTCGCGCCGCTACTCGACGCGGTCGAGACCGTGTTGGGCACCCTGACCGGCCTGCTGTTCATCGCCGACGCCCTGCACACCCAGACCGCCCACGCCGACGAGATCGCCGCCCGCGGCGCCCACCTGATGATCCCCACGAAAGGCAACCAGCCCACCCTGTTCGCCCAGATCAAAGCCCTACCCTGGCCCGACGTCCCACTCGGCGACCGCCGCCGCGACACCGGGCACGGCCGCCGCGAGACCCGCACCGTCAAAGCCATCACCGTGCACACCCCCGGCGGAATCAGGTTCCCCCACGCGCAGCAGGCCATCCGGATCATCCGGACCCGCACCACCGGCGGGAAGACCAGCCGCGAGACCACCTACTTCACCGTGTCTCTACCCGCCGAGCAGGCCCAACCCGCCGACCTGCAGGACTGGGCCCGCCGCGAATGGCACATCGAGAACCACGTCCACCACGTCCGGGACGTCACGTTCCGTGAAGACCTCCACCAGGCCCGCACCGGCACCGGACCCGCCGTCCTGGCCACCCTGCGCAACACCTCGATCGGCTACCACCGCACCAACGGCGAGGCCAACATCGCCCGCGCCACCCGACGCGCCAACCGCCGCCCACACGACCTCATCACCGCCGTGACCAGCACCTATACGACAACGCAATGACCCTGCCTGCTCCCACCGGACAATCGCAAAGAGTGCGCCTAACGCCGCCACAACTATGCAGGTCAACACGATCACGACACGTCGCGGCGTCATGCCGACATTATCCCGATGTAGGAAGAAGCAGGACAGTGTCCATAAGGGCAACCATGGCTAAACGGGTGGGCTCTGGTTACGGCGTTCGTTGCTGAGGGGACGTAGAAGAGTTGCCTGATGCCCTTCGGTGTGAACTCTCGGCGAGCGGGTCGGATCGGGTTTGATGCGAGGTCAGACGGCCTGCTGACGCTCTTCTCAACTCGGTTCGGCTGGCACGGTTGCTGTACTTCGCTGCTGTACTGCTGGCATGGGCCGACCGGCTTCCCTGGTCCAGCCGAGGAACCGGCGGTGCAGCACACCGGCCGGTGTCCAGGGCATGTCCTCGGTCGCCTGGACGAGGTAGGAGCCGAGGTAGAGGGCCAGCGACACCGGAGCGCCGGCATACTCGGCCCGCAGCTCCCGCTTCCGTGTCGGGCAGGGCCAGGGTAGGTCGCAGCCTCCGCAGCTCCAGATCGGCATGACCGGGCCGTGGGTGGTCACCGCGCACCCTCCAGAAAGCGAGCGGTAATCTTCCGGGCCTGCCAGCTGGTCGCCCATTCCACCTGCCAGCACGGGTACGGCGCCAGCCGCGACCACCACTCGCGGCAACCGGCGCACATGCCATCGAGCCCGCGGACGTGAACCGCGAGGATGGCCCGCTCCTGCCCGTCGCTCACTGCTCCCCCTCCCCCGGCCAGTGGCCACGATTGATCGGGATCCGGTGCCGGGCACGGCAGGGTAGGTCCGCTCCACAGCGGCAGATGCGCCGCCAGAGCCGCCACGACCACACCGGCCGATGCCTGCGGGCGAGAGTAAGCGCGGTGGCCGAGAGGTATTCGTCATACGAGACGCGACGCACGTACCCTCCCTCGTCGATCACGAGGGCGGCCCCTTGCCCTCGAAGCTGAGAGGGACGCGACGACCAGGCGACACCCGCACCGCCCGCCGCATCCCGTGAGCAAGAAGCTACGGTCGGTTGCAGAGCGGAATGGGTATGGTTCGTACCCCTAGATCACGAGAGGAGCCCGACCTTCACCGCAAGGTCGCGGGCGTCGTCGCGGGTGGAACGCGGGCCGTCGAGCAGGTCCAAGGTGATCTGGCGGGCGTACCCGTTGAAGCGGATCGTCTCCGGGGCCGACTCGTACGCCTGCCGGAGGGTCGTCACGGCCGCTTCCTTGTCGTCCTTGCCGTAGTGCGCCCGCGCGACCTCGATGAGATGGCGTGCCCGGCGCGGCCTCGACGGGATCGCCGCCGAATCATGACGGCGTGCCTGCCGCACCGCCTCACCGGACTTCTGCAACTCCACCGCCACCGTCACCGCGTGAGCGCCCATGATGACCCGGGAGAACGATGTCTGCGGCTGATAGAAGCCCTGCGGCAGGCGCTGCGCCACTCGGTCCGCGCGATCCCAGTATCGCCAGGCCCGGCCTTCCTCACCAGCGCGAGCGGCGGTGTAGGCAGCCTCGAAGTTCAACGCACCCCACAGCGCCAGCAAGTTCGTGTTCCCGTCGGCCGTGTGCGACTGCAGAGCCGACAGGACGTCCAGTGTCACCGCCATGGCGGTGTCCCAGTCACCGGCGTCCCGATGCACCTGACACAGGAACCATCCCGCGCAGGCCACCGCCTCCGGATCACCGGACTCCTGCGCCGCCACCATCGCCCGATCCGCGACCCGCCACAACAACTCGGCAGCGGGCTGGTAGGCAAGGAACATCTGCGTCAGCCCGAGCGTCTCCGCCAACAGGGCCTGTGCCTGCCGACGCTCGACACCCTCGTACGCCAACGCGGCGCGCTGCACGTCCCGCAGCAGGCCCGGCAACAACCCGCCAAGCACCGTACGGTGATCGGACGCCTGATGGCGTGCCCGCCACGCCACCGCAAGCCGCTCCCTCAGGCTGGTCAACGACTCCGCGGAAGCCTCGTCGGAGGGCATGAAGCGGTTCACGGCGTCCCGGACCGACGCCAGCGCCGGATGCTCTGGCCCGTTGACCACGGCAGACCGGTCGCTCAACTCCCCGGCCAAGGCAGACACGTCGACCTTGAGAGCACGCGCGATGCGATCCAGCATGTGAATGCGCGGCGGCAGGATCCGATCGGTCTCCACCGCCTTGACCCACTCGGCGCTGCGGCCCACCAACCCACCGAGCACCGCACGAGTCTTCCCGGACCGCTCCCGGTAGACCTTCAATCGCTGCCCGAAAGTCAACTCCGGCAAGGAATCCATCCCGAACCTCCTCGTAGCGCGGGATGCACCATCGGCACCCGGGCCGCCGTCGCACCAACGCTACCGAGCAGCCCGCGCCCTCATAACCCCTCACACACGGCTCGCCGCAATCCACGGCGGCAGGAAGTTCCCTAGACCCCTCGCTTGTAAGTTCTGGGCGCGTCGTCCGCGTGGGTCCGTCCGTCCGCATCCACGACCTCGGACGACTGTCCGTGCGCGGCCGCTGGGTGCCGTTCTCGTCCGGGCCCGTTGCTGTCATCGTTGCTGTCAACGGCCGTCTACTCGTGGGTCGCTGGCGACCCTCGGATTAAGAGGACCCTCGCTCGGCGGCGGCCATCGTGTGTGACCTGCTGCGGAACCGCGTGCTGGTCTTGCTCCCAGTGCCGCTTTGCATTGCCATTGGGGTCGTACGGGGGTCAGGAACTCCTTGACCCCCAGGCAACGATCAGACCGACCCCGCAGGCGGCCTAGCTAGGTGGGGCGACGGGCCAGCCAGACCGTACGCTCCGTGCGCACCGTGAAGTCGGTGCGGTGCGGAAGGTCGGCGGCCAGCTGCTCCAGGGCGGCCAGGTCCTCGGCCGGGAGGCGGTCCTCCAGGCCGTGGCGGAGGCGGCCCAGCGAGATCTCCGCGTAGCGGCCGGTCGCGGCGGGCAGCGGCGGCCGCAGGACGAGGTCGAAGTGGCGCTCCGCCTCGACGGCGTAGCCCGCGCCGGCCAGCCGCTCGCCCCACGCCTCGCCCATGTGCAGGCCGTGTTCGAGGCGCTTGGCGTCGAGCAGGGCTTGGCACCGCTCCTCCAGCGCGGCGCCGGCCGGGTCGTCCAGGAAGCGCGGGAACGAGTCGAGTTCGACCACGGCGAACAGGCCGCCGGGGCGGGTCAGCTCGTACGCCCGGGCCAGCGCCGTGTCCGGGTCACCGATGTGGTGCAGGGACGCGGATGCCCAGATCAGGTCGGCCGGCTCGAGCTGCGGCCAGGGCTGGTCCAGATCCGCGCGTACGGTCCGGATCCGGTCCCCCAGGCCCTCCTCGTCCGCCTTGTGCCGCAGGTGCGCGAGCATCTCCTCGTCGACGTCGACGGCGGTGATCCGGGCGGCGGGCAGGTGGCGGGCCAGCGATCGGCTGCCGACGCCGGTGCCCGCGCCGAGGTCGACGATGTGCGGCCGGTCCGGCAGCTGTGCGCCGACCCAGCCGATCAGTTCCGCGTAATACTCGTGCAGGACGGCGGCGTCGAGTTCGAGCATCTCGCCCAGGTGCGTGTGTGCCATGCGCCGACCGTACGCCGGTCTTGCGCCGATGGCATAAGGTCTTGCGCATGAAGCAAGACGGAGATCTGGACGCCCTCGTCCGGCAGCGCATCCGCGGATTGCGGACGGCCCGCGGCTGGTCGCTGGACGAGCTGGCGGCGCGCAGCTACCTGAGCCCGTCCACGCTGAGCCGAATCGAGACCGGCCACCGGCGCATCGCGCTCGACCAGCTCACCCCGATCGCCCGCGCGCTGGGCATCACGCTGGACCAGCTGGTCGAGGCGGGCGGGGACGACGACGTGGTGATCCGGCCGCACCACGAGCCGGAGCGGGGCATCACCACGTGGCTGCTGTCCCAGGGCGACGCCGCGCCCGGGATGACGGTCGCCAAGCTGCGGATCACCCGGCCGGTCCCGGCGGATCTGCGGGTGCACCCGGGGCGCGACTGGTTCACCGTGCTCTCCGGGACCGTGGTGCTGCAGCTCGGCGAGCGGACCATCCGGGTCGAGGCGGGCGAGGCGGCCGAGTTCTCCACGATGGTGCCGCACGCGTTCGGCGCGGACCGCGGACCAGCCGAGGTGCTGTGCATCCTCGACCACGACGGCGAGCGCACCCACCTCGGCCCGGAGCGCTGACCCGGAGCATTGGCTTAGCTAACCCACCTCGTTCACAGCGTTCGGGAAAGCATCACCGTGACGGTTCCCCGAACGCCAGCCGCGCGCGCATCGACGGGCTCGGCTTTCTCTCCGACGCCTGACGTTGGGGTCGAGAAGAGGGGTCGGGCCCGGTCCATGAGGACCGGGCCTGATGTGTTCCTGCTGGTGCGCCGCCAGGGACTCGAACCCCCAACCTGCGGATTAAGAGGCACGTTCAAAGTCATGAGCAAGAGAGGTCCACCCCGGTGGTGTGGGTGGTCGAGGCGGGCACCGATCGGTGCTTTGTGCAGCGGTTGCTGTCAGGGTTGCTGTCGCCAAAAGAGCAGCCCTACCCCGGGCCTCCCCTCTGCATCCGGGGAGGGCGGCGGGCCGCTTCTTCGCGGCTACCGGCCGTGCTCGTGCGCAACTTGCCGGTTTTTGCCGTGTTTGAGGAAGACGATTGGTTGCGTTATGGACATGTATCTTCGCGAGTGCAAACGCCCCGTCCCACCATCGCCCCCGGGCGGCCCGCCTGCATGGGAGTCTGTCCCGAGTCATCTGCCCCCTTCGGCCGCCTCTGAAGAGCGACATGCCCCACAACGACTATCGCGCCATCGACTTCCGGCCCGCCCTAGCCGCCGGATGGCGAGTGTTCTACATGGACGACGCCGGAAAGGTGACCTCGCTGCCAGTGGTGGGGTGGCTGGTGATGGAACAGGCCCCGATCTCCGCCGACGGCCGGGACGCCCACTCGGACGTGCCCGTCGAGAACCGGGACCGGCTCGTCGTCGCGGGCGTCCACAGGGATGGGTGGGCCAGCCATGTGGTCCCGGCCAACTGGCACGCCGAGCCGTGGCTCGTCCGGGGCCCAGACCTGCCCGACCCGGACCGGTCCCAGATCCGCGCCGAGAAGGAACGCCGCGAGGAGGCGGCGCTGACAAAGCCGCTGGAGGACGACGAGGAGTAGACAGGGCTGGCAGAGGCGTCGGCTCACGGCCGGCGGGTAGAGGCGGCGATGCGGCCTGCGCCTGGGCGCGGAGCCCCTGCTGCTCGGCCTGCGCCCAGACGAGTTGCGGGCAGGAGCGGTCTTCGCGGCACTGGCGGCACGTCCCGGGCCGCCACGTCGTGCCGGCAGCGATGTCACGGCGTCCGGCTGCGCTTGTTTACGTCCTCGCCGGCAGGCTTGATGAGGCTGAGGTCCACCAATACCAGCAGGCTCGTCCCTAGACAGCGATCGGAGAGCTGGGCGGGTTCAGCCAGTGGAAGCATTTGCCTCGACGAGTTCGGTGAATATCTCGGAGGGCTTC
>NZ_JBHSBP010000006.1:0-130200 GCF_042650725.1 Micromonospora sp. GCM10011541
TATGGACGTTACGCCCGTGTCATCCCCACTCGGCCGCCGAACCTTGCTGAGATCACCTCACTGACTACAGAGCCATGGGGTGTGCGCCGGTTCTTCGTCCGGGCACCAGACGGCAACGTGATCAACATCGCGCACCATCGGGGCTGAACCAGCGGCGCGGCCTGCGGATCGGCGATCA
The DNA here is from genome assembly GCF_042650725.1 of Micromonospora sp. GCM10011541. Taxonomy (NCBI): domain Bacteria; kingdom Bacillati; phylum Actinomycetota; class Actinomycetes; order Micromonosporales; family Micromonosporaceae; genus Micromonospora; species Micromonospora sp. GCM10011541. The sequence continues at coordinate 179 of NZ_JBHSBP010000006.1, forward strand.
GCACGTGAGCGTCGGTTGCCGACATCACGCTCATTCGCTAACGCCGAAGACGCACCCACATGCCGCGATGCGCGCCACGCAGCGTCACGAGGGGCTGCGCTGATCGTGCCCGGACATGCTGATGTGAGTGTGCTGGCTCGCGGGCCCAACGAGCCGCAGGTGCGGGATACGATCTCGCGGATTCACCGGGAGTTGAGGAGCCGCACGTCGTGGATGCCGTTGAGCTCCGTCCGGGCGATCATCTGTTGGTTTCCTGCCAACCGCATCGTGCCGAGGTGGTGGGGGCTGACCGGTTCTATGTCTACGTGCGCTGGCCGTGGCGCCGGCCGGATCCCGAGTCGGCGTTCTGCTGGGACGGGACGCGTGCATTCGCCCGTGACCCGCAGCACCGTGACTTCGACCAGCTCTGGCGGCTTGACCCGCCACCCGCAGAGCTGCAAGAGGGTGACTTCTGCCAGGTCTTGATCCCGCCTACCGAGGTCGTCGTCACATGGTCCGCTCACTTCGATCCGCCGAAGGATACGGGCTGGCTTCCCCGTCCTACCGGAGCGCTGAACGTTGTTCCGATCTTCGGGGAGTGGCATCCACATGGGGAAGACGAAGAAGAGTCCGGTGAGGGTTTGTACCTCAACGACGCCGAGCCGCTGGAAATCGAGCGCCTGGGCCAGCTGCCATGAGAGTTCGCGCGTAACCAGCTGGCGTGCACGGATCTGCCGCGATGCGCGCCCCTGTCCGGGACGGTGAGGGACCCCACACGTCACTGACAAGGCCCGCGCACTGCCGAATCACCCTCTTAGGAATCAAGGCGGCCCGCAAGCGGGCCGCGCCGGCCCGGCCCCGGCCTGCTGGCGACCTCCGGCCGGCATCGGCCGGGCCGGCCGGCCACGCTTTGGGACGACACGATCAGAAGACCTCAGGGCTCCGCCCCGAACCCCGACCCTCCTCAGAGATGCCGCCCGCGGCTCACCTCGCCGGGCACCACAAGGGCTACCAGCCTCCCCGGACGGGGCCAAGGTCGTTCGTCCAGTAGGGCGCTCCACCTTGTCCCCGTCCGGGGAGGCTGGACGGTCTGGCGACTGCCCGACGAGGAGATCCGCTCAAGACTGGCGGCGCGCAAAGACGATCCCGCCGAGCGAACTTTCGGCCGAAGTGAGAGTCATCTGTGCCTCGACCGTGAACCCGCCTTCTTGCAGCCATGCCGCCACCTGAGCGGGCTGGCGACGGTGGACGTACACCTTCATCGGGTGGCCGCCGTAGCCCTGAGTCTTGAGCCGTGTTTCGTCACCGACGTGGAAGCTAAGCAGTAGCGGGCTACCGGGACGCATCACTCGTCGGAAGTGTGCGAAGACCGAGCCGACCTGGTCGTCGGGAATGTGGATCAGCGAATACCAGGCGACCAAGCCGGCGACCGAGCCCTCAGCCAGATCCAGGTCGGTCATGGAGCCCACCTCGAACCTCAGACCCGGGTGATCACGCTGAGCCACATCGATCATCCCCGGCGACAGGTCAATTCCGAAGGCGTCAACGCCGAGCTCATGCAGGTAGTACGGCAGCCGCCATTGGCTAGTTGACCAGGACGTATGCGCGGCTGAGTCGGGTGCGTTGGTGGAACCAGCGTGAGCGGGCTTGGTGGCGGCGGCGCCAGGTGCTCCAGTGGTGGGCGTGGTCGGGCGGTGTCGGTTGATGCTGCAGTCTGGCCAGGAGCCGTCGTGTTTCGGGGACGGTCAGGGGGATCAGGCCGGGGTCTGCTGGTGGGGCCTGGTCGGGGATGGCCGGTGGTGGGGCTTGGGTGTCGGTGCGGGCGCGGAGTTGGGCGGCGGCGACGGCGCAGATGGCCAGGGCTGCCATGACCAGCACGGTGTGCCGGCGGATCGCAGTGTGCAGGCGGGCTTGGCACTGGTCGAGACCGAACTGGTCCTTGCCGAACTCGAAGTCCTCCTCGACCGGCCACCGCAGTCCCGCGGCGCGGATCAGCCGAGTCATGGTCGTGGGTTGCCCCTCCGGCAGGTAGCAGTAGTGAAACGCCAGCTCACCGGTGCCCAGGTGCCGACGGACCAGCAGCAGGTGGCGGGGGCTGGCGGTGGCGATCTGCGCCCACGCGTACCACCGCTGTCCCTTCGACCCCGTGCCGGCGCTGCGTACCTCCCACTGGCGGGGGCCGACCAGCTGCTTGACGGCTTGTTGGCAGGTCAGCCGCACGCCGCCGCCCACATCGAGCAGGAACGTGCAGGCCACCCGCAGCACGTACGCCTGCTGTTGTTGTTCGAAGAACTCCCGCAACTGGGTGCAGCCCCCGTAGACCTCGTCGCCGCAGATCACGTCGAAGCGCACCCCGTCGGCGTACGCGTCCGTGCAGATGTCGATTGCCAGCTGCCCCTTGGTGCGGAACCGCAGGTCAGCCGGTAGGCCCATCGCCTGGGCGGTGTCCGGGTCGTCGATCTGCTCGGCGGGAATCCACTGCCGGGCACCGATCAACGCGTGCCCGACCTGCTCCCGCACGTACGACAGGTGCACCGTGTTGATGCCGTTGTCCACCCGACCCGCGCACCCCATGTACTGCCGCTTCACCCCACACGTGGCGGCGCCCCGCTTCTGCTGACCGGTCTCGTCCAACGCCCCCACCACCAGCCCCCGCCGCCGCCGTCGGGCTGCCGTGCCCAGCCCGTCGACCACGAACCGGCGCACCAGGCTCATCGCCTCGTCGCCGTCCCACACCGCCCGGTTCAGCAACCGCTGCGTCCGGTCCGGGCTACGGTCCCCGACGTGCTCCGCGATCGTCCACCCGTTGCGTTTCGGCAGGTCACTGGCCACCGCGGACACGTACCTCGTCGCCTGCTGCCAGGTCTGCGTCCGCACGAAACACGACCGCAGCCGCTCCAACAGCTCGGCCCGCCACCGTTGCACCCGCCGAGCCGCTATCCTGGCAGCCGCAGCCGCCCTCGATTTTGTTGTCTTCACACACACATGATCATCAGGGCGGCTGCACCCACCTCACCCGCCCCACCCGCGGCGTCCACCCTGGTCAGACAGCTAATGGCGGCTGCCGTAGTAGGCGGTGATGCGCCCTGATCCACAGCCCACGTCCACGACTGGACCACCACCGGCGGCCTGAACGAAGCCGGCGAACAAAGCCAGAGCCGCTCGTTCGTAGGGCGTTTCATCCAGGAAGTTGCGCAGGAGATCTGCATAACTATCAGCGACTGTGTCATACGAGGTGCGAGTGTCTGCCAACCAGCCCTTAACGCTCATCGCGGCAACACTAGATCAAGCACCATACGGGCCATCCACGGGCCAGTAACCGTGGCGCGCAGCGGTCATGAGGGGGCACGAGACGCAACCAGGACGGCCACCCGCCCCAGGCGTTTGGGGCATCACGGTCGGTTGAGCGCGCTCTTCCAAACTGACGGCTCGGGCGGATCAAGGCTCCCGCGTGGAGGAAGCGGCGGCTGCGGCGATCGCCTCCGCGACGCACTCATAGTCCTTGACCAGCGGGCCGACCAGGCGAGGTTCGGGCTCGACTGCCTCGACTAACCCACGCACCAGGTCGCGAATCCTGGCCTCCTGTGATCGCGGACGGATGCGAGGGTGCCGCCGATGGAAGCTGCGCCAACGGCGTAGGCCGACGTCGACGAGGCGCTCGCGATCATCGGGTGCGGCGATGGGACATCCCTGATCCCACAGGTCGGCCAACGCCGCCAATGCGACCGCACGAGCCGGTTCGGCCATCCTCGCCTCCCCGTTGCTTTCGATGAGCCATCGCGACCGTACAGCCATCCGTACAGCCAAGCCGGCCGGCAGTTATGGGTGACGAGCGGCGACAGCCGACAGGTCGAGCAGATCAGCGGCAGTAGCCGACGCCGGCCGACAGCAGTCCTGATCTTTGCAAGGCAGAGTCATGATGTACGCGTGGCGTGGAATGCGCGGGAGGCACTGGACTGCTGGCGCCGGCGCGGACCCGGAAAGGCAGCACGAGTTGGCTGGTCCCTCGCCTTCCTTGCTGGCTATGTGCTGTGGAGCTGGGGCGTGCACGACTGGGCCGATGCCCACGGCTACCGCGGATTGCTCGACGGATGGCGTCCGTGGTATTTCGCCGTCGCCGCCGTGACCTACTGGCCGCTCGCGTGCCTCCTCTGGTGGTCGATGTACCCGAGGGCAGGACTGCTTCCCTGGACGCGGGAGTGAGACGACCACCTAGCTAGGCTTACGGATCAGAGCGCCGGCCGGGCCACCCACGGGCCACAAGGTGGTGTCACCCAGGGCCAAACCAGGCCACGCGAGAGCGCTTCGAACAGGCGTAGAGGCCCACTTGCAGCCGATCTTGTGCGATTCCCAAGCTGACAGTGCGGGTTCGATTCCCGTCACCCGCTCCACGTAAAAGGCCCTGGCCAGGACGCAAGTCCCAGCCAGGGCCTTCGACTTTCCAGGGCCAGCGATCACGCCGCGTGCCCCGTGGCGTGCTGATCAAGGCGGCCCGCAAGCGGGCCGCGCCGGCCCGGCCTCGGCCTGCTGGCGACCTCCGGCCGGCATCGGCCGGGCCGGCCGGCCACGCTGCGGACGACAAGACCTTGAAGACCCCGCGGCTCCGCCCCGAACCCCGACCCTCCTCAAAGATCCGCCCCAAGCTGCCGAAAGCATCTTGCTCGATCTGGAGGTGTGCACGGCGGTGAGTAAACTTCCGCGTCATGCCCTCGGAGAACGTGACGGCCGACCCGGTGGAGCTGCACTACACCCTCACTTCGGACGACCTGCTTGACGGCTTTGCCGCCCAGAACCGCAGCATCTCGCGTCCATGGTATTTGCGGTGGCTGAGCACTCTCCTGACGGTTGGCGTGATCGCTGTCGTCTTCGTTTCCTCTGCGGTGTCCGGGGATGTGGCGGCAGGCACCGCTGCGATAGGTGCCGTCGTCGTGCTGGTCGTGGTGGTGCCCGTCGCTGTTGGGTTCACCTGCTGCTGCGCCCGCTCACCCACGGTTCTTGGATCTACCGGTTGCAGGTCCGGCAGATCATGCGCGGCAATCCCGCGCTGTCCCAGCCCATGCACGTCATGGTTACCGAGAGCGGCGTGCATTTCAGCAGCGCCACCGGACAGTCGACGACAAGTTGGGCTCAGTATCCGCTGCACGTCGAGACGGATCGGTCGTTCGCCCTGCTTGCATCGCAGCGGCGTGGCGGGGCAGTGCTCGTACTGCCGAAGCGGGGTCTCGACGCAGCGGGTTCAGCGACGCTGCGTTCGTTGCTCGCCGCCCACTCCCGCCGGCTTCCCTGACCGTTCCGATGCGCTCGGGTCCTGCGGGTACCAGCGGAGCTCGACGGTGTTGCCGTCCGGGTCGCGTACGTAGATCGAGGTGGCGCTGCCCCGCGCCCCGAACCGGGGCACCGGCCCGATCAGCACGTCGAACACGCCGGAGTCGATCACCTGCTGCCAGTCCAGCGGCTCGACCACCAGGCAGATGTGGTCGACGTTCGACTCGCCGCGCTCCCCGCCGACCAGGTCGATGATGGTCTCCGGGGTGATCCGTACCGAGGGGAAGGGGACCTCGCCGGCCCGCCACCGGTCGACCCGGACCGGTTCCAGCCCGAGCGTGCCGCAGTAGAAGGCGAGGGCGCGTTCGACGTCGGCGACGGTGAGCACCAGGTGGTCGAAGGCCGTCACCCGCACGGCGCCTACCTGGTCTCCAGCTCGTACGCCCGGCGCAGCCAGTCGGCGAACAGCGCCGGGTCGACCTCGTCGACGGTACGGAGCTTCACCGCGGCCATCTGCCGGGCGGCCAGGGTGAGCCGACCGGAGGGGTCGGCGACCTCCCGCCCGCGCCACAGTCCGAAGGTGACGTACGACGGATACGCCTTGAGCAGGCAGACCGGTCGCTGCCCCGGCCGCTCGCCGAGACTCCACGTCGGGTGACCGTGCCACATCGCGCCGGTGGCGTCCGGGAGGGCGGCGTCGATGACGGGCCGGAGCTTCTCGCCGATCTCCCGCTGCGGGGCGTCGAGGCCGGTCAAATAGTCGGTCACGGTGTTCATGGGACTCCTGTCGGTGCGGTTCGGGACGGCTCCAGACTCGTCCCGACGCCGATCCGGACCAAGCCCCGATGGGGCTACGATCGTTTACCCGGAGTCAACGGTGGGGGGCGGCTTGCTGGAGCGGTACGAGGTTGAGACGTTCCTGACCCTGGCCGGGGAGCTGCACTTCGGGCGTACCGCCGAACGCCTGCGGGTGACCACCGGCCGGGTCAGCCACGTGGTGAAGAAGCTGGAACGCCGGATCGGCGCGCCGCTCTTCGAGCGCACCAGCCGGGTCGTCCGCCTCACCCCGATCGGCACGCGGCTCGCCGACGACCTGCGCCCCCTGGTGGCCGGAATGGACGAGGCCGTACAGCGGGCGATCGAGGCCGGGCGGGGTGTCACCGGTGAGCTGCGGGTGGCGTTCCTCGGCGAGTGGACCGCCCCGGTGCTGCTCCGGGCGGTCAGCCTCTTCACCGAACGGCACCCGGACTGCGCGGTGCACGTGCACGAGGCGCAGCTCGCCTCCACCCGGTCGAGCCTGCTCGACGGCTCGATCGACGTGCTCATCGCCGCGTACCCCTTCGACGGCATGGCCAACGGCCCGGCGCTGCTCTCCGAGGGGCGGGCGCTCGCGGTGGCCGCCGGGCACCCGCTCGCCGGCGAGGCGTCGGTCTCCCTGGAGGTGCTCGCCGACCATCCGGTGGTGCAGTATCCGGCCGTGACCTCGGCCGAGTTCAAACGCGACCGTACGCCGGAGCGGACGCCGTCGGGGCGGCCGGTGCCGACGGGGCCGGTGGGCAACACATTCTCGGAGATGCTCTCCCTGGTGGCGATGGGCCGGGGCGTGCTGCCGGTCGGCGAGCACACCCGGCGGTACTACCCGCGTCCGGACGTGGCGTACGTGCCGGTCCACGACGCGCCGCCGATCCGGCGCGGTCCGGTGTGGCGGGAGACCAACACCACCGCCCGGGTACGCGAGTTCGTCCGGGCCGCGGTCGACGCGAATCCGCGACCGGCGGGCTGACGGCTGTCGTACCCGGCTGACAGCATCCGGCGCATGCGGGTGGAGGCGGAGATCCGGGGGCTGGTCGAGGCGCTGACGCCCGTCGACGAGGTGGAGGCGCGGCACCGGGCGGAGTGCCTGGCCTGGCTGGCCGGAACCGACGACATCTTCCGCCGGGCGAAGCCCCGCACCCCCTCCCCACACCTGGTGGCGTACTTCCTGCTGCACGACGAGGCGGACGGCAGCGTGCTGCTGGTCGACCACCGCAAGGCCGGGATGTGGCTGCCCAGCGGCGGTCACGTCGAGCCGGGCGAGCATCCGGCCGAGACCGTGCGCCGGGAGGTGGTGGAGGAGTTGGGCGTGCCGGCCGTCTTCGCGCCGCGCTTCGCCGAGCGCCCGGCCTTCCTCACCGTGACCGACACGGTCGGCGCGCCGGAGGACCGGCACACCGACGTCAGCCTCTGGTTCGTGCTCAGCGGCGGCCGGGACCAGAAGCTGATCCCCGACCCGGGCGAGTTCCGCGGCGTCCGCTGGTGGACGCCGCGGGAGGTGACGGACGCGGCCCCGGCGACGGTCGAACCGCACCTGGGCCGGATGCTGGCCAAGCTGCTCGCCTGATCCGGCCGGCCGCTCCGCCGAGGCCGTAGGCTGACGATCATGCGGATTGGCATCGTGATCCTCCCGGACCAGCGCTGGTCAGAGTCGCAGCGCCGCTGGCGGCAGGCCGACGAGTGGGGCTTCGACCACGCCTGGACGTACGACCACCTGGGCTGGCGGGACCTGGTCGACGGGCCGTGGTTCGACTCAACGACCACACTGACCGCCGCCGCGACGGTGACCTCCCGGATCCGGCTCGGCACGCTGGTGGCCTCGCCCAACTTCCGGCATCCGGCGGCCTTCGCCCGGCAGATCACCGCGCTCGACGACGTCTCGGGCGGGCGGGTGCTGCTCGGACTCGGCGCCGGCGGCATCGGTTTCGACTCGGCGGTGCTGGGCGGCGAGACGCTGCCCCCGCGGCAGCGGGTGGACCGGTTCGCCGAGTTCACCGAGCTGCTGGACCTGATCCTGCGCCAGGACGGGACGACCTGGCGTGGCGAGTGGTTCGCCGCCGTGGACGCCCGGAACAATCCGGGCTGCGTGCAGCAGCCCCGGGTACCGTTCGTGGTCGCCGCGAACGGGCCGCGCTCGATGCGACTGGTGGCCCGCTTCGGCCAGGGCTGGGTGACCACCGGTACGGGCGGCGACGACCTGGAGAGCTGGTGGTCCACGGTTGCGGAGGTCTCCGCCCGGATGGACGCGACGCTGGAGCGGGTGGGTCGCGACCCGGCCACCCTCGACCGCTACCTGTCCCTCGACGCCGCGCCGGTCTTCTCGCTGACCAGCGCGGACTTCTTCGCCGAGCAGGTGGGCCGGGCCGCCCGGCTCGGCTTCACCGACGTGGCCACGCACTGGCCCCGGGTCAGCAGCTGGTACGCGGGCGACGAGCAGGTCCTGGTCGACGTCGCCACCCGGCTCCTGCCGGAGCTGCGCCGCGCCTGAGGACGGGCGGGCTCAGGTGCCCAGGTCGCCGGCGCTGACGCCGCCGTCGCCGGCCGAGACCAGCCGGAAGCGGATGCAGACGATCTGCGTGTCGTCGGTGACCGGGATGCCCTGCCGCGCCCAGTAGGCGCCGTGGCCCTCCCGCCACTCCTCGATGGACCGGTCCCCCTCGCCTTCGGAGCGGGCGAAGTCCCAGGGCACGTCGGCGAAGCGGACCACCTCGACGCCGGTGACCTCGACGACCGCGACCAGCTCGTCGTGGTCGTCGACCAGGGCCAGCCGCTCGCCGACCTGCTCCAGCTCCTCGTTCTCCTGCGCGTACTCGCTGATCAGGCCGGCGGTCGCGGTCTTCACGCCGGCCAGCACCAGGGTGTTCAGCCTGGCGCGCAGCTCACCGGGCGTGCCGAGGGCGAGCGAGCGCAGTCCACCGATGCGGGGCCACATCCTGCCGAGGCTAGTCCCGGGTGATCCCCGGCGCCGACCGTTCGCTGATGGTGTCCGGCCCGCTGGCCCGCTCCGCCGAGTGCTGGGCCGGGTCTGCACCGCCGTCGAGGAGTTCGTCAGATGAGCTGTCCGGCGTAGCCGGCCGCCGCGAGCACCCGGTCGTCGCCGGTGGCCGCGTGCGCGTCGAGCACCGCGTCGGCCAGCTTCACCACGTGCGCGTCGCCGTGCCGGGCCGCCCGGGCGAAGACCTCCGCCGGGCCGCCGGGCGCGACCGCCGGCGGCGCTGCCGCGGCCGGTGCGGCGTACACCGAGGTGACGGCGGCCGTGGCCGACCAGGCCGCGGCGACGCTCGGCGCCCACGCCGCCGGGTCGAGGGCCGGCAGGGTACGCAGCACCGCGGTCGGCGCGGTCACCGTCGGATCGGGCGGGCGTGACCCGCTCAGGCGAGGAGGCGGGCGGCGTCGACCAGGGTGCGGACGTTCAGCTCGGCGGCCACTTCCGGCGGGCAGTCGGCGACCACCGCGGCGGTGCCGACCACCTCGGCGCCGCGGGCCGCGCAGAGGTCGTGCAGGGCGCGGAGTTGGGCGCCGGTGGCCACCCAGTCGTCCACCAGCAGCACCCGGTCGGCCGGGCCGAGGTGGCGGTCCCGGACGCCGAGGGTGACCCGTCGGCCCCGGAAGTCGGGCGGGCTCTGTGCCCAGCTCACCGCGCCGGCCGGGAGCCGCCCGTCGCCCACCTTGTACGCCGGCACGAAGCCCACCCCGAGCGCGGTGGCGGCCAGCGGTCCGAGCAGCAGCCCGGTCACCGCCGGGGCGAGCACCACGGTCGGGCGGGCCGGTCGGAAGGGCGCCACCAGGGCCGGACCGAGGGCGGCCAGCACCTCCGGGTCGCGCCACCAGCCGGAGACGTCACTGACCAGGTGGTCGCTTCCCGGACCCGGATCGACCCAGCGGAACAGCTCGGTCAGGCGTTCGCTCAGCACCGTCCCATCCTCGGACACCGACGCCAGGCGATGCCGCGCGAGTCGTGGCCAGCTACCTTTCCACCGATCGGTCAATGGGGGCAGGCCGATCGGCTACACGTACCAGGGTAAATGCGGGCATACCATCATGATCACGTTGACTTCGGAAGTACTTCTCTCGTTACGGTCCCAGCCGGTTTGTTCAGCTCACGAAAGGACCGGGCCGGTGGCTGGTAGGCACTTCCGTACCCGCAAGTTCTCGCCCGCCGGCATCGCGGCCACCGCGGCGGTCGGCGTGGTCCTCGCCGTCGGCGGCACCGTCGGCGCGGTCCAGCTCACCGCCGGCTCGGCCGCTCCCGAACCGGCCGTCGCCGAGGCCCTGCCCAGCAGCCTCGCGCCCAGCTCCGCGTCCCCTTCGCCCAGCGCCTCACCGAGCCTCAGCCCCTCGCCCACGGCCACCCCCAGCCCGAAGGCCACCCGGACCCAGGCCGCCTCCCGGAGCAAGGCCCGCACCGCCAGCCCGAAGCCGACCGCCACGGCGAGGAAGACCGCCGCGGCCGCCAAGGTCGTCGACAGCGGCTCCTGCGGCGCGTCCTTCTACGACGAGGGCCAGATGACCGCCAACGGGGAGACCTTCAACCCTGACGCGCTGACCGCCGCACACAAGACCCTGCCCTTCGACACGAAGGTCCGGGTGACCAACCCGGCCAACGGCAAGTCCGTCGTCGTCCGGATCAACGACCGCGGACCGTACGTCGACGGCCGCTGCCTGGACCTGTCCCGGGCCGCGTTCCAGGCGATCGCCTCCGTGGACCTCGGCGAGGTGACCGTCAAGTACGAGGTGCTGGGCTGACCGCGAGCGACGGCGATCGGGTCGGCGGGGCGATCCGGCCGGCCAGAACATCCTCGGACGACGGGCCAGGTTCATTCACCCGTTCACGTCGATCGGGCATGCTGTCCCGTGTACGTACGAAACCCTTCCAGTCGGGCCGCGGCCCGCTGAGCCCCGGATCCCGCGCCGGCCTCGGCGCGGCCCTCGCGCTGCTCGCGCTCGTCTCCGCCGTGGAACTGGCCGACGGCCGGCCGGCGCACTACGTGGCGCTGATGGTCGCCGCACCCTTCCTCGCCGCCGCGCTGGCCTCCTGGCGGGTGGTGCTCGGAGTGGGCGTCCTCGCCACCCTCATCGGCGCCGGCTTCGCCCTCGCCGAGCGGACCATGTCGCTGGTCACCGCGGTCAACGTCGCCGGGATCGCGCTGGCCACCGCGATCGCCGCCGCCGTCGCCTCGGTACGCCAGCGGCAGGCCGAGCAGATCGCCGAGCTGTCGAAGCTGGCGACGGTGGCCCAGCAGGCGGTGCTCCGGCCGCTCGGCCCCCAGGTGGGCACCCTGGCGGTGGCCGCACGCTACATCTCCTCGACCGCCACCGCCGAGATCGGCGGTGACCTCTACGAGGCGATGGACACCCCGTACGGCGTCCGCTTGATCATCGGCGACGTCCGGGGGAAGGGCCTCGACGCGGTCCGCCTGGCCAGCATCGTGCTCGGCTCGTACCGGCACGTCGCGTACGAGCGGGCCGACCTGCGGGCCGTGGTGACCGACCTGGACCGGGCGGTGGCCCGCAACGTTGGCGACGAGGACTTCGTCACCGCCGCGCTGGTCGAGGAGCGGGGCGGCACCCTCACCATCGTCAACTGTGGACACCCGTCGCCGCTGCTGCTGCGCCGGGGAGCGGTGATCCCGCTCGAACCGCCCGCGCCCGCGCCCCCGCTCGGGTTCATGCCGGTCGTCCGCCCCCGGGTGGAACGGCTGGAGCCGGGTGACCGACTGCTGCTCTTCACCGACGGCCTCGGCGAGGCCCGCCGGGACGGCGAGTTCTTCCCGACGGCCGACCGGGCCTGGCGGCTGCTCGGCCACGGCACGGTCGCCGACGGGCTGGCCTCGCTGGAGACCGCGCTGGTCGAGTGGGTGCACGGCCGGTTGGACGACGACATCGCCCTGGTGCTGATGGAGTACACCGGGCCGCGCAGCGGCCCGACCGCCGCCGTGCCGAGCTGGGAGGTCGGCGCGGCCGAGAGCTGACGACCGGTGTCGATCGGCCCACTCACCGGCCGCCGGGCTCAGCCCTCCGACAGCTCGTCGGTGGCCCGCCGGCCCGCCTCGCCGGCCCGGCGCAGGAAGTCGGCGATCACGTCGAGCTGGGTCTCGTCGTACCCGGCGCAGAGCTCGTCCATCGAGGCGTTCATGCCGGCGTACAGGCCGTACAGCTCGGCGTTGCGCTCGCGCAGCGCCCGGACGGTGACCGAGCGGCGGTCCTGGGCATCCGGGTCCCGCTCCCGGACGATCCAGCCGCCGCGCTGGAGCCGGTCGAGGATGCCGGTCATGGTCGCCGGGTGCAGCCCGGCCCGCCGGGCCAGCGCGCCGGGGCTGAGCGGTCCGTGCCGGGCGATCAGGTCGAGGCAGTCCAGGTCCACGTCGCGCAGCGACAGGCGTACGCCGACGTGGTGGTTGAGGAGCGCGAGCTGGTTGTTCAGCTCGCGCATCGCCTCCTTGATCCGGGTTGCCGTCCGGCGGCGGCGGCGGGCGCCCTCAGATTCTACGGAACCCATATTGTTTGATCCTCGTATTAACTGTTACGGTTTCCATATCTTACGAGGTTCGACCGCCGATCGCGGTCGACGGTGGGGAGGCAATTCCATGAAGCTCACGATCGTCGGTGCGACCGGCGGCATCGGCCGGCACCTGGTCGACCAGGCCGTGGCCGCCGGTGACGACGTCACCGCCGTGGTTCGCGACCCGGCGAAGCTGGGCGACGTCCCGGTCCGGGTGGTCGCCGCCGACCTGGCGACGGCCGACCCGGCCACGCTGCGCGCCGCCTTCACGGGCACCGACGCGGTCCTGTCCGGCCTCGGCCCCCGCTCGTCCGCCGACGCCGGCATCGCCACCCGGGGCACCCGCGCCGTCGTCGAGGCGATGACCGCCGTCGGCGTACGCCGGATCGTCGTGGTCAGCGCGGCGCCGGTCGGAGTGGTGCCGTCGCCCGGCCGGCCCCGACCGCCGCGGCGCGACCCGGGCGACGGCCCCCTGATGCGGTACCTGCTCGGCCCGGCGATCCGACGGGTGCTGCGTCGGCACTACGCCGACCTGGCGCTGATGGAGGAGGTGCTGCGGGACAGCGGCCTCGACTGGACGGTCGTGCGCCCGCCCCGGCTGACCGACAAGCCGCTGACCGGCGCCTACCGGACCGCCTACGGGCGCAACGTGCGCGGCGGGCTCACCGTCTCCCGGGCCGACGTCGCCCATGCCATGCGCCACCTGCTCGACCGGCCCTAGTCGGTCGGGCGGACTGTCGGTATCGCCAACTGACCCGAACCGGAGCGGATCATGCACATCACGTATGTCGTCGTCACCGTCCTGGCCGTCGCCGCCACCGGCTTCTCCGGGGTGGCCGCGCTGGCCCATTTCCGGCCGATCCTGCCCGGCATGGCCGCGGCCGGGGTCCCGCAGTCCTGGCTGACCTTCCCGATCGGCACGCTGAAGACCGCGGGGGCGGTCGGGCTGCTGCTCGGCCTGCTCGGCGTCCCGCTGGTCGGAGTGGCCGCGGCGGCCGGGCTGGTGCTCTTCTTCGCCTGCGCCGTGCACACCCACCTGCTGGCCCGCGACCACTCGGCGCAGTTCCTGCTGGCGAACGGCTTCCTGCTGCTCTCGGGAGCCGCGTTCGCGCTGGGGTTGGCCGGAAACTGAACAGGAAGTGTGTAATCGCTGTCACTTCCTCGATCGGCTTGTCGTTGCCTACCGGTCAGTAATACAGTCGGGGTTACTGATCGGTAACACTGTCCGGAAGCGGGGCCAGCGAGCATGACCCACTACAAGAGCAACCTTCGGGACCTCGAGTTCAACCTGTTCGAGGTCTTCGGGGCGGACCGGACGTTCGGCCAGGCGCCGTACACGGACCTGGACGTCGACACCGCCCGCAGCTTCCTCTCCGAGGTCGACCGCCTGGCCCGCGAGGACCTGGCCGCCAGCTACACGGACAGCGACCGCAACCCGCCGGTCTTCGACCCGGCGACGCACACCGCGCCGCTGCCCGAGTCGTTCAAGAAGTCGTTCCAGTCGTTCATGGACTCCGAGTTCTGGCGGCTGGACCTCCCCGAGGCGCTCGGCGGCACCAACGCCCCGCGCGCCCTCTGGTGGTCGCTCGCCGAGATGGTGCTCGGCGCCAACGCCCCGATCTGGATGTACGCCTCCGGCCCGTCCTTCGCGCACGTGCTGCACGTCGAGGGCACCGAGCAGCAGCAGAAGTGGGCCCGGCTCTTCATCGACAAGCAGTGGGGCTCCACCATGGTGCTCACCGAGCCGGACGCCGGCTCCGACGTCGGCGCCGGTCGGACCCGGGCGATCCCGCAGCCGGACGGCTCGTGGCACATCGAGGGCGTCAAGCGCTTCATCACCTCCGGCGAGCACGACCTGAGCGACAACATCGTCCACTACGTGCTGGCCCGGCCGGTCGGCGTCGAGGGCGTCGGCGGCCCGGGCACCAAGGGCCTCTCGCTCTTCGTCGTGCCGAAGTTCCACTTCGACGAGGAGACCGGCGAGCTGGGCGAGCGCAACGGCGTCTTCGCCACCAACGTCGAGCACAAGATGGGCCTGAAGGTCTCCAACACCTGCGAGGTGACCTTCGGCGAGCACGGCGTACCGGCCAAGGGCTGGCTGCTCGGCGAGAAGCACGACGGCATCCGGCAGATGTTCATGATCATCGAGTACGCCCGGATGATGGTCGGCACCAAGGCGATCGCCACCCTCTCCACCGGCTACCTGAACGCCCTGGAGTACGCCAAGAACCGGGTGCAGGGCGCCGACCTGATCCAGCAGGCCGACAAGGCCGCCCCCCGGGTGACCATCACCCACCACCCGGACGTGCGCCGCTCGCTGCTGCTGCAGAAGTCGTACGCCGAGGGCCTGCGCGCGCTGGTCTGCTACACCGCCTCCTGGCAGGACAAGGTCGCCATCGCCGAGGCGGCCGGTGACGAGAAGGCCACCAAGCTGGCGAAGCGGGTCAACGACCTGCTCCTCCCGCTGGTCAAGGGCGTCGGCTCGGAGCGGGCGTATGAGCTGCTCGGGCACGAGTCGCTGCAGACCTTCGGCGGCTCCGGCTTCCTCCAGGACTACCCGCTGGAGCAGTACGTCCGGGATGCCAAGATCGACACCCTGTACGAGGGCACCACGGCGATCCAGAGCCTCGACCTGATCTTCCGCAAGATCGTCCGGGACAACGGCAAGGCCCTGATGGCGGTGGCCGGCGAGATCCAGGAGTTCATCGCCTCCGAGGCCGGCAACGGCCAGCTCAAGGAGGAGCGGCAGGCGCTCGGCAAGGCGCTCGCCGAGATCCAGAACATCCTCGGCGTGATGACCGGCTGGCTGGCCGAGGCGCAGGGCGGCGACACCCGCAGCCTCTACAAGGTCGGCCTGAGCAGCCGGCGTTTCCTGCTGGCGATCGGCGACCTGGTGGTCGGCTGGCTGCTGCAGAAGCAGGCGGACGTGGCGCTGAAGGCCCTGGCCGGCGAGGTCTCCACCGCCGACAAGGCGTTCTACACCGGCAAGGTGGCCGCCGCCCGGTTCTTCGCCCGCGAGGTGCTGCCCCGCATCGGCGCCGACCGGCGGATCATCGAGGGCGCCGACCTGGAGATCATGGACCTCCCGGAGGAGGCGTTCTGATCCCCTGAGGGGACCCGGCACTGACGACCGGCGGCCGGCGAGCGTGTTGCTCGCCGGCCGTCGCCGTCTTCCCGCCCGAGCCGTCCGGGGGCGGCTTGCGGCCTGTCGCGGTGTCCGTCCCGTTCCGACCCGCCGCCCTGCCGCACGGCGAGCCGACCGGGATTGGCCTGGCCGGGCCGGGTAGGGCGGCCATGCGGCGGGTAACCGTCGCGGACGACGTCAGGGCACGCCCAAGGGCCACCGCACGGGGGAGTGCAGCGCACATGGGCATTGGTAGCGGGATCTTTCTCATCGCGCTCGGCGCGATCATGACCTTCGCAATCCGGGCCAACGTCTGGTGGATCGACCTGCGCGCGGTCGGCTGGGTGTTCATCCTGGCCGGACTGGCCGTCCTGCTCACCACGCTCTGGTTCTGGCAGGACCGGCGCAAGCGGGCCCGCACGCTCATCGTGGAGGAGAACCGGCTGTCCCACCCGACCGCGATGATGCCGCCGCCGCCCGACCCGCCGCCGCCGACGGCCCCGCCGTCCTGATCCGACCGGGCAGGGAGCCGTGGCCGGGCCCCTGCCCGCACCTCACCCCCGTGCGGTGTGCCGAGCGGTGATGGGCGCGCCGCCCGGGGCGAGTTCCGCCCAGCGGGTGGTCGGGCGGTGCACCACCAGGTCGGTGGTGCGGAGCCCGTCCGGATCCGCCCGCTCCGGGTCGAGCAGCGCCGAGAGCAGCGAGACGCCCGGGTTGTGGGCGATCAGCAGCACGGTGCCCGCGCCGGGCTCCACCGCCCGGACCAGCTCCAGCAGATCGTCCGGCTGCGCCTCGTAGGCCCCCGCCTCGTAACGCACCACCGGTGTCGAGGCCGCCGGTCCACCCTCCGGCGGGGATCCCGTCATGCCCATGGCCACCCCGTGCCAGGTCTGGCGGGTCCGCCGGGTGGCGGAGCAGACCACCACGTCGGGGAGCAGCGTGTGCCGGGCCAGCCAGGCACCGGCGGCGGCCGCGTCGGCGTGTCCCCGGGCGGTCAGTGGCCGCTCCCCGTCCGGCGCGTCCCGGGACTGCTCGGCCTTGGCGTGCCGCAGCAGCACCAGAGTCCGCTCCTGGTTCCTGCCGTCCGTCATGTGCACAGCTTGCCTGATTGGCGATCGGAGCGCCTGGGTAAGTCGATGGATGCCGCTACCTCATCCATGGCCGCGGCGGGTAGGAAACGCCAGCTGAACGCCAAGGAGGCGACGTCATGGGCATCGGTGCCAGCATCTTCCTGATCGCGCTGGGCGCGATCTTCGCGTTCGCCATCAACGCCAACCTGGGATGGCTCGACCTGAACGTCGTCGGCTGGGTGCTGATGCTGGTCGGCCTCGTCGGCCTGATCACCACCCTCTACTTCTGGAACACCCGCCGCCGCACGGTGGTCGCCGCGCCGGTGCGCCAGCGGGTGGTGGCCGAGCCGGTGGTGCCGGCGCAGGACGACCGGGTCGTGCGGGAGGAGTACCGCGAGGTGCGTCGCCCGGGCTACCCCACCTGAGCCGTACCGCAGAACGTCGGGGGCCCCGCAACGGCGCGGGGCCCCCGGATCGCGTCCGGGGTCAGGAGAAGAGCGCGAAGTAGATCGCGATGTGGTGGCAGATCGCCGCGACCAGGGTGCAGGCGTGGAAGAACTCGTGGTGCCCGAAGACCGTGGGCCACGGGTTGGGCCGGCGCAGCGCGTAGAAGACCGCGCCGACGCTGTAGATCGCGCCGCCGACGATCAGCAGCACCAGGGCGGTCACCCCGCCGGAGTGCAGGATCTCCGGCAGCATCGTCACGGCGACCCAGCCGAGCGCCAGGTAGAGCGGGGCGGAGACCCACCGCGGGGCGTGCGGCCAGATCAGTTTCACCGCCACCCCGGCCAGTGCCCCGCCCCAGACCAGGCCCAGCATGATGGCGGCGTGCCGGGTGTCCAGCAGCAGGGCGCAGAACGGCGTGTAGGTGCCGGCGATGAACAGGAAGATCATCGAGTGGTCCATCCGGCGCATGATCTGGTAGCCGCGCTCGGACCAGACCCGCCGGTGGTAGAGGGCGCTGGTGCCGAAGAGCCCGCAGACGGTCAGGCTGTAGATCAGGCAGCTGACCAGGGGCGCCCAACCGGGCCGGGCGGCCGCGATCGAGCAGAGCACGATGCCGCAGACGAGCGCGACGAAGAACGCGTAGGTGTGCAGCCAGCCGCGCATCCGGGGCTTCCCGATGTCGACCGGCTTGAGCCGGAGCGGTGCGGAGGTGGTCACGCCAATAGGTTACGGCACCGTAGGTTACTTGCAAGTAGTGTGGACCGTCACGCAACCTGAGCGGCAGGTGGACCCTGGCCGTCCGGGCGATCCGCGAGGATGGCGGGATGCGGATCCGACCCGTCGGCACGCAGGCCCTGCTGCTCGACTGCGACGACGCCGACCAGGTGCAGGCGTGGCGGGCCGAGCTGTGGCGCCGCCGCGAATCCGGCGAGCTGAACGCCGTCGAGATCGTCCCAGCCGCCGCCACCGTGCTGCTCGACGGCGTACCCGACCCGGCGGCGGCCGCCACGCTGATCGCCGGCTGGACGCCGCGGCCGGTCGCCACCACGACCGCCGTCGACCCGGTCGAGGTCCCCACCGCGTACGACGGGGAAGACCTGCCCGCCGTCGCCGGCCACTGGGGGATGACCGTGCCGGAGGTGGTCGACCGGCTCCGGCGCACCGAGCTCCGGGTGGCCTTCTGCGGCTTCGCGCCCGGGTTCGCCTACCTGACCGGGCTCCCCGCCGAGCTGGCCGTCCCCCGGCTGGCCACGCCACGCCCCCGGGTGCCGGCCGGCTCGGTGGCGCTCGCCGGGCCGTACGCCGGGATCTACCCGACCGCCTCGCCCGGCGGCTGGCTGCTGGTCGGCCGGACCGACCTCGTCCTGTTCGACGTGCACGCGGACCCGCCGGCCCGGCTCACCCCCGGCACCCCGGTACGCCTGGTGTCCCGTGAGCGCGAGGAGTGAGCCGCTCTTGCGAGCCCCGCAGTCGCGAACCGGCGTGCTCAGCGTGATCGAGGTGCTCCGGGCCGGCGCGCTCACCACCGTCCAGGACCAGGGCCGGCCCGGCTACGCCCACCTCGGCGTGCCCCGCTCCGGCGCGCTCGACCCGGCCGCGCTGCGGCTGGCCAACCGGCTCGTCGGCAACCCGGAGCGCGCCGCCGGGCTGGAGATCACGCTGACCGGCTGCGACCTGCGGTTCGAGCGGGCCGCCTGCGTCGCGCTGACCGGGGCGGAGGTCGGGGTCCGGATCGACCCCGAGCCGGCCGGCCGTCGACCACCCGACGCGGGCCGTCCGGGCGACGTCGGTCGACCCCTCTCGTTGCCGGCCGGCGCGGTGCTGCGGATCGGCCCGGCCCGGGCCGGACTGCGCACCTGGCTGGCCGTCTCCGGTGGCATCGAGGTGCCGCCGGTGCTGGGCAGCCGCGCCACCGACACCCTCTCCGGCCTCGGCCCGCCCCCGGTACGCGACGGCGACCGGCTGCCCCTCGGCGAGCCGGTCGGGCACCCCGCCCCGGTCGACGTCACCGTCACCCCTCCCGCCCCGGACGAGCTGCGGCTGACCCTGCGCCCCGGCCCCCGGCACGACTGGTTCACCCCGGCCGCCCTGGACCTGCTCTTCGGCACCGCGTACCGGGTCAGCCCGGTGAGCAACCGGGTCGGCGCGCGACTGACCGGCGCGCCCCTGCCCCGCGCGGTGACCGGGGAACTGCCCAGCGAGGGACTGGTCCTCGGGGCGGTGCAGGTGCCGGCCGACGGGCAGCCGCTGATCTTCCTCGCCGACCATCCCACCACCGGCGGATACCCGGTCGTGGGTGTGGTGGACGACGTGACCCCGCTCGCCCAGGCCCGCCCAGGGACTACGGTGAGGTTCCATGGACCTCAACGCTGACCTCGGCGAGGGATTCGGCATCTGGCGGCTCGGCGACGACCACGCGCTGCTGGACCTCGTCACCTCCGCCAACGTCGCGTGCGGCTTCCACGGCGGCGACGCGTCCACCATGCGCCGGGTCTGCGCCGCCGCCGCCGAGCGCGGGGTCGCCATCGGCGCCCAGGTCGGGTACCGGGACCTCGCCGGCTTCGGCCGCCGGCACATCGCGTACGACTTCGCCGAACTCCGCGACGAGGTCACCTACCAGCTCGGCGCGCTGGAGGCGTTCTGCCGGCTGTTCCACACCCGGGTCCGCTACCTCAAGCCGCACGGCGCGCTCTACCACGCCGCGGCCCGCGACGAGGCCCAGGCGGCCGCCCTGGTCGCCGCCGTCAGCGGGTACGACCCCGCGCTGCCCGTGCTCTGCTCGCCCGGCACGGTGCTCGCCCAGCTCGCCGTCGGCGCCGGGCTGCGGGTGGTCCCCGAGGGCTTCGCCGACCGGAACTATCTGCCCAACGGCGCACTGGTGCCCCGGACCGCCGCGAACGCGCTGGTCACCGACCCGGAGGAGGTGGCCGACCGGGCCGTCCGGATGGCCACCGAGCGCACGGTGGTCGCGGTCGACGGCCGGGTGATCCCGTGCCCAGTCGAGTCGATCTGCCTGCACGGGGACAGCCCCAGCGCCGTCCGCTCCGCCGAGCTGGTCCGGGCCGCGCTGATCGACGCCGGAACAACCCTCACCCCGTTCGCCTGACCGCCGCCCCAGCGCTGATTCGTTCACGACATCAGCTCCACAGCGGCCGGCCGACACCCGCACCCGGCCGGCCGCCCAGGACGCGTCCGGCGGTCAGGCGTCCAGGCCGCGCAGCACCAGCGGCACCCGGCCCGCGCCGCCGTCGACCACCCGCACCGGCACGCCCCAGTCCTGCCGGGTCAGGTGACAGGCGGCGTGCTCGACGTCCGCGTCGCAGGTGGCCGCCTGCGCGGTCACCTGGAGCACCCCGCCGGCCACCTCGCCGTTGACCACCAGCCGGCGGGACAGGTCCGTCGTCGTCCCCGCACCCTCGATCAGCAGCTCCGGCGGCGACGCGGAGACCACCAGCCGGGTCGACGGACCGTACGTCTCGTCCAGCTTCTGGCCCGGCGCCGGCGTGAAGATCACGTCGAGCGTCACCTCACCGGCCGCCACGTCCGTCGGCTTCCGCTCGGCCCGGTGCCGGGGGCCGTCCACCGTGCTGGCGCCCGCCGCCGAGAGCGCGCCCGGGGCCAGCCGGGTCAGCCGGTGCGCGGCGGACTCCACCACCAGCACCGCACCCTCGGCGGTGAGCACCAGGTCGCTCGGCTCGGCCAGCCCGTCCGCCACCGTGGCGACCTGGTCCGTCTCCGGGTCGAAGCGGCGGACCGCGCCGTTGTACGTGTCGGCGATCAGCACCGAGCCGTCCGGCAGCGCGCACACCCCCAGCGGATGCTGGAGCAGCGCCTGGTCGGCCGGACCGTCGACGTGGCCGAAGTCGAAGAGCCCCTGACCCACGGCGGTGCTCAGCACGCCGTTCTCGATGTACCGGACGGCGCTGGTCTCGCTGTCCGCGATCCAGAGCCGGACGCCGTCGGCCGAGGCGGAGAGGCCGGAGGGCTGCGCCATCCAGACGTCCGGCAGCGGGCCGTCGCGCAGCGCCTCGACCGTGGTGCCCGCGTACATGCCGGCGGTCCGCCGGATCGGGTCGAACCACCAGAGCTGGTGGATGCCGGCCATGGCGATGACGACCTTGTCGTCGTACCAGGCCATGTCCCAGGGGGAGGAGAGGTCGACCGAGCGGGCGTCGTGCGCGTGGTCGTCGACCGTCGACCGCCACTGCCGGCCGGTGCCGGCGACCGTCACCACCTCGCCGGTGTCCAGCCGCACCCCCCGCAGCAGGTGGTTGACGGTGTCCGCGACCACCACGTCGTAGCCGGCGACCTCGGCGACGTGCGTCGGGAGCAGGCAGAGCCCCTGCGGCTCCGAGAAGGTGGCCGTCTCCGCCGGCCCGTCCGCCTGGCCGCGGGCGCCGGCGCCGATCCGGCGGACCAGCTTCTCACCGTCCGGGGCCAGCTCCACCAGCGAGTGCCGGGCCGAGTCCGAGACCAGCAGGTTGCCGTCGGCGAGCGCCACCGCCTTGCCCGGGAAGCGCAGCGTGGTCTCCGGCTCGGCCGGCGGGACGTACGGGCCCTCGCCCCGGTGCAGGGTGCCCTTCGCCTCGTGGGTGGCGATCAGCTCGTCGACCAGCCGGGCCAGCCCCTCGGCGTGCCCCTCGCCGGCCATCGTGGCCACCACGTAACCCTCCGGGTCGACCACCGAGAGGGTCGGCCAGGCCTTCGCCGCGTACTGCTGCCACATGTCCAGCTCGGGGTCGTCGAGCACCGGGTGGTGCACCCCGTACCGCTCCACGGCGGCGGCCAGCGCCTCCGGGTCCTTCTCGTGCTCGAACTTGGGCGAGTGCACGCCGACGACCACCAGCACGTCGCCGTACTTCTCCTCGAGCGGGCGCAGCTCGTCGAGCACGTGCAGACAGTTGATGCAGCAGAAGGTCCAGAAATCCAAGATGACGCAGCGACCTCGGAGGTCCCGCAATGTCAAGTTTCGTCCGCCTGTGTTCAGCCACCGGCGGCCCTTCAGTTCGGGCGCACGGACGCGGGGCGAAGTAGCCATAGACTCACCCTGCCACGGCGTCGGCGAGGACGGCCCGGGGGGCTCGGACAACCGTGACGCAGCGAACGGGGCTGCGCCGTCCAGGGCGTCGCCCGCCAGGCGAACGCCTATGGGGCCACCCCGGCCATCCACGCCGGATCGGTCGCCGGCACCACCCAGCGGTTCGGCGTACCGATGGGCTTCGGTGGGCCGCACGCCGGCTACCTGGCGGTCCGGATTCGATGCGGGACCGGTTCGACGACAGCCGGGCCGGCCACCGTGATGGTCTCGGCGAACGGCACGGCGGCCTCTTCGAGGGCCTGGGAGACCTGGCCGAACGCGAAGACCACGGCGCCCCGTCCGGCGTGGGTCACGTCGCGGACCGGGCCCCGGCCGATCGACTCGGCGAGGCCGAGGGTCTGCTCTTCGCGGACGCGGTCCGCGTGGTCGGGGGCCTAGGTCGAGGCGGGCCAGGCTGGCGCCGATCATCTCGGCCCACTGGCTCGGCATCATCGCGCATCCCAGGACGCCCGGACGGCGTTCACGGAGGGCGGCCAGGGTCGGCAGGTAAGCGGCCAGGCCCCGAGCGGGGCCGGCGTAGGCCGCGATCAGGCGCGGCGGGCGCGGGTGGATAGGGTGGCGCCTAGCGGAAGGTCATTTCTTCCGTTAGGGCCTCGGTCGGCGGTGGAGTCGCTACCGGGCCTGCCTTATTTGGTTGCGGTGGCGAGGTCTCAGGCGTCCGGGGACGCGGACTCGGGCTCGTCGGCCCAGGTGAACCGGAGGCGGGCGTCGGGGTCGAATCGCACGCCCCGGCGGCCGTGCGCGGGCGTGATGGTTACGGCGTTCAGGGCCAGGCGGAGGAGGTCGCGGCGGTCGGGGACCGTGGCGGCGTCCCATGCTTCGCGGGCCTGGACCGGGTCGAGGAGCGGGCTAATGTCCGCCTCGGGCAACGGGAAGTCGGCGAGGTTGCGGCGCAGCCCGACGACGCGGGCGGTCAGCCGCTCGTGTAAACGGGTCCAGCGCTGGACCGCCTCGGGGCCGACGAACTCGCCGCGAAGGTAGCGGGCGTCTTCCAGGTCGACCAGGGAGGCGTTCGCGTCTTCCAAGGCGGCTGTGATGGTCGCCCGCTCGCGGATTATGTCCGGGTCATGCCGGGCTATCCAGCGCTCGGCCACGGCGTCTAGCAACGGGTCGCCAGGCTCGGTCGCGGCCAGGCGGTTTATGAACGCGTCGACCACGGCGCGGTCTACGGCGGCGATAAACGCGGTGACGTGCGCAGGGCACGGGTGGCCGAGGCGGCGGCCCTGGCACACGTACGACCGTCCGGCGGCGGACATGCGACGCCCGCAGCCCCCGCAGCGGAGAAAGCCGGTCAGGAGGTGGGACACCTGAGCCCTCACGCCCCGGTTACGGCCGACCGGGTCGGTGCCGGTGCGGGCTTCCAGGATGCGCATGACCTGTAGTTGCTCGGCGGGCGTGATGATCCCTCGGCCGATATCGACGGTCTTGCCGGTCTCGGGGTCGCGCCAGGGGACGACCTTCCCCGTGTACTTCCCGTCTTTCTTGACGGTCTCGGGCAGCAGCCCGGCGAACGCGGGCGACTTGAGCAGAACCGACAGGGACCCGACGCCCCAAGCACCGCCGCGCGTCGCGGGGATCTTGCGGGCGTTCAGGTCGCGGGCGATGTGTACCAGCGGTTCGCCAGACAGGGCGCGCTCGGCGATCTCGCGGGCCGTCGGCGCGGTGTGCGGGTCGTGGTCTAGCCGGCCGTCCTCGCCGACCGCTAGGCCGTAGGGCGGTTGTCCGCCGATCCACCGCCCAAGGCTGCGGAGGTGGGCCTTCGCCGAGGCGACGCGTAGCCCGATGTTGGCGGACTCGCTGCGGGCGACCTCGGACAGCAAAACGAGGGCTAGGCGGGCCTGTTGCCGGGAGGTGTCTAGGCCGTCCTGAACGAAGACGATTCGGCCCGCGACTTTCTCGACCTGATCAAGGACCTGGCCGACCTGGCCCATGCCCCGCCGGGACAGGCGGTCGACCTTCCAGACGACCAGAGTGCCGACGGTGCCGGTCGTGAGGGCGGATATCGCGGCGTCGAATCCGGCGCGGTCTACGGCCTTGTAGCCGGACCGGCCCCGGTCGATGTGGACGGTGCGGACGTCTAGGCCGTTGCGCGCGCACCAGGCGCGACAGTCGGCCTCCTGGCGTTCAATCGCGGTCTTTCCCTCGCGGTCGAGGGATAGCCGTAGGTACAGGTCGGCGAGGTGTTCGTGGTGAGACATGCCGAGGACGCTAAGGCCCCGGGTGGGCGAGTTGCAAGCTTCTTCTAGGACTTCCAGAAGTTGTTCAGCCAGCCCCGACCGCGCAGCTCGGGTGCCCGTACTCGTGCGCTCATGCCTTCAGTCTGCCGGACCGGACGGCCCGAACCGGCCGGCACCCCGAGCGGGCTCGATCACACCCCCGGACACGACGGCGGGGCCACGGATCACCGTGGCCCCGCTGTCGACGAGGACGCTACTTGCCGGCCGGCTTCAGGCAGAGCACCCGGTTGGTCCCCTCGCCCGGCAGCACCACGTGCGGCTGCGCCGGGTCGTCGCACTTGTCCTGGGCGTCGACCTTCGACACCACCGTGAAGGCGCCCTGCTCACCGCAGTTGGCGGCCACCGCGCCCCCACCGGACTGCTTCACGCAGGAGCCCACCGCCGGGTCGAAACCGGCCGGCTTGTTGTCGCCGCCGCCGACCTTGCCGAGCAGCGTGAGCAGGCCGAGCGGCACGGCCAGGATCAGCACCGCCGCGATCAGCACGACGGCCAGCACCCGCCCGTTGCGCACCTTCGGCGTCGGCGTCGGCGCTTCGGTCTTCGGCTCGGCGTCCGGCTTGAACGAGTCGAACCGGCCCTGCTCCGGCTCGCCGCCGAGGCCGTGCTGCCAGGCGGGCGGCGCCTGCTGGGGCGGCGGCGGGAAGGCCGGCGGGAAGCCGCCCGGTCCCTGCTCGTGCATCGCCCCCGGTCCCTGGCCCGGCACCGCGACGGAGGCACGGCCACCGGCCGGTCCACCCGGACCCCCGAACGGGCCACCGGGCTGCGCCCCGAAGGGGTCCTGGTGTCCGCCCGGACCGCCGTACGGGTCGCCCTGGCCGGGACCGCCGTACGGGTCGCCGGGGCGTTCGCCGCTGTGCGGGTGCACCCCGTTGGCCGGGCGGTGGTTGGCGGCCGGGTCCACGAAGGACGGCGCGCCGGGCGGGAACGGCGGCGGACCCGCGGGCGACGACGGCGGCGCGGACGGTGTGTGGGCGAAGCCGTGCGGCCCCGCCGGCCGGCCGTGGTCGTCGAAGCCGGACTGCTGGCCCGGGTCGTCGTAGCGGGGCTGCGGGCCGTGGTCGCCGAAGCCGGGCCGCTGGCCGTGGTCGTCGAAACCGGGCTGCTGGTTCTGGTCGTCGAAACGCCGGCCCTGGTCCGGGTAGCCGTTCGGGTCGTCCTGCCCGGTGGCCTCCTCCGGCTCCGGCCGGCTCGGGCGGCCGTACACCCGGGGCTGCGGGGCCGGCGAGCCGGCCGGCCGCAGGGCCTCGTCGGTCGGGGGCATCACCCGGCTGGCCATCGGCACCGACGCGCTGGCGGAGACGGCGCCGGCCTCCGGAGAGGTACGCGGCGCGGGCACCACCGGCCCGGCCGGCGACTGCGGCTCCTGGTGCGACGCCTCGGCCGGACCCCAGCCGGGCACGGCACCCGACTGCTCCGACCCGTACGCCTGCGGGCCGCCGTTCTCGGCCCCCGGGGCGAACTGCGCCGGCGGCGCGTAGTCGGTCGGCGGCGACGCGGCCAGGCTGGCGCCCGGCACCCGCTGCTCCTGCGGCGGCAGCGGTACGGCGTTGGCCGCGGAGATGCCCGGGCCCGGCGGCGGCTGGTAGGCGGGTGGCTCCTTGGCCCGGCCCGATTCCCAGCCGTTCGGCTGGGGCGCGGCGGGTTCCGTCTCGGCGGACCGGCCCCACACCTCGCCGGCCGGCCACGGCTCGGCGTCCGGCACGGCCGGGCGGTCCCCGCGGGTCCACTGCGGTGCGTCGTTCTGGTTGGCGACCCAGGCCGGCGGGCCGTCCGGGGACGGCACCGAGGCGCTGGCCCGGGCCGGCGACGGTTCGGCCGGCGTCCAGCCGCCGGCCTCCGGCCGGTCGTCCTGCGCCGGGGCCGCGCCCCAGGAGCCGGCCTGCGCCGACTCCTCCGACCCGGGCCGGTCCCGCTGCTGCGGTACGGCTGCGGCGCCGCTCCAGCCGGTGGCCGGACGCTGGTCGTCCGGCGCGCCCCAGCCGGGCTGCTGCGGAGGCTCGCCGTGGGTGGCGGCCCGTCCGGCGGCCCAGCCTCCGGAGCGGTCGGGGTCGTCGTCGCGGGGCTCGGCGGGACCGGTCTCCCAGCCGTCGGAGCGCGCCGCGTCGTCCTGCTGCGGGGTGGACCAGCCGCGGGCCGGCTCCGCGTCGTCCTGTCGGGCTGGTACGCCGGCGGCCCAGCCGCCCGAGCGCGCGGGATCGTCCTGCTGGTCCGGGTTGCCGGACGTCCAGCCGCCGGACTGGTTCGGCTCGTTCGGCGTGGACCACGCCTCGTTCGGCTGCCCGGCGGGGGCGGGAACCTGCGCGGCGGCGCGTGCGGTGGGCGCGGTGGAGGCCCAGGTGGGCGACTGCTCGCCCTGCTGGCCCCAGGCCGGTTGGTCGTCCTGCGGCGGGGTGGCCCACCCGCCCGAGCGGGCCGGATCGTCCTGCTGCGGCGCGCCGGACCCGACGGCCCAGCCGTCCGAGCGGTCGTCCGGGGTGGTGGGAGCCGCGCTCCAGCCGCCGGAACGGGCCGGGTCGTCGTGCGGCTGGCCGGCGGGGGCGGGCACCTGCGCCGCGCCTCGGGCGCCCGGCTCGGCGGGCTGCGCCCAGGCCGGCTGGTCTCCCCGGGGCCCGGCGGCCCAGCCGGGGCCGGCCTGCTCGGACGGCGTCGCCCACGCGGGCGGGGACTGCTCAGCCGGTGGGTTGCCCGGGTTGCCGCCGGGTGCGGAAGCGGCGGCCCAGGCGGGGCCGGCCTGTTCCGGCGTGGCCCACGCGGGCTGGGCCGGGGCGCCCCAGGACCCGGGTTCGGGCTGCTGCGGGGCCGGGGCGGCGCCCCAGGTGGGGTTCGGTGGCTGGCCGCCCGGCTGCGCCCAGGCGGGGGCGGGCGACTGTTCGTCCTGTCCGGCCCAGGCGGGGGCCGGCTGGTTCGGCCGACCGGCCGGCGGGGGTGGTGCCCAGCCGAGATCGGGGGCGTTGGGGTACCCGTTGTCCTGCTGCGCCGGGTGGTCGCCGTACGGCGCCGGTCCGCCGGCGCCCGGCGACACCTCGCCCGGCTCCTGGCCGGGGCGGTGCGGGGCCTCGGACGTCATGGGTGCGCCTCCTCCATCACATGTCGGCCGCCGATGCCGATCGGGGACCGTCGGCATGGTTGCCGGCGTCGCCGGCGGATACCGGCCGTGTGGGCTCCCCGCACCGTATCCGGTGGCCGCCCGGAGGTGTCCGGGGAGCACCGGCCGTCACTCACCGTTGCCGTGCGGTGTCGATCGGCTTCTATCGGCGCGATCTCGCCGGGGGCGGGTGGGTGGCGACCGAGCCCCACCGTACCGGGCGGTGCGGCGAGGTGGAATCCCGGTCTCAATCACCCCCAAACGCCGGAGACCCGCCCGGCTGCGCCGGGCGGGTCTCCGAACTGGAGGAGGTGAGAAAGTCGAGGAGCGTCAGCTCATGTGACGCTGGGCGATGGCGAGAAGCTCCTCGCGGACCGCGGGCGAGTTGGCGGAACGCAGCGCGTGCTCGATTGCGCGGGCACGGCGGTTGGCGTCGCGGCGGTTGCGGATTCGCTCGATCATGCTCATCTGGGTCTCTCCTCCTGGCTATTCGGTTGTCAGCCCCTGATGTCTCTATTGAAGCGCATGACGCGGTCAACTTCCATCGATTATTAGGTGAGCTGAACCACGGACCTAAGGATCGTAGGTTGCGGGCGGTCAGGGCCGACGAATTCTTCCCCCAACGGCAACGGCCGGTGTGCCGGGCGTTCACCCGTGGCACACCGGCCGTGGCCTGGTGTCTGTCGACCGTCAGGTCCAGGCGAGCAGCGCCGCCTCCGGATCGGCCAGGAAGTCCCCGATGTCGCGGAGGAACTTCGAGCCCAGCTCACCGTCGATGATCCGGTGATCGAAGGAGAGGCCGAGCGTGGTGACCAGGCGCGGCTTCACCTTGCCCTTGTGCACCCACGGCATCTCCCGGACCGCGCCGAAGGCCAGGATCGCCGACTCGCCCGGCGGCAGGATCGGCGTACCGGTGTCGACGCCGAAGACGCCGACGTTGGTGATCGTCAGCGTGCCGCCCGACATGTCAGCCGGGGAGGTCTTCCCGGCCTTGGCCGTCTGCACCAGCGCCGTCATCGCGTCCGCCAGTTCGCGCAGCGAGAGCCGGCCGGCGTCCTTGATGTTCGGCACGATCAGGCCGCGCTCGGTGGCCGCCGCGATGCCCAGGTTGACGTAGTCCTTGACGACGATCTCGTCGCCCGCCCAGGTCGAGTTGACCATCGGATGGCGCTTGACCGCCAACAGCACCGCCTTGGCGACCAGCAGCAGCGGCGAGACCCGGACGTCGCGCCACTCCCGCCGCTCGCGGAGCCGGTCCAGGGCCTTCATCGCCCGGGTCACGTCGACGGTGAGGAACTCCGTCACATGCGGGGCGGTGAACGCCGAGCGGGACATGTTCTCGGCGGTGAGCTTGCGTACCCCCTTGACCGGGATGCGCTGCTCGCGGTCCGCGCCGAAGCTCGCGGCCACCGTGGTCGGCGCCGCGACCATCAGCGGCTCGGCCGCCGCCGGGGTCCCGCTCGCCGCCCGCTGTACGTCCTCCCGGGTGATCGAGCCCAGCGGGCCCGAGCCGGTCAGCGTGGCCAGGTCGACGCCGAGGTCCTTGGCGAGCTTCCGGACCGGCGGCTTGGCCAGCACCAGCCCGCCGGTCCGGCCGGTGCCGTTGACCGCCGGAGCCGCCGGAGCCGGTGCGACCGGCGCCGGAGCCGGGGCGGGCTGGACCGGGGCGGCCGCCGCCTGGGCGGGGAGACCGCCCTTGCGCGGCCGGCGCTTCGCCGCCGTGGTGCGCGGGCCGTAGCCGACCAGCACGGCGGTACGCCCACCCGGGGCGGGACCGCCGATCAGGCCGGGCTCGACCATGCCCTCCTCGGGCGCGATCTCGACCGCGGCCAGCGAGGCCGCCGACGGGGTGGGCAGCGCGTCGGCCGGCTCGCCGGTCGTCGACTCCTCGATCGGGCCGGCGCCCGGGTCGGTGTCGATCGCGATGATCGGCGTGCCGACCTCGACCGTGGTGCCCTCCGGGTGGAAGATCGACCGCACCTGGCCGGCCCACTTCGCCGGGATCTCGACCGCCGCCTTGGCCGTCTCCACCTCGACGATCGGCTGGTTCAGCTCGATCGTGTCGCCCACCTTGACCAGCCAGGCCAGGATCTCGCCCTCGGTCAGGCCCTCGCCCAGGTCGGGGAGGTTGAACTCCTTGATCCGTGACATGCCGCTCACCAGCCGAAGGTGCGGTCG
Organism: Micromonospora sp. GCM10011541; assembly: GCF_042650725.1. Classification (NCBI taxonomy): domain Bacteria; kingdom Bacillati; phylum Actinomycetota; class Actinomycetes; order Micromonosporales; family Micromonosporaceae; genus Micromonospora; species Micromonospora sp. GCM10011541. The sequence goes on from NZ_JBHSBP010000006.1 coordinate 29,977, forward strand.
ACGGCGTCGAGCACCCGGTCGAGGTCGGGCAGGTACTCCTCCTCCACCCGGCTGGCCGGGTAGGGGGTGTCGAAGCCGGTGACGCGCAGCACCGGGGACTCCAGGGAGTAGAAGCACTCCTCGGTGATCCGGGCCGCGATCTCCGAGCCCAGGCCCAGGTTGCCCGGGGCCTCGTGAACGACCACGCAGCGGCCGGTGCGCCGCACCGACTCGTACGCGGCGGTCAGGTCCAGCGGGGAGAGCGAGCGCAGGTCGATGACCTCCAGCTCGCGGCCGTCCTCCGCGGCGGCGGTCGCCGCGTCCAGGCAGGTCCGCACCATCGGGCCGTACGCCAGCACGGTGGCGTCGGTGCCGGCGCGGGCGACCCGGGCCGAGTGCAGCGGGTACGCCTCCGACAGCGGGGCGTCCAGCTCGACCGGACCCTTCTCCCAGTAGCGCCGCTTCGGCTCCAGGAAGACGATCGGGTCGTCCGAGGCGATCGCCTGCTGGATCATCGAGTACGCGTCCTGCGGGTTCGCGCAGGTGACGACCTTCAGGCCGGCGGTGTGCGCGAAGTACGCCTCGGGCGACTCCGAGTGGTGCTCGACCGCGCCGATGCCGCCGCCGTAGGGAATCCGGATGACCATCGGGATCCGGACCTTGCCCTGCGAGCGGTAGTGCATCTTCGCCACCTGCGACACGATCTGGTCGTACGCGGGGTAGACGAAGCCGTCGAACTGGATCTCGCAGACCGGGCGGAAGCCGCGGATGGCCAGGCCGACCGCGGTGCCGATGATGCCGGACTCGGCCAGCGGGGTGTCGATCACCCGCTGGTCGCCGAAGTCCTTCTGGAGCCCGTCCGTGATCCGGAACACGCCGCCGAGCTTGCCGACGTCCTCGCCCATGATGACGACCTTCGGGTCGTTCTCCAGGGCCTTGCGCAGACCGGTGTTGAGGGCCTTGCCGAGGGTGAGCGTCTCCGTGGCCATCAGTGGGCGCTCCCCTCGAACGACTCCATGTACTTGCTGAACTGCGCCCGCTGCTCGTCGAGCTCGGGGGACCCGTTGGGGTAGACGTGGTCGAACATCGTCACCGGCTCCGGGTTCGGCATGGCGAGCACCCGCTCGCGCAGGTGCACCGACTCGGCGCGGGCCTGCTCGTCGACCGAGGTGAAGAAGTCCGCGTCGGCGATCTGCTGCTTGGTCAGGAACGCCTTCATCCGGGCGATCGGGTCCTTGGCCTGCCAGGCCTCGACCTCGCTGGCGATCCGGTACCGGGTCGGGTCGTCGGAGGTGGTGTGCGCCCCCATCCGGTAGGTGTACGCCTCGATCAGGCTGGGGCCCTGGCCGAGCCGGGCGTTGTCCAGCGCGTGCCGGGTCACCGCGTACGACGCGAGCACGTCGTTGCCGTCCACCCGCACGCCGGGGAAGCCGAAGCCGCCCGCCCGCTGGTACAGCGGGACGCGGGTCTGCCGCTCCAGCGGCTCGGAGATGGCGTACTGGTTGTTCTGGCAGAAGAACACCAGCGGGGCGTTGAAGACGCTGGCCCAGACGAACGCCTCGTTGACGTCGCCCTGGCTGGTGGCGCCGTCGCCGAAGTAGGCGATCACCGCCTCGCCGTCGTCGGTGCCGGTCTTGCCGTCCATGTGGACGCCCATGGCGTACCCGGTCGCGTGCAGGGTCTGCGCCCCGATCACGATCGTGTACATGTTGAACTTGAACTCGTTGGGGTCCCAGCCGCCCTGGTCGACCCCGCGGAACAGGCCGAGCGGCATGATCGGGTCGATGCCCCGGCAGTAGAGGACGCCGTGCTCCCGGTAGGTCGGGAAGGCCATGTCCTGGGTACGCAGCGCCCGGCCGGAGCCGACCTGCGCGGCCTCCTGACCCAGCAGGCTGGCCCAGAGGCCCAGCTCGCCCTGGCGCTGCAGCGCGGTCGCCTCGGCGTCGAGCTTCCGGACCAGCACGAGGTCGCGGTAGAGCCCGCGGTACTCCTCGTCGGTGAAGTCGACGCGGTACTCGGTCCCGTCCGGGCCGATCGCGCTCTCGATCCGCTCGCCCTCGGGCGTCAGCAGCTGTACGAGTGCCGGGTCACCGGCGTTCGCCGAGGCGGTTCGCTTGGAACGGGGTGCGGCCCGCCGGCCGCGGGTGGTGACCCCGGGGTCGCCCTTTGCCATCCGTCTCTCCCTGTCGTGTCTGCGCCGGTGCCGGGGGTGACCCTAGCCGCGCAAATCGTGCACCCGCCCGGCTGGTGCCGGGCTGGTTCCTGGCGGCCGCGCCTAGCCCCGGTGAGGGTTGCCGCGCGGCGTGAGCCGGATTCTGGGCGAACCCGGTTCGGGAGCGCCGGCGTCGTACCGCACCTGCCGCGGGGTGCGCGGAGGTGGCGGCTACGTTGCCGTCGTGCCTGAATGATTGCAGAGGAGGTGAGCGGGCCCACAGTATGGCCCTCCACCCCGGTGGCGTTCCGTCTGCAAAGCGACGGATAGACCTTTTTGTCGCATGCGCACTCCACCGCGACGGACAAAGTGTGTGTCGACACGCGGTGGCGACTGGTGAACTGAGCGTCACTGGTTCAAGCTGACTGGTGTCCCGGTGAGTGTTAAGCGGCGTTTGTCCATTTAGGCCGACGTGCCCGCAACCGACGATCCCGCCGAAGGTCGACGACGAGGAGTGTGCCGGTGTCCGAGCCAGCCGAGGGTCCCGGAAGTCCACTCCTCGGCCGCCACCACGCGGCCCCCGGCGCCGGCTACCGACGGGTGGTCGGCACCCACCGGGCAACCGGACTCGGCGGCCCGAGCCGCGGCTACCTCTTCACGGTCGCCCTGCTCGCCGGCACCGCGTCGATGCCGATCCTCGCCGCCATCAGCGCCGGGTCGGCCACCGTCGGCAGCACCGCCCTCCCGGACAACAGCACGCCCTTCATCCCGACGCCCTCGGTCGGCCCGGTGGTCATCCCGCTGCCCGGGACCAGCCAGCCCGCGGTGGCGCCCACCACCCGGCCTGCCCCGGTGGTCACCCGCCCCGACGCGGCGGCCGCCGCCCCGGCCCCGCCGGTGACCTCCGACTCGGCGTGGGAGCGGCGGTCCCGGCCTCCGGCCCCACCGGCGCCCCGCACCGGAGCGGCCCGCCCGACCCCCACCCCCGCCGCCGGCGGCGGACCGTCCCCGACGCCGAGCGGGTCGCCGAGTCCGTCACGCAGTGCGACGCCGACCGTCTCGTCGAGCCCGGACCCGGGGCCGCTGCCCACGGTCATCCTCACGCTGCCGCCCACCGAGCCGACCGACGGCGGCACCCCGGACCCCGGTGGCAGTCCCTCGCCGTCCGTTCCGTCCGCCTCGCCGTCCCCGTCCGATCCGCCGGCGTCGCCGTCCGGATCGCCGTCCGGCCCGGCGGACTCCGACGGTGGTCCGCCTGCCCGGCCCACCCGGGTCCCGGCTCGGCCGGCGCCGCCGTTCGCCCGACCGTCGGTCGACGCCCCGGCCGTACCGGTCCCGTCGCCCCGCTGCTCGCCGGTGCCGGCGACGGCCGGGGCCGCGCCGGCCGGGTTGGCGGCCGAGCCGCGGTGACGTACCGCCGCTCTGCGTCGTCGGTCCCGATCTGGACGACCGGGTAGCGGTGCGTCAGGCGGGGTCGTCGGTGAGGCGGTGGCGGTTGGCCTCGATCCAGGCGTCCAGGGCGGCCGGGTCGTCCGGGTCGACGCCGTCGGCCATCAACTGGGCGACCGCGGCGGTGGCGGGGCTGCGCCGCTCCCCGGTGCTGTAGAGCCGGGCGAACTCGGGAACCATCTCCTCGATCGCCTCGTCCGTCCGGCGGGCCGCCGCCTCCACCAGCCCCCGCTGCCGGGCCGCGTACGCCGCCCAGCCGCGGAGCACCCGCGGCAGCATGGCGGCGTCGTCCATGTCCAGCACGGCCCGCCGGTGCACCCAGTCGAGGAGGAACAGCTCGGCCACCGTGGGGCTCCACCGCATCGGGTCGGCGTCCGGGAAGCTCTGCGCGTGGTCGAGGAGCAGACCCAGACAGAAGTGCAGCGAGGCCAGTTCGGCATCCGCCACCGCGTCGAGGCCGAACCGGGCGGCCTCGGGCGACCCGAGGAAGCCCCGGACCAGCCGGGTCCGTTCCTGCTCGGTGAGCGGCGGCACGGTCCGGTCGACGTTCGCCCGGGGCGGTGCGGGCAGCACGGCCAGCCGCGCGCCGACCAGGGCCCGGTCGGTGGCCAGGGAGCCGGCCGCCGGCAGCTCGCCCAGGTCGTCGGTGACCGCCAGGTGACGGGCCACCTCCCCGCGCATCCGGGCCGGCTCCTCGGTGCGGAACCAGGTCAGCTCGTCCTCGGTGCACATCTGCCGGACCTGTTCGAGGATCCGCTCGGCCGGGCCGCCGACGAAGACGTCCTTGGTGATGCCGATGTTGTGGTCGACGAGGGCCACCAGGGCGTGCTCCGGGCCACCGTCGACCTCGTCGTAGGCGAACGTGGCGAGGTACGAGGTCTGGTCGCCGTACACGTCGCCGTAGGACCAGACGCCGGTGAGGTGGACCCGCCCGAGCTGGCCGGTCCAGGCCGGCGCCTGCGCGCCCGGACGGGCCCGGCCGGCGCCGTCGGCGTCCGGCACCAGGGCGGCGAAGACGGCGCGGATGGTGGTGGCGGCGGCGCTGCGGCGGCGGGAGGTGGCGGCGAGGAAGCCGGTCACGAACTCCCGGACGGCGTTCTCCCGGTCGGTCTCCGCGATGGCGTACACGCTGCCGAGCAGTGCGGCGCCGAGCATCTCCGCGTCGAGGGCGCAGTCGAGCCTCGTCACGTCGCGGGCGGCGTGCAGCACCGCCTCGTAGGGGGTCTGTGGCGTGGCCATGCACCGACCCTACGCCGCCGGCCCGGCGGGGACACCCGCCAGCGCCCCGGGACCCTGTCCGGTCGTCGTCGAGGGCGGCTCAGCGGCCGGCCGCGTCCCTGAGCGCCTCGCGGGCCTGCGCGTACCGGGTCAGCACGGACCGCACCGGGACCAGCACGTACTCCTCGCCGACCGTCGCCACCGAGCTGGTTAGCCGCTGCTCCGCCCGCTGGCGGGCCCGCCGCGCCGCCCACCGCACCACCGGTCTGGTCAGCGCCGCCACCAGCAGCCCGGCGAGCAGGCCGCCCAGGAGCAGCACCGTCGGCAGCGGGGCCTCGCCGACCCTCGGGTACTCCAGGGCCGGCAGTCCGAGCGCCCGCAGGGCGTAGCCGAGCGCGAGCCACCCCAGCCCGGCCAGCGCGGCGACGGTGACCAGCCACTGGAGGCCCCCGACGACCCGCCACCAGGCCGGCCGCCGGCCCATCCCCAGGTCGGTGCCGGCCACCGCGCGGTCCAGCGCGTCGGGCAGGTCGCCGAGCCGGGACCGGGCCGCGGCGGTCACCGCGGTCGGCCAGGGCGCCGGCAGGTCGGCGCCGGACCGGTCGGCCACCGCGCGGATGGCCAGGTTGAGCGCCGAGCGCTGCGCGGCGGTCGGATCCGGTACGGAGGTCGCCGCGACCAGGCTCTCGGCGGGCGCGTCGGCGTCCCCGCCCGGTCCCGGGAGGTGCAGCCGGCGCAGCGGGTCCGGCCGGAGTCTGCGCCAGCCCCTGACCAGCGGCCAGCCGGTGGTCCCGCCGGCCCGGTGCCGGTACGCGCCCTCGACCGCCGCCGCCACCGCCGGCACCCCGGCCGCTCCGGCCAGGGCCCGGGTGAGCTCCCGCGCCGACCCGTCGTCCGGCCCGGTACGCGGCGGCTCCACCCCGACCAGCGGTTCCAGCTCGGCCACCACGCTGTCGACGTCGCCGGCCAGCCGGCGCAGCGCCGCCTGCCGCTCGGCGACCGTACGCTCCAGCGCCCCGCGCAGCCCCACCATCCCCGCCGGGTCGACCGCGACGGTCGGCAGCAGCGGCACCCCGCCGAGCCCGTCGGCGTCGAGCAGGCGGCGCAGGTCGTCCAGGACCCGGGGCAGCTCGGCCGGGGGCAGCCGGTCGGCCTGGTTGAGCACGACCACGGTGACGTCCTTGTGCCGGTGGAACTCGCGCAGGTAGCTGGTGTGGATCACCCGGTCCGCGTACTTCTGCGGGTCGACCACCCAGACCACGAGGTCGACCAGGCCGAGCAGCCGGTCCACCTCCAGCCGGTGGGTCCGCTGCACCGAGTCGAAGTCGGGCAGGTCCAGCAGGACCAGGCCGTGCAGGGCCGACTCGTCGTCGCCGTCGAGCGCGCTCTCCCGGACGAACCGGTGCCGGGGCAGCACGCCGAGCCAGTCGAGCAGCCGGCTGGCGCCGCCCAGCGGCCCCCAGACACAGGCGTGCGCCACGCCGGTGGTCGGCCGGCGTACGCCGACCGGCGAGAGCTCCAGCCGGGCCAGGGCGTTGAACAGGCTGGACTTGCCGCTGCCGGTGGCCCCGGCCAGGGCGACGACGGTGTGGTCGCCGGAGAGGGCGAGGCGGGTGCCGGCCCGCTCGACGACGGTGTGCGCGGCGACCAGCCGCGCGTCCGGCACCTGGCCGTCCACCGCGCGGAGGAAGCGCTGTACGCCTTCCAGCCGGGCGATCAGCTCGTCCGGGTCGACCCGGTGGTCACCCCGGAACGCCTCGCGCACCCGACCGACGATGTTGGTCATCCGAGCCGACCTTCGTTCGCGACTGCGGGGCCCGCAAGCTCACTCCTCGCGCTCACCGCGTCCCACCCATGCCGGTCGGCGGCAGCACCGGCCCGTCGGTGCGGGACAGGCCGCTGCGGTGCCGGGCCATCTCCACCTCGGCGGCGGCCCGCCGCAGGGCGGTGCCGGTCTCGGCGGCCGGGCGGGCCGCCGCCGTCCGGTCGAGGTAGCGGGCCGCCTCCTCGTCGAGCAGCGCGCCGATCCGGTCCAGCAGGTCCACCCGGGCCTTGTCGGCCAGGTTGCGCACCGCCTGGTCGCCGAAGATCGCCTGGAGCACGGCCTGCGCGGCGACCGTGGTGCCGGCGCCGGTGGCCACCTCCAGACCGGTCGGGATGAAGGCGGTCGAGGCGAAGACCCCGATCATCACGGCCAGCCCGGTGGCGTTCACCGCGTACGCGGCCGTCCGGGCCACGAAGCGGCGGTCGCCGCCCTCCTCGCGGACCAGGTCCAGCACCCCGCGCTGCCAGTCGCGGACCAGCCGCTCGGCGCGTTCGGCCAGGTCGTCGGAGGGGTGGGCGAGCGGCGGCTCGACCAGCGCGGCCCCCGCGGGATGCGCCTTCCACCCGGTGTACGCGTTCTCCGCCGCCTCCGAGGCGACCCCGCGCAACAGGGTCACCAGCTGCGACTCGATCGCGTTGCGCAGCTCCGCGGCGGGCGCCGGACGGCCGGTCATCGCCGCGACCACCCGGTCCCGGAGCCGACCGATCCGCGCCTCCAGCGTGCGGAAGAACTCGCCGGTGCCGACGAACTCCTGCCAGCGGGCCAGCACCTCGCCCCGGAGCAGCCGGCCGTCCTTGAGCCCCTGCTCGACGGTCCGCTGCGCCCCCCGGTACGCGGCCCGGACCCGCTCGTCGAGCGCGTCCGTGGCGGCCACCTGCTCGTCGGCGGCGTCGGCCAGCCCGTCGACGGCGGGGTGCACGGCGGCGAGCGCCCCGTCGAGGGTCTGCCGGACCACGGCGGACCGGGTGTCGGCGTCGGCGGCGAGCCGGGAGAACCAGGCGCTGAGCGGGGCGGTGACCTTGTCGGGGAGCAGCCCCTGGCCGTCGACCCAGGTCTCCGGCAGCACGAAGAGCGGCGCGGCGCCGAGGTCCTGGGCGGCGAGCATCTCCGACAGGTGGGCGGCGATCTCGTCGGCCGCCTCCGGGGGCACCCGGTCGAGCACCATGGCGATCACCGCGCCCCGGGCCCGGGCGCTGCGGAGCAGCTCCCAGGGGACGGCGTCGGCGTACCGGGCGGCGGTGGTGACGAACAGCCAGAGGTCGGCGGCGGCCAGGAGCTGGCCGGCGAGGGCCCGGTTGGCGTCGACCACCGAGTCGATGTCGGGCGCGTCGAGGAAGGCCAGCCCGGCGGGGAGCGCGGGCGCGGTGACCAGGTGCAGGGTGCCCGGGTTCTCGCTCGGTTCGTTGGTGCGGGTGAGGCCGGGCAGCAGCTCGCCCCGCCGGAACCAGGCGGAGTCGGTCGGGTTGCAGACCAGCACCGGGGAGCGGGTGGTGGGCCGGAGCACGCCGGCGGCGCTCACCCGGGCCTGGACGAGGCTGTTGACCAGGGTCGACTTGCCGGCGCCGGTGGAGCCGCCGACCACTACCAGCAGCGGCGCGTCGAGCCGGGCCAACCGGGGCAGCAGGTAGTCGTCGAGTTGGTCGGTGAGCCCGGCGGCGGCGTGCCGGGCCGGCTCGGCCGAGGGCAGGGCCAGCGGGAACCGGGCCGCGCCGATCGCGGCCCGCAGGCCGGCGAGCGCGGCGGGCAGGCCGTCCCCGGTGGTGCCGGGCGGAGCCTCCCCGGCGGCCGGCGGTCCGGTGCGGGCTGCGACGGCGGGCGCGCCGGTGTGGGTGGCGGGATCGCCATGCGTCGTCACCGCTAAAGCGTGCCCGACCGATGCAAGGGAAGACAACCGGACGGTAATAACGGTCGGGTTGCGTCGGGTCGGCTCAACCTCGACTTGCGTTCTCCGGGGGGCGTGGCACTATTGAGTCAAGTTCACTCAACTTGTGGTGGGATCGCTGACGGCGACGCCCGCCGGAACCCAGCGGGCAATGCCCGTCACCTGCTCGACGTTACGAAGCGAGGAAGCGAACATGGCACGTGCGGTCGGCATCGACCTCGGCACGACGAACTCCTGCGTCAGCGTTCTCGAGGGCGGTGAGCCCACCGTCATCGCCAACGCTGAGGGCTCGCGGACGACCCCCTCTATCGTCGCGTTCGCCCGCAACGGCGAGGTGCTCGTCGGTGAGGTCGCCAAGCGCCAGGCGGTCACGAACCCGGACCGGACCATCCGTTCGGTCAAGCGGGAGATCGGCACCAACTGGACCGTCGACATCGACGGCAAGAAGTACACCCCGCAGGAGATCTCGGCCCGGACGCTGATGAAGCTCAAGCGGGACGCCGAGGCGTACCTGGGCGAGCAGATCACCGACGCGGTGATCACCGTCCCGGCCTACTTCAACGACGGCCAGCGCCAGGCCACCAAGGAGGCCGGTGAGATCGCCGGCTTCAACGTGCTGCGGATCGTCAACGAGCCGACCGCGGCCGCCCTGGCGTACGGGCTGGACAAGGGCTCCAAGGAGCAGACCGTCCTGGTCTTCGACCTGGGTGGCGGCACCTTCGACGTCTCCCTGCTGGAGCTGGCCGAGGGCGTCATCGAGGTCAAGTCGACCAGCGGTGACAACCACCTCGGCGGCGACGACTGGGACCAGCGGATCATCGACCACCTGGTGAAGACCTTCCGGGGCGAGCACGGCATCGACCTGGCCCAGGACAAGATGGCCCTCCAGCGGCTCCGCGAGGCGGCCGAGAAGGCCAAGATCGAGCTGTCCGCCGCCACCACCACCAACATCAACCTGCCGTACATCACCGCCGGTTCCGCCGGCCCGCTGCACCTGGACGTGACGCTCAGCCGCGCCGAGTTCCAGCGGATGACGCAGGACCTGCTGGACCGCTGCAAGGGCCCGTTCGAGCAGGCCGTGAAGGACGCCGGGATCAAGGTCTCCGACGTCGACCACGTCATCCTGGTCGGCGGCTCGACCCGGATGCCCGCCGTGACCGACCTGGTCAAGCAGCTCACCGGCAAGGAGCCCAACAAGGGCGTCAACCCGGACGAGGTCGTCGCCGTCGGCGCCGCCCTGCAGGCCGGTGTGCTCAAGGGTGAGGTCAAGGACGTCCTGCTGCTCGACGTGACCCCGCTGAGCCTGGGCATCGAGACCAAGGGCGGCATCTTCACCAAGCTGATCGAGCGCAACACCACCATCCCGACCAAGCGCTCCGAGGTCTTCACCACGGCGGACGACAACCAGCCGTCGGTGCTGATCCAGGTCTTCCAGGGCGAGCGGGAGATCGCGGCCTACAACAAGAAGCTCGGCACCTTCGAGCTGACCGGCCTCCCGCCGGCGCCGCGCGGTGTGCCCCAGATCGAGGTCACGTTCGACATCGACGCCAACGGCATCGTGAACGTGCACGCCAAGGACCTGGGCACCGGCAAGGAGCAGAAGATGACGATCACCGGCGGCTCCTCGCTGCCGAAGGACGACATCGAGCGGATGCGCCGGGACGCCGAGGAGCACGCCGAGGACGACAAGCGGCGGCGCGAGGAGGCGGAGACCCGCAACCTGGCCGAGGCGCTCCAGTGGCAGACCGAGAAGTTCCTCGCCGAGAGCGGCGACAAGCTGCCCAGCGAGAACCGGGACCAGCTCAACGAGGCCCTCGGTGAGCTGCGCGGCGCCCTCGGCGGCCAGGACATCGAGAAGATCAAGGCGGCGCACGAGCGGCTGGCGCAGGTCTCCCAGCAGGCCGGTTCGCTGCTCTACTCGCAGCAGGCCGAGCAGGGCGAGCAGCCGGGGGCGGCCGGGCCGGGCGCGGGTGCGACCGGTGGCGCGCAGGCCGGCGGCGCCGACGACGTGGTCGACGCCGAGATCGTGGACGAGGACGGCAAGAAGTGACCTGCCGCTGTCGGACACGTACCCACGGCAGAGGGATGAGGTAGCCGCATGACGGAGAAGCCACGAGCCGCCGACCCGGGCGCCACCGGGTCGGCGCCGGGTGGCTCCGCGACCGCCGGGCACGCCGCCGGCGAGGAGCCGCGGGTCGTCATCCGTGACAAGCGCAAGATCCGCAAGACCGGGGAGGCGACGACCATCGCCGCCGACGCCGCCGCTGACGTGCCGGCCGAGGGGCTGGTCGAGGAGGCCGACGTCGTCGTCGACGAGATCGAGGCCGAGGCCGAGGTCTCCGGCCCGCCGGTGGTCGATTCCCCGGCCGAGCCGACCGAGGAGGCCGCCCAGGCGGGCGTGCCGCTCGGCGCCGAGCTGGAGTCGCTCCGCGCCGAGCTGGACGAGCGGACCCGGGACCTGCAGCGGGTGTCGGCGGAGTACGCCAACTACCGCAAGCGGGTGGACCGGGACCGTGCCCTGGTCCAGGAGCAGGCGATCGGCACGGTGCTGGCCGCGCTGCTGCCGATCCTGGACGACCTGGACCGGGCCCGCGAGCACGGCGACCTGGTGGGCCCGTTCGGCACGGTGGCCGAGCAGCTCACCACGGCGCTGGGCAAGTTCGGCCTGACCGCGTTCGGCGAGCAGGGCGACCCGTTCGACCCGACCCGGCACGAGGCGGTGGCGCACCAGACCTCCGCCGACGTGACCGAACCGACCTGCGTGCAGGTCATGCGCCGGGGTTACCAGCTCGGCGAGCGGCTGCTGCGGCCCGCGCTGGTCGCGGTGGCCGACCCGGAGTAGTGCCGACCCGCGCCGTCCCGCCCGCCCGTCAGGGGCGGGCGGGACGACCGGGGTATACGTCCCGTGGAAGGGGGGTGGACCGGTGAGTTCCAAGGACTGGATCGAGAAGGACTACTACGCCGTGCTGGGCGTGGAGAAGTCCGCCTCCTCGGACGAGATCAAGAAGTCGTACCGGAAGTTGGCCCGGGAGTCGCATCCGGACCACAACCCCGGTGATCCGAAGGCCGAGGAGCGGTTCAAGACCGTCTCCGAGGCGTACGCGGTGCTCGGCGACGAGAAGAAGCGCCGCGAGTACGACGAGATGCGCTCGCTGTTCGGCTCGGGCGCGTTCCGCCGCAGCGCCCGCGGTGGGGGCCAGCCCGGCGGGATGCCGTTCGACGTCTCCGACCTGTTCGGCGGCGGCGCGACCGGTGGTGCCGACACCCGCTTCGGCGGGGGTGGCTTCACCGACCTGTTCAGCTCGATCTTCTCGGGTGGCGCCGGGGCCGGCGGTCCGGCCCGCCCCCGGGGTCCGGCGCGCGGCCGCGACGTCGAGACCGAGGTCGCGCTGGACTTCGACGACGCGGTACGCGGGGTGACCCTGCCGCTCTCGCTGCGCGCACCCGGCGTCTGCGACACCTGCCACGGCAACGGGGCGAAGCCGGGCACCCAGCCGGTGGCCTGCCCGGTCTGCCACGGCGCCGGGGTGACCACCCGCAACCAGGGGTCGTTCAGCTTCTCCGAGCCGTGCCGCAACTGCCAGGGCGTGGGCACGGTCGTCGAGGAGAAGTGCCCGGAGTGCCACGGCACCGGCGGGGTCACCAAGACCCGCACCCTGAACGTCCGCTTCCCCGCGGGGGTGGCCGACGGCCAGCGGATCCGGCTGGCGGGCCGGGGCGAGCCCGGCGAGCGGGGCGGCCCGGCGGGCGACCTCTTCGTCCAGGTGAAGGTCCGTCCGGACGAGCTGTTCGGGCGGTCCGGGGACGACCTGACCCTGACCGTGCCGATCACGTTCCCGGAGGCGGTGCTCGGCACCGACCTGCGGGTGCCGACCCTCGACGGCACGGTGACCCTGCGGGTGCCGCCGGGTACGCCGAGCGGTCGGGTGCTGCGGGCCCGGGGCAAGGGCGTGGTGCGCAAGGACGGCCGGGCCGGTGACCTGCTGGTCACCCTCGACGTGGTGGTGCCGGCGAAGCTGTCGGACGAGGCGCGGGCGGCGCTGGAGTCGTTCGCCGACCAGACCCCGCCCGCCGCGCGGGAACATCTCGACGCGCGGGTGCGTCGATTCAGTTGATCGGGCGAGTGCTGCGGAGGTGAGCGGGGATGTCGGAGGAGTTCGTCGGCTCGGGTGACCCTGCCTACGAGGCCAAGGTGCTGATGATCTCGGTGGCGGCGCGGATGGCGGGGATGCACCCGCAGACCCTGCGCCAGTACGACCGGTTGGGCCTGGTGCAGCCGGGTCGGGCCGCCGGCGGCGGCCGCCGCTACAGCGTCCGGGACGTGGTGCTGCTCCGCGAGGTGCAGCGGCTCAGCCAGGACGACGGGATCAACCTGGCCGGGGTCAAGCGGATCATCGGCCTGGAGCGGCTGCTGGAGCAGGCGCAGCAGCGGGTGGCCCGGCTGGAGGCGGAGCTGGACGCCGCGTACCGGCGGATCGCCGAGCTGGAGGCGCTGGCCAGCTTCCCGGGCCGGGACCTCGTGCCGACCAACCGCACCTCCACGGCGCTGGTGGTCTGGCGTCCGCGCCGGAACCCGGAGCGCTGACCCACTTCGCCGCTCGACCGCTGGTCCACACCGGCCCGGCTCGCAGTTCGGGGATTCCCCGGCGCGGGCCGGGCCGCTCTCGTTAGCCTGAGAATCAGGTTCAACCAGCTCAATCCGGACTCCGAACTGGCAGGGGGAGCCATGGCGGAATCGGCGAAGAAGGTGGCCCAGCAGACGGAGGACCGGCTCGAGAAGGTGGCCGAGAACATACGGGAGAGGTTCGAGCAGGTCACCGAGGGCAAGTTCACGAACAAGATCAAGGAAGGGCGTTTCGCCGACCAGGTCGACCACGGCATCGACCACGGCCGGGCCGAGGTGAAGCGCCGGCAGCAGGGCGGATCGACCTGACGATCCGCCGACGTGCGGGCCGGGACCCACGGGGGGTCCCGGCCCGTTCGCCTTTCCCCGGAGGTGCGGGCCGGGACGCAGGGGCGCTGCGAGGGGGTCCCGGCCCGTTCGCCTTTCCCCAGAGGTGCGGGCCGGGACGCAGGGGCGCTGCGCGGCCGGGGCCGCCAGGGGATCGCCGAGGTGGTGGGGTCCGTGGCGGCTGGAAACCGTCAGATCGGGGAAGTGGCGCGGGCCGGGAGGCGTGGTTCAGCGGATGCGGCGGTTCTCCCGGACCAGGCCGCCCTCGCACCAGTCGTGGTAGACGAAGAGATCCGGCCGGGCCAGCAGCACGCGGCTGTTGTGCGCCCAGTTGCGCATCAGCTCGTCGCCGCCCCGTTCGGCCTGCTCGACCAGCTTCCGGAAGCGGCGCTTCGGGTGGGCCCGGAAGTTCGTCCGGATGCCGTCGGCGGCGTAGATGTAGAGGCAGTGCAGGGCGAACCGCCGGGCCGGGCAGGCCGGGTCCATCGCGAGCTCGAAGAGCGTCGTCACCAGGTGGTCGCCGGCGACCAGCAGGTCCCAGTCCGGGGGCATCGAGGCCAGCGGCACGGAATCCGGCTGGTACGCCCAGGCCCGTAGCTCCGTCGGTGACGGATCAACGGGGTTGGCAAAGCCGTGGAACGTCGACTCCTGCACGCTCACCGGCCAACCTTCCGCTACCGCTGGCGGGGGCACCGGCCACCCGCAGACCCTGGCTGCTGGGGCGACACGGTAACGCGGTTTCGCTCGGCGGCGGAAGACCTGTCCGGGACCGATTCGGCAACGGACGGCCGGGCCGGGTCCACCGTACGGCCGACCCGGCCCGGAAAGCATCGACCGGCGTCAGTCAGCCGCCGGGGCCGGCTCCGGCCGGCGGAGCTGGCTGCGCCGCCGCAGCCAGCGCTTGAACCAGGGGAAGTCGGGCAGCCGGGCCAGCATCGGCCCGGTCACCACGGTGATCAGCACGTACGCCGTGGCGAGCGCCGCCAGCCGGGGCTCCACCGGCTGGGCGGCGGCGACCGCCAGCCCGGCGATGACGATGGAGAACTCGCCGCGCGGGGTGAGCGCGAACCCGGCCCGCCAGCGACCGGGTTCGGCGATCCCGGCCCGCCGGGCGGCCAGGTAGCCGGTGAGCAGCTTGGTTCCCATGGTCACCACGGCCAGCGCCAGCGCCGGCAGCAGCACCGGCGGCATGTCCAGCGGGTCGGTGACCAGGCCGAAGAAGACGAAGAAGACCGCGGCGAAGAGGTCCCGCAGCGGGGAGAGCAGCTCGGTGGCGTGGTGCGCGACCGGCCCGGAGAGCGCGATGCCGACCAGGAAGGCGCCGACCGCCGCGGAGACCTGGAGCTTGGCGGCCACACCGGCGACCAGCAGGGTCAGGCCCAGCACCCCGAGCAGCAGGGCCTCCGGATCCTTGGCGGACAACGCCGCGGAGATCAGGTGGCCGTACCGGATGGCGACCGCCAGCACGAGCACCACGGTGAGCACCGCGACGGCCAGGGCGATCCCGCCCGTGACCAGGCCGACGCCGGCCAACAGCGCGGTGACCAGCGGCAGGTAGAGCGCCATCGCCAGGTCCTCGATCACCAGCACGGAGAGGATCACCGGGGTCTCCCGGTTACCGACCCGGCCCAGGTCGCCGAGGACCTTGGCGATCACCCCGGACGAGGAGACCCAGGTGACGCCCGCGAGCACCACCGCGGCCACCCAGCCCCAGCCGAGCAGCAGCGCGAACCCGAAGCCGGGCAGGGCGTTGAGCGCCGCGTCGATCAAGCCGGCCGGGGCCGCCGAGCGGAGGTTGCCGACCAGTTCGTTGGCGCTGTATTCGAGGCCGAGCATGACCAGCAGCAGGATCACGCCGATCTCCGCGCCGACGGCGAAGAACTCCTCGCTGGCGTTCAGCGGCAGCAGGCCGCCGTGACCGAAGGCGAGGCCGGCGAGCAGGTAGAGCGGGATCGGGGAGACGCCGAACCGACGGCTGAGCCGGCCGAGGAGGCCGAGCAGGAGCAGCAGCGCGCCGACCTCGACGAGCAGTGTGGTGGTTTCGTGCATCCGCCTCAGCCGTCCGGGTCACTGTCGGCGAGGACGGCGGTCACCCCGTCGAGACCCTGCCGGGTCCCGACCACGACCACCACGTCACCGGCCGCGAAGCGGAAGGTGGGATCGGGCGAGACGATCACCTCGCCCTGCCGCAGCACCGCCACGATGGAGGCGCCGGTGCGGGTACGCGCCCTGGTGTCGCCGAGCCGCTTGTTGACGTACTTCGAGCCGGCCGGGATGGCGATCTGCTCGGTGAGCAGCCCGGCGGCCTGCTCGCGCAGCCCGGAGAGCTGGCCGAGCATCAGCGACGCGCCGAGGATGTCGGCGAGCGCCTCGGCCTCGTCGTCGGTGAGCGGGATGTCGGCCTGGCAGGCGTCCGGATCGTCCGGGTCGTACAGGACGAGGTCCCGGCGGCCGTTGCGGTGGGAAACCACCCCCAGCCGGCGGCCCGATTCCGTCACCAGATCGTGACGTACGCCGATCCCCGGCAGGGCAGTCTGTTCGACACGTACTCGCACCCAGGTAAGGCTACTGTGCCCCGGAGGTTGGATTGAGTCCGCGAAGATCTTCTTCGCTGGTCGCGTTGCTCGTGCTGTTCGCGGCGGCGGCGGCCTGGACGATCGTCGACGCGGGGCAGCCGGCACCGCACCCGTTCTTTCCGGCGGCCCCGCCGCGGACCGCCGACCCGGTCGAGGTTCGCCGCGTTCAGCTCGCCGTCGCCAACGGGTACGACCGGCCGTACGTCGAGTTCGGCGACGCCCTCCACGGGTACGCCCTCTTCGCTTCCTGCGGCGGGCAGCCGCCCGCGCCGGACTGTCCGGCACTGCTCCTCGCCACCGCGGACGGCGGGCGGTCCTGGCACCGGGTCCCGCATCCCCGCCCGCTGGCGAGTGGGCAGCGGCTCGAGGTCACGGTGGACGTGCCGGTCCTCTTCGTGCCGGGGGACGGCTGGTACTTCTCCCTGGACGGCGGGAGCAGCTTCCAGCACGAGCGCGGCGCGACCCTGCCCCCGGTGGTACGGGCGCTGCGCAGCCAGGTCCAGGTCGACGACCGCACCGGCCGGCTCGTCAGGTGGCACGGGGGTGTCTGGCGGCCGCTGCCGGTCCAGCCGCCCCTGTCCCGTCCGCAGAGCGTGTACGGCAGCGACGGGCTGGTGGTGGCGGCCTCCGTCGCCAACGGGCGACCGGTGCTCGCCGTCTCGTTCGACGCGGGCGCCCACTGGCGCCGGCCCCGGGTGGCGACCCCGGACGGGGAGATTGTGGGGATCCGGGTGGCGCCGTCGGTGCGCGGCGACGTCTGGCTGATCGGTGAGCGGCGGGATCCGGGCGGATTCCCCGCCCTCTGGCACTACGACGGCGACTGGCGACCGCTGATGGTGGACCGCTACCCCGAGCCCTTCGTGTCGCTGGTGCCCTTCGGCGAGGGCCGATTGGCGGTGAGTGGCCCCGACGGCGGGGGTCTGATCACCGCCCCCGGCGGTCACTACATCGACGAGTCGTGGCCGCTGCGGGGAAACCACCGGCTGACCCTCCTCTTCGACGGCACGCTGCTGGCACGCGGACCGGAGGACGTGCTGCTGGGCGACCGCGATGGTGACCACTGGGTACGGGTGATCCTGGAGCGGCGGCGCCCGTCGACGGACAAGTGACCGGGTCACATCGCTACCCCTCCCGATGTCGATAGGACAGTCTGTTCACACGTACTCGCACCCAGGTGAGGCCGGCTACGGTGTGCTGGAGGCGCCATGGATCGGCGAACAGCCCGCTCGGTGACCGCACTGCTGTTCGTGCCGGTCCTGGCGGCCTGTTCGATCGGGGACGTCCGCCGGCCGCCGCCGAGCCCGGCGTCCGCGTCGCACCGCCCGGTCGTGACCGCACCGGCGCCGCCCCGGGTCGTCGGCTTCGACGAGGTACGCCACGTCCGGGTCGCCGTCCCCCAGCGGTACGACCAGCCGTTCGTCGAGTTCGCCGACGCGCAGCACGGCTACGCGATCTTCGCCGCCTGTGCCGGGCAGCCGCCCGGTCGCGGGTGCCCCGCACTGCTCTACGCCACCGTCGACGGTGGACACTCCTGGCGGGCGCTGCGGCATCCCCGTCCGGTCGCGCAGGACCAGCAGCTCTACGCGGTACCGGGGGCGCTGGTGCTGCTCGCCGAGCCGTACGGCTGGTACACCTCGACCGACGGCGGCGCCACCTTCGCTCACACCACCGGCGCGGAGCCGCTGCCGCTGGTGGCGGCGAGGGGCGACTACCAGGTCATCGAGGGCCTGGGCGAAGTCGGTGAGTGGGACGGCCGGCAACTGCGCCCACTGGCCGTCCAGCCGTCCGTGCGCGGGCTGAACACAGTCGGGCACTACGGCGACCTGATCGTGGCGGCCGGTGCGGCCGCCGGCCGGCCGTACGCCGCGGTGTCGCGGGACCGGGGGCGGCACTGGCTGAGCAGCGCGGTGCCGTTCTCCGGCGACGAGGTGGGGATGGTGCGGATCGCCTTCGCCCCCGACGGCGCGGGCTGGCTGATCGGGGAGCGGCCGGACCGGACCCGCTTCCCGGCGCTGTGGCGCTTTGTCCGTTCACGGTCCTGGGAGCCGGAGCCGGCCGTCGGGCATCCCGCGCAGGCCCGGTCGGTGGCGCCGATCGGGGTCGGGTTGTTGGCGGTGACCGGGCCCGACGGCGCGGGCATGGTGGCCGGGGGCCGTTACTACCACCTCGACTGGCCGCTCACGGCGGAGCACTACCTCACGGTGCTCGCCGACGGCACGATCGCCGCCCGTGGACCGGACGACGTCATCCTCGGCACCGGGTGGACCGCCAACCGGCGCTGGGCCAAGGTGACCCTGGTGAAAGGGTGAGCCAGGTCACACCGTTGGAGTTGAGCGGAATAGGCTCAACTCTGGTTGTGTCCTTCCTAGTGGACACGCCGATCCGGGGGAGCCCATGAATACGGAACGTCTCACCACCAAGAGCCGCGAGACCATCACCGGCGCCGTCGCGCTGGCGAACGAGCGCGGCCACGCCACGGTGGAGCCGTGGCACCTGCTGCTGTCGCTGCTGGACACCGAGGGCTCGACCGCCGCCGGCCTGCTGCGCGCCGTCGGGGCCGACCCCGCCGAGCTGCGCCGGACCGCCCAGCGTGCGGTCGACGCGCTGCCCGCCGCGCGCGGCTCCAGCATCGCCGAGCCCACCCTGGCCCGCGAGTTCGTCAACGCCATCGGCGCCGCCGAGCAGATCGCCCGGCCGCTGGGCGACGAGTACACCTCCACCGAGCACCTGCTCGCCGGCCTGGCCCGGGTGGGTGGCGCGGTCTCCGGCGCGCTGAAGTCCGTCGGCGCCACCGAGGAGAACCTGGTCGCCGCGTTCCCGAGCGTCCGCGGCGGCGACCGGCGGGTGACCACGGCCGACCCCGAGCAGACCTACCAGGCGCTGGCCAAGTACGGCGTCGACCTGACCGCCAGCGCCCGCGACGGCAAGATCGACCCGGTGATCGGCCGGGATTCGGAGATCCGCCGGGTGATCCAGGTGCTGTCCCGGCGTACCAAGAACAACCCGGTGCTGATCGGTGAGCCCGGCGTCGGCAAGACCGCGATCGTCGAGGGCCTGGCCCAGCGGATCGTCGCCGGTGACGTGCCCGAGTCGCTGCGGGACAAGAAGCTGGTGTCGCTGGACCTCGGCGCGATGGTGGCCGGCGCGCAGTACCGCGGCCAGTTCGAGGAGCGGCTGAAGTCCGTCCTGGAGGAGATCAGGAACTCCAACGGGCAGGTCATCACCTTCCTCGACGAGCTGCACACCGTCGTCGGCGCCGGCAAGGGCGAGGGCTCGATGGACGCCGGCAACATGCTCAAGCCGATGCTGGCCCGCGGCGAGCTGCGGATGGTCGGCGCGACCACCCTGGACGAGTACCGCGAGCACATCGAGAAGGACCCGGCGCTGGAGCGCCGCTTCCAGCCGGTGCTGGTCGGCGAGCCGACCATCGAGGACACCATCGGCATCCTGCGCGGCCTCAAGGAGCGCTACGAGGTCCACCACGGCGTCCGCATCACCGACGCCGCGCTGGTGGCCGCCGCTTCCCTCTCCGACCGCTACATCACCGACCGGTTCCTGCCGGACAAGGCGATCGACCTGGTCGACGAGTCCGCGTCCCGGCTCCGCATGGAGATCGACTCGCGGCCGGTCGAGGTGGACGAGATCGAGCGGGCGGTGCGCCGGCTCGAGATCGAGGAGATGGCGCTGGCCAAGGAGCCGGACGCCGCCTCCGCCGAGCGGCTGGAGCGGCTGCGCAAGGAGCTGGCCGACAAGCGCGAGCAGCTCACCGTGCTCTCCGAGCGCTGGCAGTTGGAGAAGAGCCACATCACCAAGCTCTCCACCGCCAAGGAGGAGCTGGAGCGGCTCAGCGGCGAGGCCGAGCGGGCCGAGCGCGACGGCGAGCTGGAACGCGCCGCCGAGCTGCGGTACGGCCGGATCCCCGCGCTCAAGACCGACCTGGCCCGGGCGGAGGAGGAGCTGGCCCGGCTCCAGGCCGACGGCGCGATGCTCAAGGAGGAGGTCGGCGCCGACGACATCGCCACCGTGGTCGCCTCCTGGACCGGCATCCCCGCCGGACGGCTGCTCGAGGGTGAGACCGCGAAGCTGCTCCGGATGGAGGAGTCGCTGCGCGCCCGCGTGGTCGGCCAGTCCGAGGCGGTCGGCGCGGTCTCCGACGCGGTCCGCCGCGCCCGGGCCGGCGTCGCCGACCCGGACCGACCGACCGGCAGCTTCCTCTTCCTCGGCCCGACCGGGGTCGGCAAGACCGAGCTGGCCAAGGCGCTCGCCGGGTTCCTCTTCGA
This sequence comes from Micromonospora sp. GCM10011541, assembly GCF_042650725.1. Lineage (NCBI taxonomy): Bacteria > Bacillati > Actinomycetota > Actinomycetes > Micromonosporales > Micromonosporaceae > Micromonospora > Micromonospora sp. GCM10011541. The sequence goes on from NZ_JBHSBP010000006.1 coordinate 50,289, forward strand.
CGACGAGCGGGCCATGGTCCGCATCGACATGAGCGAGTACGGCGAGAAGCACTCCGTGGCCCGCCTGGTCGGCGCCCCGCCCGGGTACGTCGGCTACGAGGAAGGCGGCCAGCTCACCGAGGCGGTGCGCCGCCGGCCGTACTCGGTGATCCTGCTGGACGAGGTGGAGAAGGCCCACCCCGACGTCTTCGACATCCTGCTCCAGGTGCTCGACGACGGCCGGCTCACCGACGGCCAGGGCCGCACGGTGGACTTCCGCAACGCGATCCTGATCCTCACCTCCAACCTCGGGTCGTCGGTCATCAGCGACCTGACGTTGGCCGAGGAGCAGCGCCGCGAGGGGGTGCTGGCGGTGGTCCGCTCGCACTTCAAGCCGGAGTTCCTCAACCGCCTCGACGACATCGTGGTCTTCGCGGCGTTGCGCGGTGACGACCTGCGCGCCATCGTCGACATCCAGCTCGACCGGATGCGCCGCCGGCTGGCCGACCGCCGGCTCGGCCTGGAGATCACCGAGGCGGCCCGCACCTGGCTCGCCGAGCACGGGTACGACCCGATCTACGGTGCCCGCCCGCTGCGCCGCCTGGTGCAGTCGGCCATCGGCGACCAGCTCGCCAAGGCCCTGCTCGCCGGCCAGATCCGCGACGGCGACACCGTCAAGGTCGACCTCGCGGACAGCAAGGACTCCCTGGCGGTCACCGCCGCCTGACCCCGTCCCCACCCGGCCGGGTTCCGCCTCCCGCGGGACCCGGCCGCGCCGTCTTCCGCCCACGCGGCCCCCACCCGCCCGCGGTGATCAAGAAGTTCGCGTCGGGGGGACGCGGGTTCGGAGACGCAAACTTCTTGGTCAACCGGGTCAACCGGGCCGACGCGGGGCAATAGTGAGGGCATGTTGGGGATCGGAAAGAAGGACCGCGAGTTGGACGCCGCCGTCAAGGAGCTGGCCAAGGCCGACACGCTTGCCTTCGGCGGGGTGGGAATCGCCTCCACGCTGCTGCCGGAGACCGAGGCGTACCGGCAGGTGGAGCGGGCGCTGGACGAGCATCCCGCCGAGGCCCGGAAGAAGGTCGACTGGCTGCTCAAGCACGGTTCGGCGGCCGGGAAGGCGTACGCGGCCACGCTGCTGGACCGGGCCGACCCGGAGGCCGGCCGGGCGGCCTGGGCGACGTTGCGCGACGACAAGGGCGAGTTCACGACGTTCAGCGGCTGCGTGATGGGTCGCGCGACGCTCCGTGACTACGCCGCTGAACGCCTCGCCGCCAACTGATCAACTCGTCACCGGGCCCCGGCCGATCGGTCGTGCCGGCGCCTGGCGGGCAGGCCGTACCTTGCCAGCCATGACCTCGCCCGACGCCGCGCCGGCCCGCCCCGCCCGCCCGGCCATCGTTACCGTCGCCTTCTGGTTGCAGCTCGCGACCGTCGTCGTCCTGCTCCTCCTGATCGGACTGGTGATCGTCGCAGCGGTGCGCTACGACGGCCAGATCGACCGGGCGCTGCGACTGGTCCCCGACGCGGACCCGGCCGAGGTGTCGGACGAGCGGATGGGCAATCTCTTCATGGCGCTCGTCACCGGCGTCCCGGCGCTGCTCCTGGCCGGCTGGCTCGCCGCCACGGCGCTGCCGCTGGGCCGGGGCAGCAACACCGCCCGGATCCTGGTCTTCGTGGCCGCCGGCGCGCAGCTCCTGCTCTGCCTCGGGCAGGGGTGCTCGGGCGCCCTCCTCATCCCGGTCATGCTGGCCGCCGGGTCCGCCGATCCCGGTTTCGATCCGTCCGACGGCGTGCCGCCCGGCGACGACTGGGAGCAGTCGAAGTTCCTCGACACCCTCTACGCCCAGGGTGACCCCGCCGACCTGGTTTCCGGGGCCAGCGGTCTCGGCGTGCTGCTGGTGTTGGCGCTCACGATCGTCGTCGTGGTGCTGCTCCTGCTCCCGGCGGCCGACCGCTGGTTCCGGCCCGCGTCCGCTGCTCGGGCGGGCGTCCACCCGGTGGCCCTCGGCTACGGCTACCCAGTGGTCGGCGCCGCGGCCTGGCCCGGCTACCCGCCGGTCGGCTGGTCGCCCTCGCCGGGCTACCCGGCGCCCACTCCGGCGCTCCCGCCCGGCTACATGATCTGCCCGGAGCCGGCGCTGCATCTCGCCCACCCGCCCGCCGGCCCGGCGGTGTCCGCCCCGGACCCGACTCCGACCGGGTCGACCGATGCGGCCCCGACCGACCCCACCGCGGGCACCCTCGGTAGCTGATCGCTGACTCGCTGAAGAGGCTTTTCCCCGGCGTGCGCGGGGTTGTTACCGTCTGCGCCGACGCACGTGGGAAGGCGGTCGGCGTGAACGGTTCGGTGGCGTACCTGGTGACGACGCTGGGGTGTCTGATCGGGGTGGCCGGTGTCGTGATCGCTGTGGTGGCGCTCCGCAAGGCCCGGTCCGGGGCGCGCCCGCCAGCGCCCGGCGACCCGTTCCGCGACCGGGACTCCGACGCGCTGCGCGGTGACCCCCGCAAGCTCCGGCCCGGCGACATCGTCGAGATCCGCCAGGTGCCGTACACGGTCCGCGGCTCGGTGCACCTGGTCGAGGGCGGGTGGAGCTGGGCGGAACACCTGCTCGACGAGGTCGGCGGGGTGAAGCGCTGGCTCTCCGTCGAGGAGGACCCGGACCTGGAGTTGGTGCTCTGGACCGCCGAACCGTCCGCCACCGTCACCCCGGGCGCGCCGACCCTCGACATCGCCGGCCGCCGGTACACCTGGGACGAGTCCGGCCAGGCCCGCTACACCGCCACCGAGGGCACCGGCCTCGACCCGCGCGGCACCATGCGCTACCACGACTACCAGGCGCCCGGCGGCGCCCGGCTCTCCTTCGAGGCGTACGGGGAAGCCGGCTGGGAGGTGGCGCTCGGCGAGAAGCTGCACCGGGCCGAGGTGATGATCTACCCGCAGGGCGGCCCGGAGAAGGGGGCCTGAGCGTGCTCGTCACCCTGCACGCGCCGTACGTCGACACCAGCGCCGCCGACCTGAGCCTGGCGCTCGGCGGCCCGGAACGCCCCGCGCTGCACGTCCGGGAGCTGACCCTGCCCGGCGGTGCGACCCTGCGGCTGCGCCTGCTCGGCGCCTCCCACCAGGTCGTCTGCGGTGGCCTGACCGAGACGGTCGCCTGCCTGCCCGGCCGTCCGCCGCACCTGCCCGGCGCCCTGCACGACGCCGCCGCCGGCTACCGGTTCACCGCCACGGTGCTCCGGCCCGACGGCGACGGCCTGCGTGCCCGGGCCGCCGCGCTCCGCGCCGAACTGGCCGACGACCCGTACGCGCTGGTCGGCGTCTTCCCCGGCGACGTGGACGCGGTCACCGCGCTCTCCGTACGCCCCGACCCGCCCGGCGGCACGGTCGGCTGGCGCACCTGGCACGCGTACCCCCAGACCAAGGAGCTGGTCCTGACCGAGACGGTGGTGGCACTGTGAGCGCGAGGAGTGAGCCGGGTTTGCGAGCCCCGCAGTCGCGAACCGAGGTGGCGCTGTGAGCGCGAGGAGTGAGCCGGTTTTGCGAGCCCCGCAGTCGCGAACCGAGGTGGCACTGTGACGACGACGTACCGGCGGTGGATCGTGGTGGGGGTGGCCGTCGCCGTGGTCGGCGCGCTGATCGCCGCCTTCGCGATCTTCTACGGCAACTTCTCGCCACGCGGCTACGTGCAGGACCACTACCGCCGCGCGTCCAGCCGGGACATCGGCCGGGACGCGGTGGCGTACACGTCGACGCGCACCCCGAGCCAGGTGTCGAAGGACATCACGGAGACCTGGCAGCCCGCCGACCAGTACGTCGACGGCAGTGGGGTCTACCTGCGCTACGACGACGACTCGGTGGTGATCCTGCCGGTCGCCGCCGGCTCGCTGATCCTGCTGGAGCGGATGAGCACCGCCTACCCCCGCTACCACCACGTGGTCGGCGGTGGCTGGGGCTGGGGCCGCGGCAGCACCGTCCGGGGCGGTGGCCCCGGCGCCGGCAAGTAGCCCCTCCGCCCCCTCACCCTGGAGCTGAAGTGCAGAACCTCGCCACCGATCTGCTGGTCACCCTCGCCTACGGCGTGGTCGGCGTCGCCCTGATGGGCATCGGTTATCTGCTGGTCGACCTGGCCACCCCGGGCCGGCTGAACCACCTGATCTGGCACGAGCGCAACCGCAACGCGGCGCTGCTGCTCGCCTCCAACCTGGCCGGGGTCGGGGTCATCGTGGTCGCCGCGATCGTGGCCAGCGAGGACGACTTCGTGCTCGGCCTGGTCGGCGCGGCCGCGTACGGCGTCCTCGGCCTGGTGATCATGTCGGCCGCCTTCGTGCTGCTCGACGTGGCCACCCCCGGCAAGCTCGGCGAGCTGCTGGTGGACCCGGAGCCGCACCCGGCGGTCTGGGTCTCCGCGGTCGTCCACCTCGCCACCGGGGCGATCATCGCCGCCGCCATCAGCTGATGGCCGGCGGCAAGCGGCCGCCGCCGGCCGCCGCGAAGTCCCCGGCGGCGGGCAGGTCGGCAGTGAAGGCCGGGCTGATCTCGGCGGTCGTCCTGGGTGTCGCCGGCCTCTGCGTGGTCGGGATCGTGAGCGACAGCTCCGACGACCTCAGCATCCCCGCCCCCGCGACCGACGAGCGCGCCGACACCGTGCCCATCCTCAGGGAGGCCCGCACCAGCCAGGGCATCTGCTACGGCTGGCGGCTGGCGGGCGGGTCCGACGTGGTCAGCGTCGGATCGAACCTCGGGGACGGCACGCCGGTCGCGACCACCCCGACGTGCCCACGCTGGATCGAGGTCACCGCCGACATCACCTACACCGCGGGGAGCAGCGAGAGCTCCGACTCCGCCCGGGTCCAGGTGAAGGGCTCCGCCGACATCGACGCCGCCGACCTGTACGCCATCGAGCGCGGCCTGGAACGGTTCGGGCTGGACGACGACACCTTCATCGACGACCCGGGCTGGGCAGTCACCCGCGCGGCCACCACGCTGCCGCTGCTCGCCGCCGAGGCCGGCCTGGCCGGGCCGGCCGCCACCCCGACCGCCGACCCGGCCACCGCGCCGAGCCCGCTGCCGGCCGCCGGCAACGACTTGTGGCGGGGCCGCTGGGGCTCGCTGCTCGCCGCCGGGGGGCTGCTCGTGCTCGCCGCGCTCTTCGTCACAGTGGGCGTGGTGCAGCGCCGCCGGCAGCTCCGGGGCGCCGTGCCGGCGCAGCCCGCCGGGGCGGAAGCCGCCGGGCGTACCGGGGAGAAGGCGTGACCACCGACGCGCCGGCGCGGCCCGGCTGGCGGGCGGCCCGCGCGGCGGTCCTGCTCGCGGTCTTCGTCTGCGCGGCCTGCGGCCTGGTCTACGAGCTGGCGCTGGTCGCGCTCGGCAGCTACCTGATCGGTGACGCGGTCGGCCAGGCGTCGATCGTGCTCGGCGTGATGGTCTTCGCGATGGGCGTCGGCGCGCTCGTCGCCAAGCCGTTGCAGTCCCGGGCCGCCGCCGCGTTCGCCGCGATCGAGCTGACCCTCGCGCTGCTCGGCGGGCTCTCCGTGCTCGGCCTCTACGCCGCGTTCGCCTGGCTCGACCTCTACGGCCCGGCGCTCGTCGGCACCGCCTTCGTGCTCGGCCTGCTGATCGGCGCGGAGATCCCGCTGCTGATGGTCATGCTGCAACGCATCCGCGCGCAGTCCGCCGGCAGCGCGGTGGCCGACCTCTTCGCCGCCGACTACGTCGGCGCCCTGCTCGGCGGGCTGGCCTTCCCGTTCCTGCTGATGCCGGTCTTCGGCCAGCTCAAGGGCGCCCTGGTGGTCGGCATGGTGAACGCGGTGGCCGGCCTCGCGCTGGTCTGCACGGTCTTCCGCCGGGAGCTGAGCCGCCGCGCGCGGCTCGCGCTCGGCGCCGGCTCCGTGGTGGTCGCCCTCTGCCTGGGGTACGCCTGGATCACCGCCGCCGACTTCGAGCTGACCGCCCGGCAGCAGCTCTACCGGGACCCGGTGGTGCACGCCGAACGCAGCCGCTACCAGGAGATCGTGCTGACCCGGTCGGTGCGCGAGGTCGGCCACGCCGACACCGACCTGCGACTCTTCCTCAACGGCGACCTCCAGTTCAGCTCCGTCGACGAGTACCGCTACCACGAGTCGCTGGTGCACCCGGCCATGCGCGGCCCGCGCGGCGAGGTGCTGGTGCTCGGCGCCGGTGACGGGCTGGCGCTCCGGGAGATCCTGCCGTATCCGGACGTGCGCCGGGTGACCGTGGTCGACCTCGACCCGGCGGTGGTGCGGCTGGCCCGCAGCGAGCCGCAGCTGCGCGAGCTGAACCGGAACTCGTTCGCCGACCCCCGGGTCCGGGTGCTCAACGTCGACGCGTTCGGCTGGCTGCGCACCGCCTCGGAACGCTTCGACGTGGTGGTGGCCGACCTGCCCGACCCGGACGAGACGGCCACCGCGAAGCTCTACACGGTCGAGTTCTACGCGCTGATCCGCTCGGTGCTCGCCGACGGTGGGCGGCTGGTGGTGCAGTCCGGGTCCCCCTACTTCGCGCCCCGGTCGTACTGGTCGATCGAGCGGTCGGTCCGGGAGGCCGGCTTCGCCACCGTGCCGTACCACGTGGACGTGCCGAGCTTCGGTGACTGGGGGTTCGTGCTGGCCGCGCCGGGGAGCACCCCGCCGGTGCTGGACCTGCCGGCCGACGCCCCGCCGCTGCGCTTCCTCACCCCGGAGGTGCTGCGCGCCGCGGCGACCTTCCCCGCCGACCGGGGCCGGATGGATGTGCCCGCCTCCACCTTGTTGCAGCCCAGGGTGCTGGAGTACGCCCGCGCGGAGTGGCGCGGCTACTAGGTTCGGGGCATGTCGCCCCGGTTGTCGCGTCGCCGCCGTAGACCGCCGGGCGTCGAGTGGCTCCGCAACCGGGTGCCGACCCGGTCGGTGGAGGCGGCCGCGTACCTCGAGGCGTTCGTGCTCTCCGGGGTGGTCACCGTGCTGCTCACCCGGGCGTACCTCCAGGCCACGGGCTATCCGCAACTCGGCGGGGGTGGCCTGCACATCGCGCACGTGCTCTGGGGCGGCCTGCTGATGGCGGTCGGCCTCGGGATCGCGCTGGTCTTCCTCGGAAGTGGGCCCCGGACGGCCGGCGCGATCGTGGGCGGCGTCGGCTTCGGGCTCTTCATCGACGAGGTGGGCAAGCTCGTCACCGCCCGGACCGACTACTTCTACGCCCCGGCCGCTGGCATTATCTACGGCGCGTTCGCCCTGCTGGTCGTGCTCACCCAGGCGGTCCGTGGCCGGGTCCGGTTGACTCCCGCCGAGCGCACCGCGAACGCGCTGGACCTGGTGCTGGGCGGGCTGCCGGGCGGGCTCACCGACCGGCGGCGGGCGGCGGTGCTGCGGCTGGCCCGCGGGTCGGGCCCGGCGGCCGAGGCGGCCGTGGCCCGGCTGCTCGACGCGGTACCGCGCCGCGAGCCGCCACCGGTCAGGTTCTGGCAGCGCTGGATCACCCGTTCCCGTCGGGTCGTCGCCTGGCTGACCGCCCGCCGGTGGCTGGTCTACCCGGTGGTGGTCTACCTGGTGGTGGAGCCGGTGGTCACCGTGGCGGCCGTGCTGCTCGCCGGCGTCACCGGCGAGCTGGACCAGCAGCGGGAGTGGGGCGCGGTGCTGGGGACGTCGGTCGCCGCGCTGATCACCGCCGTGCTGAGCGTACGGGCGGCGCTGCGGTTGCGCCGGGACCGGGCCGACGCGTTCCGGCTGTTCAAGCTGGCGCTCCTGGTGGACCTGCTGTTCGGGCAGATCTTCAACTTCACCGTCAACCAGTTCGGGGCGGTCTCCGCCCTCGCCGTCGACCTCTTCCTCCTCGGCGTGGTGACCGCCGAGCACAGCCGGCTCTGCGGGCAGGCACCGGAGTTCGCCGGCTGATCCACGCCCCGCGTCGAAGGTTTCCGCCCGGCGTGGCGTGCCGCGGTGGCCGGGCCTGGTTACGGTGTGCGGGTGATCTAGGGAAGGAGAACCATGGTCGATGCCCATGGCACGCCCACCCGCGCCCGTCCGGGCCTGGTGACGATATCCAGTTGGCTGCTCATCCTGTTCGCCGTCATCCAGGTGGTGAACCTGATCCTGACGATCTCCACCATCGGCACCATCCGGGACGTCCTGCGGGACGCCTACCGCGGCACCGCCGCCGAGCAGGCCGGCGACCTCGCCTACGGCTTCGGCATCGGGCTGGGCGTGCTGACCCTGCTGCTGGCCATCGGGATGGTCGTCCTCGCGCTGCTGAACAACCGTGGCAAGAACGGCGCCCGGATCACCACCTGGGTGCTCGGCGGCATCCTGATCTGCTGCACCGGCGGCAGCCTGGTGAACAACGCGGCCGGTGGGCTGACCAGCGGCGGCAGCACCGGCGACATGCCGAGCGGCGAGGAGATCCAGCGCCGGCTGAACGACGCACTGCCCTCCTGGTACGGCCCGGTCACCACGCTGCTCGGGGTCCTCGGCCGCTCGCCCTGCTGGTCGCCCTGATCCTGCTGGCGCTGCCGAAGACCAACGAGTTCTTCCGTAAGCCGCAGCAGGCCTGGGAACCGCCGCTGCCCGGCACCCCGTACCCGGGGCAGCCGTACCCGGGGCAGCCGTACCCCGGCGGCCAGCCCGGCTATCCGCCGGCCTCGGCCCACCCCGCCGAGCCCGGTCCGTGGCAGCCGCCGGCCCCGCCGGCCCCCGGGCAGCCGGGTTCGGACCAACCGGCCCCGGGCCAGCCGGGTGGTCGGGAGGGCGGGACCGAGGGACCGGGGCCCCGGCCGCCATCGGTGAGTTGACGTCCGGATAAGAGCGACGCCGACGATCCCTCCGAGTAGGTTGCAAGCCGACGCCTACCGGAGGGATCTGTCGTGTCGTACCCCGATCAGGCGCCGCCCCGTCGTCCGGCGGCGGTGGTCGCGGCGGCGGCGGTGCTGCTGCTGATGGCCGTCGGCGCCGCGGTGTACGCGGTCGCGGGCCTGCTCGTCCTGAGTGGCACCGTCGACCGCTTCCGGTCGGTGGCGATCGCGACCGGTGCCGGGGCCGGCGAGATCGACGCCGTGGTGTCGCTGCTGCGCGCCTCCACCGTGCTGTCGGCCGTGGTCGGCGTGCTGGTCGGCCTGGTGCTGGTCGGCCTCGCCCTCGGCCTGCTCGCCGGTCGCCCGGGCGCCCGGGTGGGCACCTGGGTGGTCTGCGGGCTGGGCCTGCTCTGCGGCTGCTGCGGCTTGGCCGTGCTGGTCGGCCAGCGGGCCGCGCCGCTGCGGTTGGGCGCCGGCCACCAGGTCACCGCGGACCTGCTCGCCCAGCTCGGCGGCGCCTATCCCGGGTGGTGGATCCCGGTGAACGCGGCCCTGTCCGTGGCGCAGGTCCTCGGCTACCTGGTGGTCGCCGCGCTGCTGACCCTGCCCGCCGCGAACGCCTTCCTGCGCCGCCGGCCGACCCCGGCCGGCCCCAGGCCACCGTACGGCCCGACGCCCCCGGCCCCGTCGAGCTACCCGCCCCCGACCGGGTACGGCCCGCTTTCCGCGCCGCCGGCCCCGCCCGGCTACGCGCCGCCGTCGGGCCCACCCGCCTCCTGGTCACCGGCGGCACTGCCGACCCACCCGCCGACGCCCACCTACGGCCCGCCGTCGGCCGCGCCCACCCACGGTCAGCCCGTCCCGCCTCCCGCGCCGGACACGCCGCCGCTCCCGCTGCCCGGGTCTGCGCCGGCCGGCCCGACCCCGTCACCCCCTCCGGCCGGATCCGAGCCGGCCGGCCCGACCCCGCCCCCCGAGGACCGCCCATGACCACCGAACCATCCACCCCGGGACGTGCCCTGATCACCGGCGCCAGCGCCGGCATCGGGGCCGCCTTCGCGCACCGGCTCGCCGCCGACGGCTGGGACCTGGTCCTGGTGGCCCGGGACGACGGGCGGCTGGACGCCACGGCCGCCGAGCTGACCGGCCGGTACGGGCGGGACGTCGAGACGATCTCCGCCGATCTGTCCACCGACGACGGCTGCGCGGCGGTGGAACGCCGGCTCACCGCCGACCCGCCGATCGAGCTGCTGGTCAACAACGCCGGGATCAGTCTCAACACGCCCTTCGTCCGGTCGACCGTCGAGGACGAGGCCCGGCTGCTGCGGCTCAACGTGCTGGCGGTGCTGCGGCTGACCCACGCCGTCCTCGCTCCGATGATCGAACGGGGGCGAGGGACAGTGATAAATGTCTCTTCGGTTGCGGGTTTCGGGGTGGTCATGCCGGGTTCGACGTACTCGGCCAGCAAGGCGTGGGTGACGAATTTCAGTGAATCGATCGGTCGGTCGGTGGCCCCGCTCGGCGTACGGGTGATGGCGCTCTGCCCCGGCTACACCCGCACCGGCTATCACGAGCGGGCCGGCATCGACATGTCCGGGACCCCGCGCTGGTTGTGGCTCAAGCCGGACGACGTGGTCGCCGAAGGGCTGCGTGACCTGGGGAAAGGAAAGCCGGTCAGCGTTCCGACGTGGAAGTACAAGCTGGCGGTGGCGGGCCTGCGGCACGCGCCGCGGCGGTTGCTGCGTGGAGTCTCCCGGGACACCCGGGGCCGGGTGGACCCGAACCGCGGCTGACCGCCGGCCGGCCGGCCGACGCCACCGCTGGCGGGACCTGGCGGCGCCGGCCCGGATGGACGGTCGCGCAGAGTAGCCGGACATCGCCACCCTTCGGTCGCGCGCTGGGTTGACCTGGGTGGACCCCGCACACGGCTCCCAGACTTGCGCAGTACCCTCTATCGCCATGGGGCACCACGACGACCTGCGTAAATTCATTACCGACCTGGCTGTGGTCCATGGACGGGTGGTGCTCTCCTCGGGTCGCGAGGCGGACTGGTACGTCGATCTGCGTCGCGTCACGCTCCATCACCGCGCGGCGCCGTTGGTCGGCCGGGTGCTGTGTGACCTGACCGCCGACTGGGAGTACGACGCGGTCGGCGGGCTGACCCTGGGGGCCGATCCGGTGGCCCTCTCGATGCTGCACGCGGCCGCCGCGACCGACCGCCCGCTGGACGCGTTCGTGGTCCGCAAGGCGGGCAAGGCGCATGGTCTGCAACGCCGGATCGAGGGGCCGGAGGTCGCGGGTCGTCGGGTCCTGGCGGTGGAGGACACCTCGACGACGGGTGGCAGTGTGTTGACCGCCGTCGAGGCGTTGCGCGAGGCCGGGGCCGAAGTGGTGGGCGTGGCGGTTATTGTTGATCGAGGTGCCGGAGACGCGGTGCGAGCCGCCGGACTGCCTTATCGGGCGGCCTATACGTTGGCTGACCTCGGCCTTGTGGCGTAAAAGTTTGCCGATTCGGATCTGCTGATATGCAGGCGGATCGATGCTGCTGGTGGAAGGATGGAATACGTGGGAACTGCGTTGGCTGAAATGACCATGCCTCAGATCTCGCCGCTTGCCGGCGAGCCGATCGAACGTGCCGATGCCGAGCGTCTCGCGGGGGTCCTCAAGGCCCTCGCCGATCCCGCTCGGCTGCGGCTGCTCAGCCTGATCCAGTCGGCCCCCGAGGGCGAGGCGTGCGTCTGTGACCTGACCGCGCCGCTCGGCCTCTCGCAGCCGACGGTCAGTCACCACCTGCGTATCCTCACCGAGGCCGGCTTGCTGGAGCGGGAGAAGCGCGGTGTCTGGGCGTACTACCGGCTGGTGCCGAGCGCGATCGCGACGATCGCGGATCTGCTGACCCCGCCGCGCAAGCGGGCCACCAAGAAGGCCCGCTGAAACCGGACGTGTCCGACGGCCGGATGGTCGCCCCTGCCCGGGGCGACGTCGGGTGGCGTGCCAGGGGTGGCGCCACCACCGGACGGTGACGGCTGCCCGTCATCCGTACCACCCGCAGGTCGAACAGGTCGTTGCCGATGGCCGGCCCCCGCGAGGGGACCGGCCATCGGCGTACCCGGGGTCAGCGACCCTGCTGGCCGTGGCGGCGGTCGTCCTCGCCGTCGACGGCGTCCCGCACCGCGTCGACCACGCCCGCCGCGCTGGCCGCGGCGACCATTGCGGCCGCCTCGCCGCGCTTGCGGGCCCGCCGGTCGCGGAGGAACTCGAAGAAGATCGGCAGCACCGAGACCACGATGATCAGGGCGACCACCGGCAGGATGTACCGGTCGATCTTGTCGCCGATCGCGTTGTAGATCTGGTCGGCGAGCAGGTAGCCGATCAGCAGGATGCCGTCCACCCAGAGGACCGCGCCGACGATGTTCCAGATCAGGAACTGCCGGGCCGGCATGCCGAGCACTCCGGCCACCGGGTTCAGGAACGTACGGACGATCGGGATGAAGCGGGCCAGCACCACGGCCTTCGCCGGGCCGAACTTCTGGAAGTAGTACTCCGCCTTCTCCACGTACTCCCGCTTGAAGAGGCGGGAGTTGGGGCGGTCGAACATCCGGCGGCCGTACCGGTGGCCGAGCCAGTGCCCCACCTGCGCGCCGACGATCGCGCAGAGCGGCCCACCGATCAGCAGGCCGGCCAGCGAGAGCCGGGTTCCGCTGCCGAAGATCGCGTCGGCCACCGGCGAGGCGGCCACGCCGGCCAGGAACAGCAGCGAGTCGCCCGGGAAGAAGAAGCCGACCAGCAGGCCGGTCTCGGCGAAGAGGATGGCCCAGACGCCGATCAACCCGAAGGTGTGGATCAGGTCCTTCGGGTCGAGCGGGTTCAGGGCGATGCTCTCGGAAAGCACCCGGGTCTTCTCTGCTGTGTCCACGGCCACACAGGTTACCGAAGCCCGGTCCGGCGTCGCGCCGGACCGGGTCGGGCGGGCTGTCAGAGGCGCGGGTCGACCGGCTCGGACTCGCAGGCGAGGATGGCGAAGACCAGTTCGTGGCGACGCCACAGCGGGGTGTCCTCGGCGAGCGCGTCCAGGGCGGCCATGCCCAGGGCGTGCTCGCGCAGGGCCAGGCCGCGCTTGCGGCCCAGCGACCGCTTACGCAGCGCGGCGAGCTGACCCGGCTCGGTGTACCCGGGGCCGTAGATGATCCGCAGGTACTCCCGGCCCCGGCACTTGATGCCGGGCTGGAGCAGCGAACCCCGCGCCGACCGGGCGGCCGGGCCGGTGTACGGCTTGACCACCATGCCCTCCCCGCCGGCCGCCGTCAGCGCCAGCCACCACTCGGTGGCCGCCGCCACCGCCGCGGCGTCGGTCAGGTCGACCACCCGACGGCGGGTCGGGGTGAAGAACTCCGGGTCGGCCGCGCAGAGCCGGTCCGCCAGGTCGAGGTGCCAGCCGTGGTCCCGGTCGGCGTAGCTCACCCCGGCCCCGGCCAGCACGGCGAACGGCGCGAGGGTCACCCCGCGCAGCCCGTCGGTCGGCCCGACGTACGCCCGGTACGCCGCCGAGTACGCCTCGACCTCCGCCGCCCGGTCGGCCATCCGCCCGCGCAGCTCGTCGACCGGCAGTCCCCGTCCGGCCGCCGCGTCCAGCGTGGCGAGCACCGCCGGCAGGGCGGCCCGGCCGGCGGCGCCGACGCCCGCGTACTGCTCCCGGATCAGCCCATCCGCCTTCGCCGACCAGGGCAGCAGCTCGCAGTCGAGCAGCAGCCAGTCGGTGTCCAGCTCGGCCCAGAGCCCGGCGGCGGTGACCGCGGCGCGGACCCGGCCCAGCAGCTCGTCGTCGAGCGGCGGCCCGAAGAACGGCCGGCCGGTCCGGGTGTGCACCACCCCGCCGCCGAACCGGCCCGGCTCCCGCTCGACCAGCAGCACCGCCCGCGAGCCCATGTGCTTCTCCTCGCAGACCACCCGCTCCACGCCCGCCGACCGGTAGTCGTCGAACGCCTGGGCCGGGTGCTCGAGGAACCCGTCGACAGTGGAGGTCGAGCAGGGCGCCATGGTCGGCGGCAGCCAGACCAGCCGCCCCGGGTCCACCGCGAACCGGCTCATCACCTCCAGCGCGGCGGCGGCGTTCTCCGCCGGCACGGTCAGCGTCCCGTACGCGTGCTCCAGGTGCCGGCGGCCGGTGACGTCGGCCAGGTCGAGCACGGTGTCCGGTCGGATCGGCGTGGGCGCGACCAGCGGGCGGGCCGGGGCGTACCACTCCTTGACCGCGGCGACCGAGACCAGCTCCTTCTCGGGGTAGCGGAGCGCGGTGAGCTTCCCGCCGAAGACGCAGCCGGTGTCGATGCAGATGGTGTTGTTCACCCACTCCGGCTCCGGCGTCGGCGTGTGGCCGTACACGACCATGGCCGAGCCCCGGTAGTCGCGCGCCCACGGGTAGCGGACCGGCAGGCCGTACTCGTCGGTCTCGCCGGTGGTCTCCCCGAAGAGCGCGAACGCCCGGACCCGGCCGGAGGCGCGGCCCTGGTAGGCCTCCTTCAGCCCGGCGTGCGCGACCACCAGCCGGCCGCCGTCCAGCACGAAGTGGCTGACCAGACCGTCCACGAACGCCGCGACCTCCGCGACGAAGCCGTCCGGCTCCGCCGCCAGCTGGGCCATCGTCTCGGCCAGGCCGTGGGTGAGCCGCACGTCCCGGCCGCGCAGCTTGCGCAGCAGCTTCTGCTCGTGGTTGCCGGGCACGCAGATCGCGTGCCCGGCCGCGACCATGCCCATCACGAGGCGGAGCACGCCGGGGGAGTCCGGGCCGCGGTCCACCAGGTCACCCACGAAGACCGCGGTACGACCAGCCGGGTGCACCGCGTCCACCGGGCGGCCCGTGTCGTCGCGGCGCAGCGTCCAGTCGAGCCGGAGCAGCAGCGCCTCCAGCTCCTCCCGGCAGCCGTGCACGTCACCGACGATGTCGAACGGCCCGGTCAGCCCCCGCCGGTCGTTGAACAGCTTCTCGTACCGGATCTCCGCGGCGTCGATCTCCTCGATGCCGCGCAGCACGTGCACCTTGCGGAAGCCCTCCCGGGCCAGCTGCCCGTGCGACCGGCGCAGGTCCCGCTGCATCCGGGCCAGCACCGGCCGGCCGAAGGTGCGGTCGGCCCGTCCCCGCGTACGCTCCCAGGCCAGCGCCTCGGGCACGTCCAGCACGATCGCCACCGGCAGCACGTCGTGCTCGCGGGCCACCCGGATCAGCGCGGCGCGGGCGTGCGGCTGGAGGTTCGTCGCGTCCACCACGGTGAGCCGGCCGCGACGCAGCCGGGTCCCGGCGACGTGGTGCAGCGCCTCGAACGCGTCCGCCGAGGCGGACTGGTCGTTCTCGTCGTCGGCCACCATCGCCCGGAACATGTCTGAGGAGAGCACCTGGCTGGGCAGGAAGTGCCGGCGGGCGAAGGTGGACTTGCCCGAACCGGAGACGCCGACCAGCGCCACCAGGGCGAGCTCGGGGATGTCGAGAGTGGTCATCGGCTCTCCTCCTGTCGGGTCAGCACGGCCAGCTGGGTCGGTGCGCCCACCTCGGGGTCTTCGTCGCCTACCCCGCTGGTCGTGGCGGTGTAGCCGTACGTCGCGGCCACCCGCTCGACCCAGGAGGTGAACTCGGACCGGGTCCACTCGAAGCGGTGGTCGGCGTGCCGGAACCGGCCCGCGCCGAGCCCCTCGTAGCGGACGTTGTACTCGGCGTTCGGGGTGGTCATCACCACCGTGCCCGGCCGGGCGTGGCTGAACACCGCGTCCTCCAGCGCCGGCAGCCGGGGCGGGTCGACGTGCTCGATCACCTCCATCAACACCGCCGCGTCGTACCCGCGCAGCCGGTCGTCCCGGTAGGTCAGCGCCGACTGCCACAGCCGGATCCGGTCGCGCTGCCGCTCCGGCAGCCGGTCCAGCCGGAGCCGGCGGGCGGCCAGGGTCAGCGCGTGGCTGGACACGTCGGTGCCGACCACCTCGGTGAACCGCCGGTCGGCGGCCAGCGCGGTGAGCAGCGCGCCACCGCCGCAACCCAGGTCCAGCACCCGGGTCGCCCCGCCGGCCCGCAGCGCGGCCAGCACCGCCTCGCGGCGCCGTACGGCCAGCGAGGCCCGCTGCGGGCTCTCGGCCGTCGGCTCGTCGGCGACGCTGTCGTCCGCCGGGGCCTCGTCGGCGAGGCGCAGCTCGGCCAGCCGGGCCAGGGCCTGGCCGGCCAGCGCCCGGCGGTGCGCCAGGTAGCGGCGGGTGATCAGGGCCCGCTCCGGGTGGTCGGCCAGCCAGCCGGCGCCGGCCCGGAGCAGCTTGTCGACCTCGTCCGGCGCCACCCAGTAGTGCTTGGCGTCGTCCAGCACGGGCAGCAGGACGTACAGGTGGTTGAGCGCGTCGGCCACCCGGAACGTGCCGGCGAGGGTCAGCGCGACGTACCGGCTGTCCCCCCACTCGGGGTGGGTGCCGTCGAGCGGGATCGGGTCGGCCGTCACCGTCCAGCCCAGCGGGGCGAAGACCCGCACGGCCAGCTCCGCGCCGCCCCGGCAGCGCAGCACCGGCACCCGGACCTCCAGCGGGATCGCGGTGGCGGCCAGCTCCGGCCGGTCCCGGGACTCGCCGCGCAGCGCCGACCGGAACACCTTGGCCAGCGCCGACGAGAGCAGGCTGGACGCGGCGTACGGGCGGTCGTTGACGTACTGGCCGAGGGTGAAGGTCTCCGGGGTGGCCGCCTTCGCCTTCCCGCGGCCGCGACCGCCGGCCAGCCGGAGCGGGTCGACCTCGACCAGCAGCGCGGCGGTGCAGCGCTGCTCGTCCGCCTCCGGGTAGAGCACGTGCGCGGTGCCGGTCGGCAGGTCGAAGCTCTGCAGCCGGTCCGGGTGCTTGACCAGCAGGTGACCGAGGTCGGTCGCCGGGCGGTGGGTGGTCGTCAGGGTGAGCAGCACGCGTCGATGGTGTCAGGGCGATCGATCTTGCGTCGTCCCGTTTTCGGTCGCGGCGGATACGGCGGTGCCCCGCCGACCGTGGTGGTCGGCGGGGCACCGGGTGTCGCTGGGTGGTGCGGGATCCGTCAGGCGACGAAGCGGGTCTTGCGGCGGCGGGCCACCACGTAGCCGCCCGCGCCGGCCGCCAGCAGCAGCGCGCCCAGGCCGGCGATCAGCGCGGTCGAGCTACCGGTGATCGGCAGGGTGCCGCCGCCGCCGCCGCCGCCGTTGCCGCCGTTGCCGCCGTTGCCGGCACCCTTGATGACCAGGGCAGCCATGTCGTTCTTCGGGTTCAGGTCAGCTACCTGGTCCCCCTGCTCCAGGTCGAAGTGGAACAGCTTGACCTCGCCCGGCGTGCCGGCCACCTTGTCGATCCGCAGGCCGAACTCGAAGACAGCCGCGTCGCCCTTGTGCAGGGTGTCGTACCACTCGCAGAAGTAGACGCGGCCGCCCGGCTCGCCGTACCCGCCGGTGGGCTCCTCGGCGGTGCCCGGCGAGCACTCCCGAGGCGCCTTCACCACCACGGCGCCGGCGGGAACAGTGACGCGGGTGCCGGTGACGATCTCACCCGGCGTGTACGAGTTGGTCATGGCCGGGCCGTTGTTCACGAAACCGATCTTCGCGGTGACCGTCTTGCCGACGGCGCCCGGCAGTTCCGCGCCAGTGGCGGCGAGGTCGGCACGCTGGTTCCCGGTGACGGAGGCCTGGATGAAGGTGTAGTTGTTCTTCGGGTCCTTGTCCGTCTGCCGCAGCACGCTGGCCTGCTTAGCCGGTGCCGGCACGAGCTTCAGCGCGTCGCCGGTGCCCTGCTGCCAGCCGTCCCCGGGCAGGAGTCCCTTGGCGAACTCCTCGAAGTCATCCTTGGTAAACCAGATCGCCTGACCGTACTGCCGGCTCGGGGCCCACGCGTCGGCGGCGATCTTCAGGCCTGCGGAGCCGTCCAGCTGGAGGGCGTCACCGGCGGCGATCTCGTCGTCGAAGCGGCAGACGGTCAACTGGGAGCCGAACTCCTCCGTCGAGGAGCAGTTGCCGTAGCGCTGCGCCGGGGAGAGCGAGGCCATGGTGGCCAGGAACAGTACGGCCCCATGGGTCGTCGTGTCGCCGATGTTGGCGATCCCGACGGGGGTCTTGACCGTCGCGCCGGGGGCGCCGGACACGTTGAGCTGCTCCTGCGCCTGCAGGTCGACGCCCTCGCCCACCTCGATGGTGGACCGGGTGCTGACGGTCTCCCTGCCCTTGCTGGCCAGGCTCAGCAGCAGGTCGCCCTTGGCGCCCGCCTCGGCCTTGTCGGTGGCCTTGACCGTCAGGTCGAGCACGTAGTCGATGAGGTCCGCGCCCTTGAGGTCGCAGGTGATGACCGCGTCGGTCTCCGTGCAGCCCTTCAGCTTGTCGGACAGGGTGACCGTGGCGAAGCCGGTGACCGCGTGCCGGTCGACGGTGACGGTCACGTCGTCCGGAAGGGCGTCGGTGAAGGCCAGCAGGACGACCGACCTGGCCTCGCCGCCGGGGGCGATCAGCGCGTCGTTCGCGTAGAGCAGTAGATCGTCGACAGCCGGCTCGGCGAGGGCGGGGGTGGCGGAGGCGGCGACGAACGCGCCTGCGACGCCGATCCCGGCCAGCCAGCGCCGGGTGGAGTGCGTGAACATTGGTGGGTTCCTCCCGTGGGGGTGCAGGTGGAGCCCGTGGATCTTAAAGAACCCTTAAGCCGCGGCGCTGCCCCTGGTCAGGGATCGCGGCGGATAGGAGCCGAAAGGATGATTGGCGCTGCCGCAACGTTCCACGGGCCCGCACCCGTCAACAGGGCGGGACACCGGGAGGTGCAGTGACGTACGAGGAGTTCGCCGACTCACGGCTGGGCGCCCTGCTGCGGTACGCGGTCATGCTGACCGGAGATCCGCACCAGGCCCAGGACCTGGTGCAGGACACCATGGTCCGAGTCCAGCTGAACTGGCGGCGGGTGGCGCGGACCGACTCCCCGGAGCGGTACGTCCGCCGGATGCTCACCAACCAGTACGTCGACTGGCGGCGGGGGTCGTGGGCGCGCCGGGTGCTGCTGCGCGGCGAGCCGGACGAGGGAGTGCCGGCACCGACCGACCACGCGCAGTCCGCGGTGGACCGGGACCAGCTCTGGTCCTGGCTGTCCCGGCTGCCCCGCCGGCAGCGGGCCACGCTGGTGCTGCGCTACTACGAGGACCTGCCGGACGCCGAGATCGCCGAGATCCTTGGCTGCGCCGTCGGCACCGTCCGCTCCAGCATCTCCCGGGCGCTGGCCACCCTCCGAGCCGAGTACGTGGAGGCCTGCTCATGATCGAGGACGACCTGCGGGCCGCCTTCGCGCGGCACGAGGAACTCACCCCGCCGACCGGTCCGCTCCGCGCCGCCATCGACCGGGCCGTGGTCCGCCGCCGGCGTCGCCGCCTCCGCCTCCGGCTCGCCGGTACGGCCATGGCGGTGGTCGCCGCCGCCCTGGCCGGCTTCACCGCGATCGCACCCCGGCAGCCGGAGACGGCGAACCTGATCGGTGCGCCGGCATCACCGACGGCCACCGGGGCCCTGAACGTGCTGATGCTCGGCGTGGACACGGCCGGGTCGGACGGCTCCCGACGGGCCGACTCCGTCCTGCTGGTGCACGTCCCGGCCGACCGGAGCCGGCTCTACCTCGTCGCCCTCCCGCGCGACCTGCTGGTGTCGATCCCCGGCCAGGGGACGGACAAGCTCAACAAGTCCTTCGCCTCCGGCACCACGTCGGCGAAAACCGACCTGGCGGCCGGCTACGACGCCACTCGACAGGTGGTCTCCCAGCTCACCGGGGTACGGATCGACGCCGGTGCGGTGCTGACCTACGGGGCGGCGCGGCAACTCACCGACGCGGTCGGCGGCGTACGGGTCTGCCTGCCGACCAGAATCCGCTCGCACCACACCCTGCGGGCCTATCCCGCCGGCTGCCAGCAACTCGACGGCGCCGCCGCGGTGGACGTGCTCCGGCAGCGCTTCAACATGCCCGACGGCAGCCTGGACCGCGACCGGAACGCCGAGCGGTACGCGGCGGGGCTGCTCCGCCGGATTCACGAGCAGGGGGTGCTGACCAACCCGGCGCTGCTCAGCAAGCTGGCCACACAGGCCGGCTCGGGCCTGGCGGTCGACACCGGGGACACCACCCTGCCGACGCTGGCCCAGGTCGTCGGAAAGGCGGCCGCCGTCGAGCCGGTCGCGCTCGGCCTGCCGGTCCGGTACGTGGAGAAACAACCGTACGGATTCAGTTTCGACCCCGCGCTGGCACCGGGATTCCTGGACGCGCTGCGCACCGACCGGCTCGGCGACTGGATGGCGGCCCATCCGGACCAGGTCGTCGGCCTGCGCTGACGCGGGAGGAGCCCGCCGGCCCCTCCCGCCGCGTCAGCGGTAGTCGTCCTCGTCGCCGGCGACGACCCGGGCCTGCTCCATCGCGTCCCAGTCGGCGACCTCCAGGCCGCGGTGCGGCTCGGTCTCGACGTCGCCCGGATCGGTGGAGATCGCCTGCTCGACGGCGTCGGCCGGTTCCGCCTCCAGATCCCGTTCCTCCGGAGCGAGGTGGTCGCTCGGGGCGAAGTCCTCGTCGGGCTGACCCATCGTCCCTCCCTGGATCTCGGTGCGGACAGCTACCCACACACCGTACGGGCTGTGCGCGGAGCCTGCTCGGAGCCGAGCGGAACCAGAGTCGGCGGATTGTCCCTCCGTACCCGGACCCCGGTGCCAGGATGGGGGCGTGGGCTTCCTGATCCGGCTGGCGATCACCGCGATCGCGCTGTGGGTCACCACGCTCATCGTGCCCGGGGTCGAGGTGACCGGCCGCAACGGCGCCAACACCGCGCTCACCCTGATCGTGGTGGCGCTCATCTTCGGCGTGGTCAACGCGGTGCTCAAGCCGGTCATCAAGGTGTTCGGCTGCGTGTTCTACCTGCTCACCCTCGGTCTGTTCGCGCTCGTGGTGAACGCGCTGCTGTTCCTGCTCACCGACTGGATCGCCCGGGGGCTGCAGCTGCCGTTCCACGTGGACGGCTTCTGGGCGGCCTTCTGGGGCGCCATCGTGATGGCGGTGGTGAGCTGGCTGATCAGCGTCGTCGTGCCGGACCGGCGGGAGAACCGGTGAGCACGCCGGCGGGAGGCTCCCGGGTCGGTTGTGCCCGTCGCCGCCTTCTACGGGATACTGCCCGCGGTGGACAGCGCGGTCCGGCGCACCCATGGAAGACAGCGGCCTGCACGGCCGAGAGCGGTAAGTAAGGAGCGTTAGACATGCCCATCGCTTCCCCCGAAACGTACGCGGAGATGCTGGACCGCGCCAAGGCCGGCCGGTACGCGTACCCCGCGATCAACGTGACCTCCTCGCAGACGCTGAACGCGGCGCTGAAGGGCTTCGCCGACGCGGAGAGCGACGGCATCATCCAGGTGTCCACCGGTGGCGCGGAGTACCTCTCCGGCCCGTCCGTGAAGGACATGGTCACCGGCGCGGTGGCGTTCGCCGCGTACGCCCGCGAGGTGGCCAGGAACTACCCGGTGAACATCGCGCTGCACACCGACCACTGTCCGAAGGACAAGCTGGACAAGTTCGTCCGGCCGCTGATGAAGATCTCCCAGGAGCGGGTGAAGCGCGGCGAGGAGCCGCTGTTCCAGTCGCACATGTGGGACGGCTCCGCCGTGCCGGTGGCGGAGAACATGGAGATCGCGTCCCAGCTGCTCGACGAGGCCGCCAAGGCCGCGGTCGTCCTCGAGATCGAGGTCGGCGTGGTCGGCGGCGAGGAGGACGGCGTCGAGAACGCCATCAACGAGAAGCTCTACACCACCGTCGAGGACGGCCTGGCCATGGTCGAGGCGCTCGGCCTCGGCGAGAAGGGCCGCTACATGGCGGCGCTGACCTTCGGCAACGTGCACGGTGTCTACAAGCCGGGCAACGTCAAGCTCCGCCCGGAGGTGCTCGACCACATCCAGATGGCGGTCGGCGCCAAGTACGGCAAGGAGAAGCCGCTCAGCCTGGTCTTCCACGGCGGTTCCGGCTCGCTGCTGTCGGAGATCCGCGAGGCGCTGGACTACGGCGTGGTGAAGATGAACATCGACACCGACACCCAGTACACCTTCACCCGGCCGGTCGCGGACCACATGTTCCGCAACTACGACGGCGTGCTCAAGGTGGACGGCGAGGTCGGCAACAAGAAGCTGTACGACCCGCGGGTCTGGGGCAAGGCCGCCGAGGCGGGCATGGCCGCCCGCGTCGTGGAGGCCTGCGAGCACCTGCGCTCCACCGGCACCAAGATGAAGTAACCAGCTTGCAACCCGGAGGGGCCGGCTCCCGCACGGGGGCCGCCCTTCCGGGTCAGGCCGTCGCGGTCAGCACCCGGACCGCCTCGCGGACGTCGTCGGTCAGGTGCACCGTGGCCGACAGGTCACCGAAGTGCGAGGCGGCCAGCAGCGGCCGCAGCAACGACTCCACCGGCAGCTCCGTCGTCCAGTACGCGCGGTCGAGGAAGACGTACGCGCCGCTCGCCCCGTCGGTGCCGTAGTACGTCTTGGTGGCCGCCTGGAACACCTCCTGCACCGTCCCGGCCCGGCCGGGCGCGAAGACGATCCCGCCCCGGGCCAGCCGCAGGATGGTGTCCTCCCGGATCGCGTTGGAGAAGTACTTGGCGATCCGTCCGGCGAACAGGTTCGCCGGCTCGTGCCCGTACAGCCAGGTGGGGATGGCCAGCCCGCCCGAGCGGGCCCACTCGGTGCCGGCCGCCGCGGGGCGCTGCGCCGGCAGCGTCGGCCCGGGCGCGTACCGCTCGCGTACCGCCAGGGCGGCGGCCGTGTAACGGTCGTGGTCGGTGAAGTCGGGGGCGGTGGCGAGCAGGTCGATCGCGGCGGTCAACTCCTCCGCCGGCCAGGCCGCGAGGAACGCGCCCAGGTTGGCCGCCTCCATCACGCCTGGACCGCCGCCGGTCACCACCAGCCGGTCCGCCCGCGCCAGCTCCCAGCCCAGCACCGCCGCCATCCGGTACGCGGCGCTGCCGCGCGGCACCGCGTGCCCGCCCATCACCCCCACCACGGACTGCGGCCCGTGCGCGGCCAACCACGCCCGGGTGGCGTCGGCCAGGGCGTTGTCCACCCCGTGGTCGTGCAGCCGCTGGCCGAGCGCCTCCCGGACGTCCGGCAGGGCCCCGCCGTGGGCGCGGAAGTGCTCGTACACCCGGGTGTCGTACATCCCGGCGAACCCCGCATCCGCGAAGCCCGCGGCCAGGTCCTCCGCAGTGTAGAGGCGGGCCGGCTGGGTCGGGTAGGGCAGCTTCGAGAAAGGGGGAACCACGTTCGCCCCGCGCCGGACCAGGTCGGCGCCGATCTCGCGGTTGGCGAACCGACAGCCCACGAAGAGCGTGTCGGCCACGTCGGTCCGGGTCAGGTCGGGAACGGGATTTACGTCGAGGCGGAGCCCCTGCACGGTGAATCCGGCGAGGCTGCCGGTGGCCAGGTGCCGGTCGAACTCTGCGCGGGTCTCGATCTCGTGGGTGTCGTGCGGCTCGATGACGTCCGCGGGAGGTGGGGTCGGCACCAGGCCATCCTGCCCGCACCGGGCAACCCCGGCAAACTCCGGCAGGACGGACAGGAGCCCGGCGGGTCTGGCCACCGGGCTCCTGCGTAACCGGGTCCTGGGGAGGCTCCGGACCCATAGTTGTAGTGGAAATCACCGCCGCGTGGCATGGGCCGCGGGTACGTGCGCGGCGGGCCGCAGGCGTGACGAAACCCTCATCCGTTCAGCCGACCGGGTCGCCCGACCCCCTCGCGCGGCGCTGGGCGAAGCGGGTTGAATGGGGCGATGCAGAACCTGTTGCCTGAGCCACCGGCCACCCTCCTGCCCGCGCACGAGGAGGCCGACGCCGCCCTGGCTGACGCCGTCGAGAAGGACACCGACGAGGCGTACGCCGCGGTGGCGGCCGGCTTCCCGACCTACAGCGCCGCCTGGGCGGCGCTCGCCACCCGCGCGTTCGCCGCAGGCCAGGTCGTTCCCGCGTACGCGTACGCCCGCACCGGCTACCACCGGGGCCTGGACCAGCTGCGCCGCAGCGGTTGGAAGGGGCACGGGCCGGTGCCCTGGTCGCACAAGCCGAACCGGGGCTTCCTGCGCTGCCTCTACCTGCTCTCCCGGGCCGCCGGCGAGATCGGCGAGGCCGACGAGGCGGCCCGCTGCGCCCAGTTCCTCCGCGACTGCGACCCGGCCGCCGGGGACGCCCTCGCCAGCAACTGACCCGCGCCGACGGCCGGTCCAGACGTCGGACCGGCCGTCGTGCCCGTTCAGAGCCCTTCGGCGACCGCAGCGGCGATCTTCAGCCAGGCGTCCCGGGTGGCCGAGGAGAGCTGCCCGTACCGGATCGGCTCCCCGGTGTCGATCAGTCGCTCGTACGGCGCGAGCAGCACCGCCCGGGTCCGGGCGGCGAAGTGCTCCTGGATCGCCGGCAGGTCGATCTCCTTGCGGGACGGCGGCATCGACACCACCGTCACCGCCTGCCGGACCAGCCGCTGCCGGCCGCTCTGCTCCAGGTGGTCGAGCATCCGGGCGGCGGTCTCCGCCGAGTCGTTCCGGGCCGACATGGTGACCACCAACTGGTCGGTGGCGTCCATCGCGGCCTGCCAGTTCTGCGCCCGGACGTTGTTCCCGGTGTCCACGAAGATCAGCTTGTAGAAGCGGCTGACCACCTCGCGGATCTCGGCGAACGCGGCCGCGGTGAGCATCTCCCCGCCGGTGGCCGACTCGTCCGAGGCGAGCACGTCGAACATCCCCTCGCCCTGCGAGCGGACGTACTGCGACAGGTCGCCGACCCGGCCGTGCGCGCCCTGGAACTGGCCCAGGTCGCGCAGCATGTCCCGGACCGTACGGGAGTGGAAGTCCTGCTGGGCCCGCATGCCCAGGGTGCCCTGGGTCTCGTTGTTGTCCCAGGCCAGCACGTAGCCGCCGCGCTTCTGCCCGAACGTCATGGCGAGCAGCAGGATCGCCACCGTCTTCCCGGCGCCGCCCTTCGGGTTGACCACCGTCACCTGGCGCAGCCCGCCGAAGTTGCGGCGGACCATCTCGATGTCGCGCTTGAGTTCCTGCTCGTGCCGCCCGGGCGCGAGCCGGACCAGCCCCGTCCGGTTGACCACGGCCCGCACGCCCATGGTGGCCACCGGGTCCACCGGCCGGGCCTGCCGCCGCCGGGCGAAGTCCTCGGCGGTCGGGGTGGCGCCGGTCTCCGGCGTCCAGACCGGGTCCGGGTACGCCCCGGGCGGCTGCTGCGGCGGGCCGGGCGGGTGCGGTCCGGCGCCCGCCTGCTGCGGCCAGGCCGACGGGTACCAGCCGGGCGGGGCGGGTCCGGGCGCCTGCGGCGGCGGGTACGCGGACGCGCCGGGATAGCCGGGCTGGCCGTACGGCGGCGCCGGCGGGTACCCCTCGCCGTACGGCGGCACCGGTCCGGGTACCGGCGGCTGCTGGTCGGGGCGGAGCACCGGTACGCCCGGCGTGGGCGGGAACGGCCCGAGCCGGGGCGGGGCGGGCACCTCGTCGGCCGGTTCGGGATCGGGCACCGCGTCGGCGGCCGGGGTCGGGGCGGCCTCCGCCGGGCCGGTCCCGTTCGCGGGGGGCTCGGTCGGTGTGGCCGCCGGGCGCTGCGGCGGCTGCGCCCACGGCGACTCGCCCGGGCTCCGGGGCGCTGCCGACGCCATCGGGCTCTGCGTCGCGTCGGTCGCGGCGGTCTCCGCCGGCTCGGGGCCGGCAGTGGCCTGGTCCGGTGCCCCCTCGGTCCGGACGGTCCCGGAGTCGGCCGTCGCGCCGCCGGGAGTCGCCGGGGGTTCCGCCGCGTCCGGTCGGTCGGTGGGCGACTGCGGCTCCCAGGCGGGCGCGGGTTGCCGCGGCGCCCAGGCCGGTGCGGGTTGCCAGGCGCCGCCGGGCGGCGCGGTCAACGCCCAACCGGCGGGTTCACCGGCGGGCGGCGGCGGAGCGGAAGCCGGCGGCGTGCCGCCGTTCGGTGGCGTGCTGCCGTTGGGTGGCGGGGTGGGCCAGGCGGCTGCGGCCGGCTGGCTCGGCACCGCCCACGGCTGGGCGTCGACCGGCTCGGTCGGGTCCGGCGGCCAGAGCGGTTCGATGTCCCGCTCGGGCACCGGCTCTTGGCCCGGTACGTGGGCCCGGTCGGCGTTCTCGTGCACCACGGTTCCTCCCCATTCCTCCCACCGAGGATAGGCCGTCCGGGTTTCCCCGGGGCCCGCCCACGGATCGACGGGGGTCAGACCGTCCAGACCGCCCAGGCGCCCGGCTCGGTCCACCAGGACCGCTTCCGGCTCAGTTCGCCCTCGACGCCGTCGTCGAGGAAGGGCACCTTCTCGTCGCGCGGGACGACCGCCACGGCCCGGCCCCGGGCCCGGCGCACCTCCAGCCGTACCCGCTTCCTGCCCAACGCGGAGCGGGTCACCACGGGAACGGCCACCGCCACCTCGACCCGGCCGTCGGTCGGGTCCGGGTCGGCCAGCAGCGCCACGTCGTCGAGCCGCGCGTACCCGCCCGCGTTGCCCACCGCGCAGGCCATGATCGGCTCGTCGCCGTTGGACAGGACGGCGTCGTCGACCTCGACCCGGGCCCGCCAGTGCAGCGGCCGGCCGGCGTCGTCGGCCGCGCCGAGCAGCGCGCCGTCCAGGGTCACCGAGCCGGCGTCGTTGCGGAGCAGGTCGAGCCGGCGGGCGGTGCCGTCCAGCACCGCCGCGGCCACCGCCGCCGGGTCGCGGGGCAGCCCGAGCTGCGCCGCCAGGTCCCGGTGCGTTCCGCTCCGGACCGGATCCAGCGGCAGTACGGCCACCGTCGGCAGGTCCGGCACGGTCCGGTTCGCGGGCAGGTCGGCGGGGCGGCGACTGGGCGGTGGGGCGTACCGCCGGACCAGCCGGCGCACCACGGCGCGCAACTGTCCGTCACTGGCTGTGGCGACCACGAGCCGGGTCTTCGAATCCGGTTCCGGCCAGGTGAGGCCGTCGGAGCGCGGCGGGCCGTCGAGCCGGGCCAGCACCTCGTCGATCTCCGCGTCCGAGCGGGCGGTGACCATCTCCACCCGGGCGCCCCGGGCGGTCAGCGCGTCCGCGCAGGCCAGCACCGGTACGCGCGGCGTCTCGCAGCGCTCCTCGGCCTTCTCCCCGGCGGCCTCGGCCGCGCCACCGCAGCAGGCTCCACCGCTGCCGCAGCCCCCACCGGGAGCGTCCCGCTCCGAGCCGAGGGTGAGCAGCACCACGTCGTACACCGGCCGAGCCTCCTGCCTCTCGCCGCGACCCCTGCCAGCCGCGCCGTCACTACTTGTTAGCCTGACACCCCGGGCTCGCCAACCGGTCGCCACCTGGCACCCGAGCCTTCTGGAGGCGGAAAAGATGCCAGCGATCGTGCTCCTCGGCGCTCAGTGGGGCGACGAGGGCAAGGGCAAGGTTACCGACCTGCTGGGTGAGCGGGTCGACTACGTGGTGCGCTACTCCGGCGGCAACAACGCCGGCCACACGGTGATCACCCCGGACGGCCAGAAGTACGCGTTGCACCTGATGCCGTCGGGCGCGCTCTCGCCCAGCGCGATGATCATCATCGGCAACGGCGTGGTGGTCGACCCGAAGGTGCTGCTGCAGGAGATCGACGGCCTCGCCGAGCGCGGCGTGGACGTCTCCCGGCTGCGCATCTCCGGCGACGCACACCTGATCATGCCGCACCACCGGGCGCTGGACCGGGTCGTCGAGCGCTACCTCGGCTCCGCCCGGATCGGCACCACCGGCCGCGGCATCGGCCCCGCGTACGGCGACAAGGTCGCCCGGATGGGCATCCGGCTGCAGGACCTGCTCGACCCGGGGATCCTGCGCAAGAAGCTCGAGCTGGCGCTGCGCGAGAAGAACCAGCTGCTGTTCAAGGTCTACAACCGCAAGGCGATCGACCTGGACGCGACGATCGAGGAGTACCTGGCGTACGCCGAGCGGCTCCGGCCGTACATCGCGGAGACCCGGGTGATGCTCTGGGACGCGCTGGACCGCGGCGAGACCGTCCTGCTGGAGGGCGCCCAGGCCACCATGCTCGACATGGACCACGGCACGTACCCCTTCGTCACCTCGTCGAACCCGACCGCCGGTGGGGCGTGCGTAGGCGCCGGCATCCCGCCGACGGCGATCAGCCGGGTGATCGCGGTCAGCAAGGCGTACACCACCCGGGTGGGCGCCGGCCCGTTCCCGACCGAGCTCTTCGACGACAACGGCCAGCACCTGCGCAAGGTCGGCCACGAGTACGGCACCACCACCGGCCGGGAGCGCCGCACCGGCTGGTTCGACGCCGTCGTCGCCCGGTATTCGTCCCGCCTCAACGGCGTCACCGACCTGGTGGTCACCAAGCTGGACGTGCTCACCGGCCTGCCCAAGGTGCCGATCTGCGTCGCGTACGAGATCAACGGCGAGCGGTTCGACGACATGCCGATGACCCAGACCGACTTCCACCACGCCACCCCGATCTACGAAGAGCTGGACGGCTGGTGGGAAGACATCACCAAGGCCAGGACCGAAGACGAACTCCCGGAAAACGCGCGACGCTACATCGCCCGCATCGAGGAACTGACCGGCACCCGCGTCAGCGTCGTCGGCGTAGGCCCCGGCCGCGAAGAAAACGTAGTCCGCCACCCCCTCCTCCCCTAACCCCCCGTCTACGTTGATCATGAAAGTTGTCGGTGTGATTGCCGGTGGCGGCGCCGACAACTTCATGATCAACGGGGGCGCCGGTGGGGTCAGTAGGATGCGGGGTCGTGCGGGTTCTTCTTGTGGGTGGCGGGGGGCGGGAGCATGCGCTCGCGCTCGGGTTGGCTGGCGATCCGTCCGTGGCGGCGTTGATCGCGGCACCGGGGAATCCTGGCATTGCCGGGGTGGCGGAGTTGCGGTCGGTTGACGCATCCGATCCGGCGGCCGTTGCGGCGCTCGCCGTCGAGGTCGGGGCCGACCTGGTGGTGATCGGGCCGGAGGCGCCGCTGGTGGCCGGGGTCGCCGACGCGGTACGCGCCAAGGGCATCCCCGCGTTCGGCCCGTCCGCGGAGGCGGCCCGGCTGGAGGGCTCCAAGACGTTCGCGAAGGACGTCATGCTCGCCGCCGGGGTGCCCACCGCCCGCGCCTTCACCTGCACGGACGCCGAGAGCGCCGGCCGCGCGCTGGACGAGTTCGGCCCGCCGTACGTGGTGAAGAACGACGGCCTGGCCGCCGGCAAGGGCGTCGTCGTGACCGAGGACCGGGCCGCGGCGCTGGAGCACGCCGGGGAGTGCGGCCGGGTGGTGATCGAGGAGTACCTCGCCGGCCCGGAGGTCTCGCTCTTCGTGGTCACCGACGGCGAGGCGGCGCTGCCGCTGCTGCCCGCCCAGGACTTCAAGCGGGTCGGCGACGGCGACACCGGGCCGAACACCGGCGGCATGGGGGCGTACGCGCCGCTGCCCTGGGCGCCGGACGGCCTGGTCGACGAGGTGATGCGTGACGTCGTGCACCCCACGCTGGCCGAGATGCGCCGCCGGGGCACGCCCTTCGCCGGGCTGCTCTACGTCGGGTTGGCGATCACCGCCGCCGGCCCGCGGGTGATCGAGTTCAACGCCCGGTTCGGCGACCCGGAGACCCAGGTCGTCCTGGCGCTGCTGGAGACGCCGCTCGCCGGGCTGCTGCACGCCGCCGCGACCGGCACGCTGGCCGCGCACCCGCCGCTCCGCTGGCGGGACGGCGCGGCGGTCACCGTGGTCGTGGCCGCCGACGGCTACCCGGCCGCGCCGCGTACCGGCGACGTGATCACCGGCGCGGACCGCCCGGGGGTCATCCACGCGGGCACGGCCCGCCGGGCCGCCGACGGCGCGTTGCTCTCCGCCGGCGGTCGCGTCCTCTGCGGTACGGCCATCGGCCCCGACCTGGCCGCCGCACGCGACGCCGCGTACGCGCTGGTCGACGGCATCGAGCTGGCCGGCTCGCACCACCGCACCGACATCGCCGCCGCAGCGGTGGACGGCCGGATCACCCTGCCGGACTGACGCACCGCCGCCCGCCACCCGTCCCGCACCGACCACCGCCGTCGCCGGCTCCGCGAGGACCGCTGGCTGCGGCTACGCCGGATCGGCCGGCTCGGCGGTCAGGCGGCCGTGAATCAGCCGTTCGGCGGCCACCGGGCATTGACAACCCATGTCACGATCACCCTGCCGGTGGGTGTGAAGCCCCTGCCGGGAACGGGGGAGGGAATGCGGTGACCGGGTTCGTCGGTACGGCGCTCAGCTTCCCCACCGTGTTGTTCAGCTTCCTGCTGCTGGTGGTCGTCGGCTACTGGCTGCTGGTGTTGACCGGGGTGCTGGACCTCGGCGACGACCTCGACCTCGACGGGGTTCCGGGTGACGTCCTGGCCGGCCTCGGGCTCGGCGGCCTGCCCGCCACCATCGTGTTCTCCCTGATCGTCGCGGTGGCCTGGTTCGTCAGCCTGGCCGGCACCGTGCTGCTCGACGGGCTCGGCCTGGGCGTCGCCGCCCGGGTCGCCGTGTCGGTCGGGGTGCTGCTGGTGGCGCTGCTCGGCGCCTGGCTGGTGACCCGGCTGGTCGCCGTGCCGCTGAGCCGCCTCTTCCCCACCGGTACGGAGTCCAGCCGGCAGGCCTTCGTCGGCAGCCTGTGCACGATCCGCACGGGGCGGGTGACCGCCGACTTCGGGCAGGCGGAGGTGACGGCGGCGGACGGGTCCTCCGCAGTCGTCCAGGTCCGCCAGTCCGGCGCCGAGCCGCTGCGCGCCGGCAGCTCCGCGCTGATCTACGACTACGACGTCGAGGGCGAGTTCTTCTGGGTCATGCCCGCGGGCATCGCCTTCGACCCCGACCCTTCGCGTCCCGCACCGATGTAGCCGCCGCCGGTGACCCGCTCCCGCGACGGCGGGTCACCCCCTCCCGCCTCGACCGGACGGCCACCCCGCCGCCGGTTCGTCCCACGCTGCCCTCGTACCCCCTGAACGAAAGGAGGATGCGCGGCACCCACCGGTCCACCCGCACCACCGGACCGGCGCCGCGCGCTCAGCCATGGATGTCCTCACCACTGGGATCGGCGTACTGCTCGCCGTCCTCCTGCTCGTCGCCCTCGGCGTGGTCTTTTTGGTCAGCCGCCTGTTCCGCAAGGTGGAACAGGGCAAGGCGCTGATCGTCTCCAAGGTCCGCCGGGTGGACGTCACGTTCACCGGGGCGGTGGTCCTGCCGGTGCTGCACAAGGCCGAGATCATGGACATCTCGGTGAAGACGATCGACATCGAGCGGACCGGCAACGAGGGTCTGATCTGTCGGGACAACATCCGGGCCGACATCCGCATCACCTTCTTCGTCCGGGTCAACAAGACCACCGAGGACGTCATCAAGGTGGCGCAGGCCATCGGCACCGCCCGGGCCAGTGACCGGGAGACCCTCCAGGAGCTGTTCAACGCCAAGTTCTCGGAGGCGCTGAAGACGGTGGGCAAGCAACTGGACTTCGTCGACCTCTACACCAAGCGCGACGAGTTCCGCGACCAGATCATCCGGGTGATCGGCACCGACCTCAACGGCTACAGCCTGGAGGACGCGGCGATCGACTTCCTCGAGCAGACCCCGATGTCCCAGCTGGACGCCAAGAACATCCTCGACGCCCAGGGCATCCGGAAGATCACCGAGCTGACCGCGATCGAACACGTGCGGACCAACGAGTTCCAGCGCAGCGAGGAGAAGGAGATCACCCGGCAGAACGTCGACGCCCGGGAGGCGATCCTCGAGCTGGAGCGGCGGCAGGCGGACGCCGAGGCCAAGCAGCGGAGGGAGATCGAGACGGTGCGGGCCCGCGAGGAGGCCGAGATCACCCGGGTCCGGGCGGAGGAGCGGCTGCGCGCCGAGACGGCGAACATCCGTACTGACGAGCAGTTGGGCATCCAGCACGAGAATCGGACCCGGGAGATCGCGGTCGCCGAGAAGAACCGCGAGCGGGTCATCGCGATCGAGACCGAGCGGATCGAGAAGGACCGGATGCTGGAGGTCATCGGCCGGCAGCGGGAGACCGAGCTCAGCACGATCTCGAAGGACAAGGAGGTCGAGGCGGAGAAGCGGGCCATCGCCGAGGTCGTTCGGGAGCGGATCGCGGTCGAGAAGACCGTCGCCGAGCAGGAGGAGAACATCAAGCGCCTGCGGGTGGTCGAGGAGGCCGAGCGGACCCGCCAGGCGGTGGTCATCCAGGCCGAGGCCGAGGCGCAGGAGAACCTGGTCAAGGACATCAAGGCGGCGGAGGCGGCCGAGACGGCGGCGAAGTTCAAGGCCCGCGAGGAGCTGGTGCTCGCCGAGGCCCGGCAGCAGGCCGCCGAGCTGGACACCCGGGCGAAGATCCGGCTGGCCGAGGGCACCCAGGCCGAGGCGGCGGCCGCCGGCCTGGCCGAGGTGCAGGTCCGCGAGCGAAGCGCCGAGGCGATCGAGAAGGTCGGCCGCGCGGAGGTCGCCGTCGAGCGCGACAAGGCCCTGCTGGCCGCGGAGGCGGTACGCGAGAAGCTGAAGGGCGAGGCCGAGGGTCTGACCGACAAGGCGGCGGCGATGGCCGCGCTGGACGACGCCACCCGCCAGCACGAGGAGTACCGGCTGCGGCTGGAGCTGGAGAAGGAGGTCCGGCTCGCCGGGCTGGACACGCAGCGGCAGGTCGCCGAGGCGCAGGCGAGGCTGGTCTCCACCGGCCTGGCGAAGGCGAACATCGACATCGTCGGCGGGGACAGCGTCTTCTTCGACCGGCTGCTCAGCTCGATCTCGTTCGGCAAGAGCGTGGACGGTTTCGTGGCCCACTCGGACGTCGCCCGGGGCCTCACCCAGCCGTGGCTGGACGGCACGGCCAGCTTCACCGACGACCTGACCCGGATGCTCGGCTCGATCAACACCGGTGACGTGCAGAACCTGACCCTCTCCGCCTTCCTGTTGCAGCAGATGCGGGCCGGCGGCGCCGACAAGGGCAAGCTCCAGGAACTGTTGAACGCCGCGCAGCGCCTCGGCGTGGCCGAGACCCCGCTGGCCGCCCTGGCCGGCCCGCGGCAGCGTGCCGGTGAGTGAGCCGGTGCCCGGTCCGACCGGCGGGGACGCGGCCGGTACGACCGGGGCGGACGGCGACGGCCCGGTCGGGCTGGACGCGGGCAGCTACGAGGTGCTGCGGAACCGGCTCGTCGGGCAGGCCGGCGAGCTGGCCCGGCGGGCGGAGCGGCTGAACGCCCGGCGGCTGGAGGTCTTCGGCAGCACCGAGCTGCGCCTGCTCAGCACCGAGCGGATCCGTACCGGGAACAACTGCGTGCCCCGGGACATCGTCCCGGTCGGCGGGCTGATGCTCTTCGGCTACAACGTCTTCATCGGGCTGAAGCCGGAGACGACGGTCGACGACGTCTTCTCGCTGCATCGTTTCGAGCGGGAGCGCGGCGATGTGGGCGAGGCGGGCGACTCCGAATCGTTCCGGTTCGACCGGGCCGGCCCGGACGAGTTGCCCGGCCTGCTGCGCGACCCGGTGTTCCAGCGCGACTTCGCCGAGCTGTACCGCTACTACCGGCAGACCCGGCTGCTGCAGCTACGCCGGCTCGACGGTCGGCTGCTGGCGGTGTTCCAGACCGGCCCGCGGACCGACGACATCCGCGTGCTGCGCTGGCGGCTGGACGCCGACGGCGGCGTCGGGTACCTGGACAACCGGGGCGAGCGGGACCACGTCTTCCCACCCTCGCACGACTTCGAGTGGATCGAGACGACCCGGGAGGACCACGTCCTCGGCCGGCACCCGCACATCTCCATCGCCGACGAGATCTTCGTGGAGACGGTCGGCGGCACGCTGACCGTCAAGCTGGAGAACAACACCGAGGTCGGCGAGGGCATCTACGACGAGCCGGT
Source organism: Micromonospora sp. GCM10011541 (assembly GCF_042650725.1). NCBI lineage: Bacteria > Bacillati > Actinomycetota > Actinomycetes > Micromonosporales > Micromonosporaceae > Micromonospora > Micromonospora sp. GCM10011541. The sequence continues at coordinate 83,907 of NZ_JBHSBP010000006.1, forward strand.
GGACGAGCCGTTGCAGAGCCTGGCCGACGCCGACGTGAGCTGGGCCCGGGTCGGCCCGTTGATCCTGCTGCGGATGCGGCCGTACAAGGAGACCGAGTGGCGGCACCTGGTCTTCAACACGCTGACCCGGGAGGTGGTCCGGCTCGACGGCATCGGGCCGGCCTGCCAGCGGCTGCCCGAGGACCACGGGATCATCTTCCCGGGCGGCTACCACCTGGCCACCGGGGTCACCCGCACCTTCGACACCGACGTGTCCGGGCTGGAGTTCGAACGGGTGGTCCGCTCCCCGAACGGGGAGGACGTCCTCTACGTCTTCCACGCCCGGGCCGACGGCCGCTCGCTGCTGCTGCCGTACAACGCCATCCGCAAGGAGGTGGCGGCGCCGATCCCGTGCCACGGCTTCTCGCTCTTCGACGACGGCACGCTGGTGGTGTTCCGGGCGACCTCCGAGGAGCCGACCCGGGTCCACCCGATGCAGATCTGGCAGACGCCGTACGTCTCCGACGCGTACGCGGCGGCACAGCCAGCGGGCACCGGCCCGCTGGAGCGGATCGGCAACGCCGACCTGGTCCGGGGCATCTCCGACTGCCTGTCGGTGGCCCGGATGGTCGACGGCGCGGCGGCCACCACCGGGGTCTACGAGGCGCTGATCGCGGCCTGCGCCCGGATCGTCGACCACTACCACTGGCTCGGCGAGGCCGACCTCGGCGACCTGCTGGCGCCGCTGGCCGAGCTGCGGCGCACCGCCGTCGCGGTGCTCGACGAGTACGAGAAGGTCCGCGCCCTCACCGAGCAGGCGCGGACCGCGATGGACGAGAGCGCGGAGCGGATCGCCTCGCTGGCCCGGCGGGCGCGCGGCGAGGCGCCGCTCACCGCCGACGACTGGGTGCGGCAGCTCGCCGGGCTGCGCCAGGCGCGCGGTCACCTGGAGACGCTGCGGGAGCTGCGGTACGTCGACCACGGGCGGATCGACGAGCTGGCGGGGCGGCTGGACGACGAGTTGACTGCTGCCGGTCGGCGGGCGGTGGACTTCCTGCGCCGGGACGACGCGTTCACCGGCTACCAGGCCGAGGTCGACCGGCTGGCCGGGCGGGGCGCGGCGATCGGCACGGTGGCCGAGGCCGGGGCGGTCCGGGACGAGCTGGCCGGACGCGCCGAGGGGCTGCAGACCATCACCGACGTGGTGGGCGGGCTGGACATCGCCGACGCGACCGTCCGCACCGGGATCCTGACCCGGGTCGGCGAGGTGCTCGGCGCGGTCAACCGGGCCCGGGCGGTGCTGGACAACCGCCGCCGGGAGCTGCTGGAGGTGGAGGGCCGGGCCGGCTTCGCGGCCGAGTTCGCGCTGCTCGGGCAGGCGGTGACCGGGGCGCTGGCGGCGGCGGACACCGCCGAGCGCTGCGACGAGCAGCTGGGCCGGCTGCTGCTGCGGGTGGAGGACCTGGAGTCCCGGTTCGGGGAGTTCGACGACTTCCTCGCCGAGCTGGCGACCCGGCGGACCGAGATCTACGAGGCGTTCTCCTCGCGGAAGCAGGCGCTGCTGGACGAGCGGGCCCGGCGGGCCGACCGGCTGGTCTCGTCGGCGGAGCGCGTCCTGGTCAGCGTGCGGCACCGGATCGGCACGCTGGGTTCGCTGGACGAGATCAACACGTACTTCGCGGCGGACCCGATGGTGGGCAAGCTGCGCGCGGTCGTGGAAGAGCTGCGTACCCTGGGCGACCCCGTCCGGGCCGAGGAGCTGGACGGCCGGATCCGGGCCGCGCGCCTCGAGGCCGGTCGCGGCCTGCGCGACCGCCTGGACCTGTACGCCGACGGCGGCGAGACGATCCGGTTGGGCCGGCACCGCTTCGCGGTGAACACCCAGCCGGTCGACGTCACCGTGGTGCCGCACGACGGCGGGCTGGCGGTGGCGGTGACCGGCACCGACTACCGCGCCCCGGTCCGGGACACCGAGTTCGCCCGCACCCGCCGGTTCTGGGACCAGCTGCTGGTCTCCGAATCGCCGGCGGTGTACCGCGCGGAGTATCTGGCCACCTCGATCCTGACCGCCGCCGAGGCGGGCCGGGAGGGGCTGACCCTGGACGGGCTGCGGGCGGCGGCGGCCGACGCCGGTGACCTGCGCGAGCTGGTCCGCCGGTTCGCCGAGGCCCGCTACGACGAGGGTTACGAGCGGGGCGTGCACGATCACGACGCGACGGAGCTGCTGCGGGCGTTGCTGCGCCTGCACGCCGGGGCGGGCCTGCTCCGCTACCCGCCGGCCGCCCGGGCCGCCGCGCAGCTGTTCTGGCGGTTCGGCACCGCCGAGCCGGACCGGGCCGGCTGGACCGCCCGGGCCACCTCGCTGGCCCGGGCCCGGGACCGCTTCGGCCGCCCCGACCGGGGTGCGGTGCCACCGGAGGGCGACCGGGTCGAGGCGGGGGACGCGATCGACCGGCTGCACGCCGAGCTGGCCGCCGAGGTGGGCCGCTTCCTGACCGACGCCGGGCTGACCGGGCCGGCCGGGGAGGCCGCCCTGGCCGGCGAGTACCTGTTCGAGGAGCTGTCCCGGCCACCCGCGGGCTTCGTCACCGGAGCCGGCGCGCGGACCATGCTGGACCGGTTCCGGCGCGCCCTCGGCGGTCCGCAGTCCCGCTCCGCCCGGGAGTTCGACGCCGACCTGCGGGCCCTCGACGGCGACCTGACCAGCCGCCACCAGCTGGTCGAGGCGTGGCTGACCGCGTTCCTGGCGACCGACGACGGCACGCTGTCCGGGTACGACCTGCCGGAGGCGGTCGCGGTGGAGCTGTGCGGCGCGGACCTGCCGCGCCACGAGGCGGCGGCGACGATGTCGGAGACGGTCGGCGGACTGCTCGGCGCGCATCCCCGGATCGTCGGGTCGGCGCTCACGCTGCGGCTGGACGAGACGCTGGCCCGGGCCCGCCGGTTCCGCACCGAGCTGGTGCCCGCGTACCGGGACTACCAGCGCCGGCGCAACGCGCTGGTGGCCGCCGAGCGGGACCGGCTGCGGCTGGAGGAGTACCGGCCGCGGGTGATGAGCGCGTTCGTCCGCAACCGGCTCCTCGACGACGTCTACCTGCCGCTGATCGGGGACAACCTGGCCCGCCAGCTCGGCGCGACCGGCGACGCCAAGCGGGTCGACCAGTCCGGCCTGCTGCTGTTGATCTCCCCGCCCGGCTACGGGAAGACCACCCTGATGGAGTACGTGGCCAGCCGGCTGGGCCTGGTCTTCGTCAAGGTCAACGGGCCGGCCCTGGGCTCGGGGGTCACCTCGCTCGACCCGGCGGACGCGCCCGACGCGACCGCCCGGCAGGAGGTGGAGAAGATCTCCTTCGCCCTGGAGCTGGGCAACAACGTCCTGCTCTACCTCGACGACATCCAGCACACCTCGCCGGAGCTGCTGCAGAAGTTCATCTCGCTCTGCGACGGGCAGCGCCGGATGGAGGGCGTCTGGGAGGGCCGGACCCGCACCTACGACCTGCGGGGCAAGCGGTTCGCGGTGTGCATGGCGGGCAACCCGTACACCGAGTCGGGGCAGCGGTTCCGGGTGCCGGACATGCTGGCCAACCGGGCCGACGTGTGGAACCTCGGGGACGTGCTCTCCGGCCGGGAGGAGGTGTTCGCGCTCAGCTACATCGAGAACGCCCTCACCTCGAACCCGGTGCTGGCGCCGCTGTCCGGCCGGGACCGCGGCGACGTCGAACTGCTGGTCCGCCTCGCCCGGGGCGACGAGTCGGTGCGGGCCGACCAGCTCGCCCACCCGTACTCGCCGGTGGAGCTGGAGCAGATCGTCTCGGTGCTGCGCAAGCTGCTGCGGGTGCAGCAGGTGGTGCTCGCCAACAATCAGGCGTACATCGCCTCGGCGGCGCAGGCCGACGCCTCCCGTACCGAGCCGCCCTTCCAGCTGCAGGGGTCGTACCGGAACATGAACAAGCTGGCCGAGCGGATCGTCCCGGTGCTCAGCGACGAGGAGCTGGAGGCGGTCATCGACGACCACTACCTCGGCGAGGCGCAGACCCTCGCCGCGGGTGCCGAGGCGAACCTGTTGAAGCTGGCGGAGCTGCGGGGCCGGCTCACGACCGAGCAGGCTCGACGGTGGGCCGAGGTGAAGGCCGGCTACCTGCGGGCCCGCGCGCTCGGTGGCGCGACGGACGACCCGGTGGACCGGGCGGTGGGCGCGCTGGGCCTGCTCGCCGACCGGGTCGGCGGGGTGGCGGCGGCGATCGGCCGGGCCGCCGACCGGGCCTGACGCCGGCGGCGGGGCGGCTCTCCGGTACGCCGGGCTGCCCCGCCGCCGACCCGTCAGCCCCGGGCCGGCACCGCCGGACCCGCCGACGGGCCGGCCCGGCCGGTGATCCGGTCCAGCAGGTTGCCGGTGGCCCGCTCGATCCGCTCATCCCGGTGCCCCTGCCGGTTCAGCGCCATGGTCCAGCACAGGGTGCCCGAGGCGAAGACCAGCGCGCCCTGCGGCGTCTCGTACAGGTGGGTGTTCTGCACCCGGTGGCCGCCGTCGCGCGTCCGGTACGGCGAAGCGCTCAGGACGGCGGCGTCCACCCCGGACGGCCGGGGCACGTCGGCGTGCACGCCGTCGGCCTCGCCGCCGACGACACCGGGGATCCGGTCACCGTCGGCCACCCCGGCGCCCGCCCAGAACCAGTGGTCCGCCGCCCGGACCACCAGCGGCTGCGGGGAGCCGACGATGCCGTTGTACTGCACCCCCAGCAGCGCCTGCTCGGGCCGGCCGACGACGCGCCAGGTGACGGTCGGGCCGGCGCTGTCCTCGCCCGGGTCCGGCGTGGTCTTGGCGCAGGCCACCAGCCGCTCCGGCCGGCCGTCGTCGGCGGGACCCAGCCGGACGTGCCAGTAGATGCTGTTGGCGCCGAGGAAGGCGAGGCTGGTCCCGGCGGCCACGGCCTGTTCCGCCGCCCGGCGCATCTCCCACGACCAGTACTCGTCGTGGCCGCAGAACACGATCCCCCGGTGCCGGGTCGGGTCGAGCCGCCCCGAGTGCAGGTCGAAGCTCGTCGCGTAGCTGACGTCGTAGCCGCGGCGTTCCAGCCACTGGATGGCGTCGTGGTCCCGGGTGAGCTGGATCGGGATGCCGTGGTCGGCGTACGGGCGGTCGAAGGAGACCTCCAGCGCCCGGAGCCGGGGATCCCGCCGGCCGGTGGCCGCGTAGCCGTTGTAGAGACTCTTGCCGACCCGCCGGTCCCGCGGCCACTGGTTGTACGCCTGCCAGGTGGTGACCGGCAGGACCACGCAGAGCGCCGCGGCCCGGCGGTCGTCCCGGACCACGAACGGGGTGCAGGCGCGCCAGCCGTCCGCCGAGGTGAAGACCGCCTGGTAGAGGCCGGAGGTCCAGTCGTCCGGCACCCGGACCGTCCAGGAGACCGGCCAGCGGCAGGCGATCGCCCCGGTCACCGGGTCGACCGCCGGCACCTGCTGCGGCACGCCGTCGAACTCGGGACTGGTCAGCACGGTGCGGGCGCCCGCGCCGTCGTACCAACCGAGCCGGTGGATCGAGATCCGGTACCGGCCCGCCGGGTTGACCGCGACGTGGAAGTCGATCGACTCGCCGGGGGCGACGCTGGTCGTCGAGGCGTACCCCTGGATCTGGCGGTGCCGGTCGTTCGTGGCCCGGCGGCCGTCCTCCGGCCACCAGGGCGTGCCGGCCGCGCGGTTCTCCACCTCGACCGGGGGTGGCTGCCGCCGGACCAGGGTCCCGCTGCGGCGGCGGCCGAGGACCGGTTCGGTGGTGCCGAGCGCCACGGCGGAGACGCCGCCGGCGAGCAGACCGAGTGCCCAGCGCCGGCGGAGACGGACCATCGAGCAGCTCCTGGAACGAGTGAGCAGGGACCTGCCGGGACCGGCGGCGGATGAGAAGCTACCACCGGGCGCCCGAGGTGTCCGTCCCCTGTGGCCCGTGCCTCAGCCGTAGTAGCGACGCAGCTCGCGACTGAGCACCTTGCCGGTGGCGTTGCGCGGCAGGTACTTCACGAAGATCACGTCCCGGGGTACGGAGAAGCGGGCCAGGTAGTGCCGGACGTACTCGCGGACCGCATCCGGGTCGAGCGTCTCGCCGGGGTGCAGGGCGAGGAACGCGGCGAGGCGCTGGCCGTACTCGGGGTCGGGCACCCCGATCACGGCGGCCTCACGGACCTGCGGCAGTCGGGCGAGCAGGTCCTCCACCTCGGAGGGGAAGACGTTCTCGCCCCCGGAGACGATCATGTCGTCCGCCCGACCGTCGACGAAGAGCAGGCCATCGCCGTTGACCCGGCCCAGGTCGCCGGTGTTCAGCAGGCCGTCGTGGGTCTCCCGGCCGGCTCCCGAGGTGTACCCCTCGAAGAGCATCTCGTTGCCCACGAAGATCCGCCCGACCCGTCCGTCCCGGACCGGTTCACCGGCGTCGTCCAGGATCTCCAGCCGGGTGCCGTGCGGCGGGCGGCCGGCGGTGGTCGGGGCGGCGCGCAGGTCGGCCGGGCCGGCGATGGATGCCCAGGAGACCTCGGTCGAGCCGTACAGGTTGTAGAGGACGTCCCCGTAGGCGTCCATGAACTTGGGGGCGAGTCCGCCGGGCAGGGCCGAGCCGCTGACCGCGACCACCTTCAGCGGTGGCCGGGGGCTCGGCGCCGGCACCTCCAGCAGCCGCTGCAGCATCACCGGCACGGCGAAGAGCGCGTCGCACGGCTGGGCGGCCAGCGCGGCCACGGTGGCGGCCGGGTCGAAGCGGCGGTGCAGCACGATGGTGGAGCGCAGGGCGAAGGCCACCTGGAGGGCCGCGTACCCCCAGGTGTGGAAGAGCGGCGCGGCGATCAGCACGGTGTCGCGGGCGTGCAGCGGAATCCGGTCGATGATGGACACCAGCGGGCCGAAGCCGTGCGGGGTGGGCCGGCGGGCGCCCTTGGGTGCTCCGGTGGTGCCGGAGGTGAGCACGATGGTCCGGCCGTCCCGCTCGGGCGGCTGGAGCTGGTCACCGGGCAGGGCGCCGGCGATCAGCTCCTCCTGGCCGCGCTCGTCGACCCGCTGCACGTCGGCGGGGAGGCCGAGGACCCGCTCGGCGAACTCGGCGTCGTGCACCAGGACCCGCAGCGACTGTTCCTCCGCGACGGTGGTCAACTGCGCGGCGGAGAGGCCGGTGTTGACCAGGACGGCGTCCGCGCCGAGCAGCATCGCCGCGACGACCGCCTCGATCAGCCCGTGGTGGTTGCGGCAGAGCACCCCGATCCGGTCCCCGGCCTGGACGCCGAGCCCGGCGCGCATCGACCGGGCCAGCCGTTCGGCCCGGTCCAGCAGCTCCTGATAGGTCAGCTCGACGCCCTGCTCGTCGACGACGGCCGCCCGACCGGGGTCGCGGGCGGCGGCCTGGCGCAGCTCACCGGCGAGGCTCCAGCCCCACTTGCGCAGCGCGCCGAGCTGGGAGGCGACCCGGATGGGACGGCCCGGGGTGAGCAGTCCGCGCCGGGTCAGCGTGGCGACGATGAACGGCAGGTCCAAGCCGCAACCCTCCTTCGGGGAGCACGGGAGGGCCCCCGGAGGAGCCCCGCCACGCCGAACGTTTCCTCCCGATCATGCACCCGCGGCGGCCGGGAGCCCAGCCGGCGGTCACCGGGCCCACCCGTCGCACACCGTGGGTCGTGCACGTCGGAACGGAGGGTGAGGAGGCGGCACCCGCGCCGGTGGCCGGGTCGGCCGGTGGGCCGACCCGGCCCCGGTCAACGGATCTGCATCCCGGAGATCGCGCGGGAGATGACCAGCCGCTGGATCTCGGAGGTGCCTTCGAAGATGGTGTAGATCTTGGCGTCCCGGTACCAGCGTTCGACCGGGTGGTCGCGCAGGAAGCCGGCGCCGCCGAGCAGCTGGACCGCCTTGTCGGTGACCGAGACGGCCACCTCGCCGGCCTTGAGCTTGGACATCGAGCCCTCGCCCGCGGTGAACGGCCGGTTGTTGCGCCCCATCCAGGAGGCCCGCCAGACCAGCAGCCGGGCCGCGTCGATCTCCATCTTCATGTCGGCCAGCGCGAACGCGACCGCCTGGTTCTCGATGATCGGCCGTCCGAACTGGACCCGGTCCTTGGCGTAGTCGAGGGCGTACTCGTACGCCGCCCGGGCCACGCCGAGCGCCTGGGCGCCGACCGTCGGCCGGGACAGCTCGAACGTCCGCATCGCGGCCTGGCCGGAGGCGCGCTGGCCGGAGCGGGCCCGGTCGAGGCGTTCCAGCAGGGCGTCCCGCCCGCCGAGGAGGCAGCGCCCGGGCACCCGTACGTCGTCGAGGAAGACGTCGGCGGTGTGCGACGCGCGCAGCCCCAGCTTGCGCAGCTTGCGGGTCGCGCTGAGCCCCGCCGTGCCCGGCGGTACGACGAACGCCGCCTGCCCGCGGGAGCCGAGCGACGGGTCCACCGAGGCGGTGACCACGTGCACCCCGGCGATCCCGCCGTTGGTGGCGTACGCCTTCTGCCCGCGCAGCACCCACTCGTCGGTGGCCTCGTCGTAGACCGCCCGGGTGCGCATCGACCCGACGTCCGAGCCGGCCTCCGGTTCGCTGGTGCAGAACGCGGCGACGGCCGGCGAGTCGACGTCGCCGAAGCACTGCGGCACCCACTCGACGAGCTGGTCCGGGGTGCCCGCGCCGTAGATGGCGGCGACGGCGAGGGAGGTGCCGAAGATGCTCAGCCCGATGCCGGCGTCGCCCCAGAAGAGCTCCTCGCTGGCGATGGGCAGGGACAGGCCGGTGGGGTCGGCCCAGCAGGTGGCGAGGAACTCGAAGCCGTACAGGCCGACCTTCGCCGCCTCCTGGATGACGGGCCAGGGAGTCTCCTCCCGGGCGTCCCACTCGGCCGCGGCCGGGCGCACGACCTCGGCGGCGAAGCCGTGCACCCAGTCGCGCAGATCCCGCTGTTCCTCGTTCAGGTCGAGCGAGAACTCGGTCACGTCAGGCCTTGGGGATGTCGAACAGGTTGGCGATGTTGGCGGCGAGGCCCAGGTCGCCCTTGGCCTTCAGCTTGCCGGTCATGAACATCATCACCGGGTTGCCGCCGCCGGAGACGATCTTGAGGAACTCGACCGGGCCCATCGTGAGGCTCAGCTTCGGGTCCCGCTGCGCGGTGTCCGAGACGGTGCAGGCGCCGTTCTCGATGACGATCTCGTAGGTGTCGGCGCCACCGTCGGGACGACCCGTGATGTTCCAGTGGATGACCGCGTTGGTGGAGCCGGCGCGGTCGGCGCGGAACAGCGACGGCATCCGGTTGAAGACCTCGCTCAGGATCTTGCCGCGCAGGTCGCCCGACATCACCTCGGCGATCTTGTCGTCGGGGGTGGACTTGACCAGCTTCGCGAACTCCTTGGGCTCGACGTTCGCGAAGTTGGCCGGGTCGAAGTCAGTCATGGGGGATGCACCTCTCGGAGCGGGCCGACTTTGGTTACTCTGGCGTAACCTTACGCACGAGTAGGTATGCTCGCAAGGGTGTCCAGCACACCCAGCTTCAAGCGCCTGCCGAGGGCCGTCCGCGAGCAGCAGATGCTCGACGCGGCGGTCAAGGTCTTCTCCCGCCGCGGCTTCCACGCCGCCAGCATGGACGAGATCGCCGAGGACGCCGGGATCTCCAAACCGATGGTCTACGCGTACCTCGGCACCAAGGAGGAGCTCTTCGTCGCCTGCCTGCACCGGGAGGGCACCCGGATGATGGAGGCCATCGCCGGGGCGGCCGCCTCCGACCTGCCCGCCGACGAGCGGCTCTGGCGTGGCCTGCGCGCCTTCTTCGGCTTCGTCGGCGCGCACCGGGACGGCTGGGCGGTGCTCTACCGCCAGGCCCGCGGCGAGCAGCCCTTCGCCGGGGAACTGGCCACCATGCGGGGCCGGCTGGTCGAGGTGGTCGCCGGCATGCTGGACAACGCGCTGCGCGCCGAGGGGCACGAGGTGGGCCCGACCGACCTGGAGGTCGTCGCGTACGCCCTGGTCGGCGCGACCGAGTCCCTCGCCGACTGGCTCGCCGACCACCCCGAGGCCGACCCGGAGAAGACCGCCACCCGGATGATGAACGTGGCCTGGCTCGGCGCCGCCCAACTGCTGCACGGCGTCACCTGGCGTCCGCCCGCCGGCTGACGTTCTCGGCAGGGCGGGGGCGGTCAGCGACGGACGGCGGCCCGGGCGCGGGAGCGGGCGCGGCGGCGCAGCCGGCGTGCCAGTTCCAGGCCGAACGTGACGACGAGCGACAGCCCGACGCCGACCAGCAGTGCCTTCACCGGGTCGCGTTCGAAGGCCAGGCCGCCGAAGTAGCCGAGCAGGCCGCAGTAGACCGCCCAGCTGCCGCAGGCGAGGGCGTCGTAGAGCAGGAAGCAGCGCGGCGGTTAGCGGACCGCGCCCATGGTCAGGGTGACGGCGGTGCGGCCGCCGGGGAGGTACCGGGCGGTGGTCAGGATCATGCCGCCGCGCCGGTCGAGGGCCCGGCGGGCCCACTCCGAGCCGGCCCGCCGGCGGCTGTCGGCGGGCAGCCGCGCCGCCCGGTGGGCGCCGCCGCCCCGGCCCACGGCGTAGGAGACGTGGTCACCCGCGAGTGCGCCGAGCGCGGCCACCACGATGACCGCGACCAGGTTGGGCTCGCCGCCCGCCGCGAACACCGCCGCGGTGATCACCACCGTCTCGCCCGGCACGGCGGGGAAGAACGCGTCGACCGCGGTGACCGTGAAGATCACCAGGTACACCCACGGCGAGGCGACCGTGTGGTGGAGCAGGTCGAGCACGTACTCCATGCCCCGATGCTCCGGGGCCGACGGGTGGCGAGGGGCCCCTTCGCGCACATGCGGGGCCCCTCCCTCAGCGGGTCGTGCCGACCAGGTGCGGACGGCCGGAGCGGGCGTCGTGCAACGCGAAATCCCACCCCGGGGTGGCGCTGAACGCCACCGTCGACGGCAGCGGCACCGGCAGCTTGAACGCCACGTCGACCGTGTAGGCGTCCGGCAGCCGGCTCTCCAGCGCGGCCAGGCAGTGCGCCTTGCTCCACATCCCGTGCGCGATCGGCCGCGGGAAGCCGAACAGCCGCGCGCCGAGCCGGGAGGTGTGGATCGGGTTGTGGTCGCCGGAGACCCGGGCGTAGTCCGTGCCGACCCGGGGGGTGAGCCGCCAGTGCGCGGAGGGGGCCGGCGGGGTCGGCCGGTCACCCCGGTCGCGCCGCTCACCGCCGCCGGCGCTGCGCTCCTTGCCGAGGTACGTCGAGACGCCGCGCCACACCTCCTCCCCGTCGACCGAGCCCACGAGCACCACGTCGAGCTGCCGGCCCCGGTCGTGCGGGCGCAGGTTCTCCGCGTACGTCCGGAAGTCCAGCCGTTCGCCGGCTTCGATCGGTCGGTGCACGGTGATCCGGTTGGCGACGTGCACGACCCCGCTCAGCGGGATGGGGAACTCCGGCTGGGTCATCAGCCGCAACGCCAGCGGGAACCCCATGACGTGCGGGTACGTCGCCGGCAGCCGGTCGGCGAGCCGGAACCCGCAGACCCGGTCGTAGTCGGCGAGGTGCGCCCGGTCCACGGCGACGCCGGCCACGGTCAGCTCGACCGCGGGCAGGCTGTCGCTCCGCCGGCCGCCCAACCCGGGCAGTGCGCCGAGCAGGGCCCGGCGGTAGAGCGCCCCGGCCGCCGGCATCCGGGGCAGCTCGACCGCGGCCCGGCCCGCCGCGCCGCCGCCGCCCGGCGCGGTCGTCGCCGGTCCGGCCGGGGCCGGCGTACCCCCGGCGCCCGGCGCGATCCGGGAGAGGTCCTGGGTGGCGTAAGCGCTGAGGTCGTGCGTGCCGAGCTCCTGGACCGCGTCGGGGGTGACGACGAGGCCGGAGAGGTCCCGGGTGGGGCCGTCGATCAGTTCGTGGACCGACAGGTCCTCGGCCGGGCCGTCCGCCGGCCGGTCCTTCCGCCTGGCCATCACGCCCCCAGCAGACTCTGGCCGCAGACCCGGACGACGTTGCCGGTGACCGCGCCGCTCGCCGGCCAGGCCAGCCAGCCGATCGTCTCGGCGACGTCCACCGGCAGGCCGCCCTGGGACATGCTGTTCATCCGGCGGCCCGCCTCGCGCAGCGTCAGCGGGATGCGCGCGGTCAGCCGGGTCTCGATGAAACCGGGGGCGACCGCGTTGACGCTGATGCCGCGGTCGCGCAGCGCCGGGGCCAGCGAGTCGACCAGCCCGATCACCCCGGCCTTGCTGGTGGCGTAGTTGGTCTGGCCGCGGTTGCCGGCGATGCCGGCGATCGAGGAGACCGAGACGATCCGCCCACCGGTCGGGATCAGGGCGCGCTCCAGCAGCACGTCGTTGATCCGCTCCTGACTGGAGAGGTTGACGTCGATGACGGAGTCCCAGCGGTCGGCGTCCATCCGGCCGAGCGTCCTGTCCCGGGTGATGCCGGCGTTGTGCACCACCACGTCGACCCGGCCGTGCCGGTCGGCGAGGTGCTGGGCGAGGCGGGTCGGGGCGTCCGGGGCAGTCAGGTCGAGCTGAACGGCGCTGCCGCCGATCTCGTTGGCGACCACGGCCAGCGCGTCCCCGGCGGCCGGGATGTCCAGCGCGACGACCTGGGCGCCGTCCCGGGCGAGCACCCGGGCCAGCGCGGCGCCGATGCCCCGGGCCGCGCCGGTGACCAGCACGACCTGCCCGTCCAGCGGCCGGTCCCAGTCGGCCGGCGGCTGTGCGGTGCCCGCGCCGACGCGGATCACCTGGCCGGAGACGTACGCGGAGCGCCCGGAGAGCAGAAACCGGAGGGTCGATTCGAGGCTGGTCAGGGTGCCTGGGTCGGCGGCCTTCGTGACGTACACCAGTTGGGCGGTGACGCCCCGGCCGAACTCCTTGCCGATGCTGCGGGTCAGCCCCTCCAGGGCGCGCTGGGCGGTCGCCTCGCGGGGCGACCCGCACTCGGCCGGCGGGGTGCCCACCACGATCACGCGGCCGCTGGGCAGCAGCGCCCGGGCCTGCGGGTGGAAGAAGTCGTACAGCTGCCGCAGCTCGGTGGAGTCGGTGATGCCGGTGGCGTCGTACACCAGGGCGGCGTAGCGCGCGCCGGCGTCGGTGGCGGCGGCCGGGTCGCGCAGCTCGACCCCGGCGAAGGTCAGGATCTTGGTGACCGGCTCGGCGAGCCGGCCGTCGGCCGAGGTGCCGAGCAGGACGGGCCCGGGGACGAGCGGGTCGCCCGGCGTGTGCCGGCGCAGTCGAGGCGGGTCGGGCAGCCCGAGGCGCTTGACCAGCGCGCGACCGGCCCCCGATTGGACGAAGCTCGCGTACCTGTCGGTCATGGGCGTAGCCTACTGGCGAGTAGGGTTCGGGCAACAGTTTCGAGGAGGCCGATCGTGCAAAGTGTCCGGCGGGTCGCGGTCATCGGCGGCAACCGCATCCCCTTCGCCCGGTCCAACTCCCGGTACGCGCACGCGTCCAACGCGGACATGCTCGGCGCGGCCCTGGACGGCCTGGTGGCCCGGTTCGGGCTGGCCGGGCAGCGGGTCGGCGAGGTGGTCGCCGGCGCGGTGCTCAAGCACTCCAAGGACTTCAACCTCACCCGCGAGGTGGTGCTCGGCTCCCGGCTCGACCCGCGCACCCCCGCGTACGACATCCAGCAGGCCTGCGGCACCGGTCTGGAAGCGGCCATCCTGGTCGCCAACAAGATCGCCCTCGGGCAGCTCGAGGTCGGCATCGCCGGCGGCGTGGACACCACCTCGGACGCGCCGCTCGCCGTCAACGAGGACCTGCGCCGCACCCTGTTGCAGCTCAACTCGGCCCGGACCCTCGGCGAGCGGTTGAAGATCGCCGCGAAGCTCCGCCCGCACCAGCCGTTCAAGCCGGAGATCCCGCGCAACGCGGAGCCGCGTACCGGGCTGTCGATGGGGGAGCACGCCGCCCGGACGGCGCTGCGCTGGAACGTCGACCGGCAGGCCCAGGACGAGTTGGCGATCCGCTCGCACCAGCGGCTCGCCGCCGCGTACGACAAGGGGTTCTTCGACGACCTGATGACCCCCTACCTCGGGCTGACCCGGGACCAGAACCTGCGCCCCGACACCAGCCTGGAGAAGCTCGGCTCGCTCAAGCCGGTCTTCGGCAACCGCGGCCCGGACGCCGAGCGGGCCACCATGACCGCGGGCAACTCGTCGCCGCTCACCGACGGCGCCTCGACCGTGCTGCTCGCCTCCGAGGAGTGGGCGCGGGAACGCAGCCTGCCGGTGCTGGCCTGGTTCAGCTGGTCCGAGACCGCGGCGGTCGACTTCGTGCACGGCGACGAGGGCCTGCTGATGGCCCCCGCGTACGCGGTGCCCCGGATGCTGGCCCGGGCCGGACTGACCCTCCAGGACTTCGACTACTACGAGATCCACGAGGCGTTCGCCTCGCAGGTGCTGGCCACCCTGGCCGCCTGGGAGTCGGCGGAGTTCTGCAAGGAACGGCTGGGCCTGGACGCGCCGCTCGGGTCGATCGACCGCGACCGGCTCAACGTCAACGGCTCCTCGCTGGCCGCCGGGCACCCGTTCGCGGCCACCGGCGGCCGGATCGTGGCGACCCTGGCCAAGCTCTTGGACCAGAAGGGGAGCGGGCGCGGGCTGATCTCCATCTGCGCCGCCGGCGGGCAGGGCGTGACCGCGATCCTGGAGCGCTGACCTCGGCACCGAACGGCGACGCCCGCCCGGGTAGCACCCGGGCGGGCGTCGCCGCCCCGCGCCGTGAGCTACCCGGCGAGATGACCGCCCATCACCCTGGACCCGATCCTTGCGCCGCCCTGACCGCCGGTCACTTGATCGAGCCGGCCGGTGCCAACCAGCGCATCGGCTGCCCGGTCACCGCGCCGATCTGCTCGAAGTCCCGGTCGTAGTGCAGCACGGAGAGCCCCTGGTACTCGGCTACGGCGGCGATCAGCAGGTCCACCGCACCCGCCGATCGGTGCGTGCCCCGCTCGGTCAGCTCCAGCTGTATTTCGGCTGCCCGTTCGTAGATTCGGTCGGGCATCGCCACCCAGCCGAAGGCGGCGTGGAGTTGCAGCACGAGTCGTTCGCGATCGGCGACGGACCGGGCCGTGTAGAGGAACTCCAGCTCGACGAGGGAACAGATGGCGACCAGGCCGGCGGTGATGCTGGATTCCCACCGGGCCAGCACCTCCGCGTCCCGGAGCAACCGGACCAGGGCACTGGTGTCGATCAGGTAGTCGGCGAGCTTCACGACCGGTAGCTGGCCTTGTCGAGCAGTTCGTCGAAGTCGCCGGCCTGCCCGCGGCTGGCCAGCTCGGCGAGCGCCCGGGCCCGGCGCAGTCGCGCCGCTCCCTCGCGAAGCGCGACATTGACCGTGTCCTTCTTGGTCCGGGTGCCGAACGCCTTCGCCGCGTCGGCGAGCGCCTCGTCGTCGACGTCCACGAGGATCTTGGTCATCCGCGCCTCCTATATACGGCACCGGGCATCAGTATATCCCCCGATGACCCCGTCCGGCGGCGGACGCCACGTGCGGAAGAATGCTCTCGTGACGACGATCCCGAACGTGCTCGCCAACCGGTACGCCTCGCCCGAGCTGGTCGCCCTCTGGTCGCCGGAGGAGAAGGTACGGATGGAGCGCCGGCTCTGGCTGGCCGTGCTCCGCGCCCAGCGGGACCTGGGCGTGCCGGTGCCGGACGGCGTGGTCGAGGCGTACGAGCGGGTGGTCGACGACGTCGACCTGGCCTCCATCGCGGACCGTGAGCGGGTCACCCGGCACGACGTGAAGGCCCGGATCGAGGAGTTCAGCGCGCTCGCCGGGCACGAGCACGTGCACAAGGGGATGACCTCCCGGGACCTCACCGAGAACGTCGAGCAGCTCCAGATCCGCGCCTCGCTGGAGCTGATCCGGGACCGGGTGGTGGCCACCCTGGTCCGGCTCGCCTGCCACGCCCACGAGTACTCCGGCCTGGTGATGACCGGCCGCTCGCACAACGTCGCGGCGCAGGCCACCACGCTGGGCAAGCGCTTCGCGTCGGCGGCGGAGGAGCTGCTGATCGCGTACGACCGGCTGGCGGACCTGATCGGCCGGTACCCGCTGCGCGGCATCAAGGGTCCGGTCGGCACCGCCGCGGACCAGCTCGACCTCTTCGACGGCGACGCCGGCAAGGTGGCCGAGCTGGAGCGCCGGGTGGCCGAGCACCTCGGGTTCAGCCGGGTACTGGACAGCGTCGGCCAGGTCTACCCGCGCTCGCTCGACTTCGACGTGCTCTCCGCGCTGGCGCAGACGGCGGCGGCGCCGAGCAGCCTGGCCACCACGATCCGGCTGATGGTCGGCCAGGAGCTGGTCACCGAGGGCTTCAAGCCGGGCCAGGTCGGCTCCAGCGCGATGCCGCACAAGATGAACACCCGCTCCTCGGAGCGGGTGAACGGCTTCGCGGTGATCATCCGGGGCTATCTGTCGATGGTCGGCGAGCTGGCCGGCGACCAGTGGAACGAGGGGGACGTGTCCTGTTCGGTGGTCCGCCGGGTGGCCCTGCCGGACGCGTTCTTCGCCGCCGACGGGCTGTTCCAGACCTTCCTCACCGTGCTGGACGAGTTCGGGCCGTACCCGGCGGTGATCAACCGGGAGCTGGAGCGCTTCCTGCCGTTCCTGGCCACCACGAAGATCCTGGTCGCGGCGGTCCGGCGGGGCGTCGGCCGGGAGGTCGCGCACGAGGTGATCAAGGAGCAGGCGGTCGCCGTCGCCCTCGCCATGCGGGAGAAGGGCGCCCCCGACAACGATCTCTTCGACCGTCTGGCGGCCGACGGTCGCCTGGGTCTCACCCGCGCCGAGATCGACGCCCTGGTCGCCGACCGCAACGCCTTCGTCGGCGCTGCGGGAGCGCAGGTGGACCGCATCATCGCCCGCATCGCCGACGTGGTCGCCGCCCACCCCGAAGCCGCCGCCTACACCCCACCCCCCATCCTCTGACCGCCCCGCCCCGGCCCCTCGGGGAGTCCTCATGATCGACTCAGGTGGGCGGGTCCGGTCAGGAGTCGCGGGTGGGGGTTTCGGCGGCTGTCCGGAGGTTGGGGGCGGACGCGGGTTCGGCGATGCCGCCGGGGGCCTCCACGATCCCGGGCTCATGGGCGGACTCCGCGGCCACCATGGGCTGGTCGGCCGGCATGACGTCCGGCATCTTGGGTACGACGATCACCGCCGTGCCGTACGCGCAGATCTCCATCCACATCTCGCCACAGTCCCGGCTGTCGAAGCGCATGCCGATCACCGCGTTCGCGCCGAGCCGCTCGGCCTCCTCGCCGAGCCGGGCCACCGAGTCGGTACGCCAGCGGGTCAGATTGTCCGGCGCCATCGGGTCGTACGCGCCACCGCGCAGGTTCTTGACCCCCTCGCGGTACGGGTTCCGGGTCCTGGCCATCGAGGACACCACTTCGCCGAGGATCTGGCGGATCTCGTAGCCGGGCAGTTGATCCGTCGTCACGACCAGCACGGTTCCGATGCTGTCAGCCGGAGAGCGGGCCGTTCGTGAGGGTTGTTCACCTGATCGGATGCTGCAAAACGACGCGCCGGGGTCGGGCACGTCGTGCCGGGCCCGGACGGCGGGAACTGTCGGACATCGGCCAGCGGGGCGGTCGCCGGTCACGGCAGTGGCGGATGCCCGAGAAGGCACGATCGGGCCCGAAAAGCGGCGGGAGCCGATACCCCGGGACATGCCCCGCCGGGTGCGCCCCGTCCGGATTCTCGGCGAGGGAGCCGGCGCATGGAGGCCGGCCGATGCCCTCCGCCGCCTGCGGGCGGCTGACATGCGGTAGCGCGACGACCACCGATGTAACAATTTGGCCACCTGTCGCGCTGTGAATTGCCTGCTCCAGGCAGGTTTCGCGGCCTACCGGACGGCGCGTCGACGCACTCTCCGGCGGTTATGTTGATCAGTGCCTGGACTGCGCCCGGCCGGTGCGGCCGGGACGGTATCTGCCAGGTAGGCTGGCTGCGCTCGCCCGTTGTGGGTCGGCACCCAACTGCGTACACAGTCAGGAGTGCCCAGTGCCTCGCGTCGTCGTCGACGTCATGCTCAAGCCCGAGATCCTCGATCCCCAGGGCCAGGCCGTCGCAAACGCGCTGCCCCGGCTCGGCGTCAGCGACGTCGCCTCGGTCCGGATCGGCAGGCGGATCGAGATCGAGTTCACCGGTGAACCGGACCTGGACCGGGCCCGGGAGATCGCCGACAAGCTGCTCGCCAACCCGGTCATCGAGGACTTCACCGTCCGCCTGGTCGAGGCCGACGAGACCGTGGACGCGCACCAGTGACCGCCCGGGTCGGTGTGGTGACCTTCCCCGGCTCGCTCGACGACGGGGACGCGGCCCGTGCCGTCCGGATCGCCGGCGCCGAGCCGGTCCGCCTCTGGCACGGCGACCCGGAGCTGCACGGGGTGGACGCGGTCGTCCTCCCCGGCGGCTTCTCCTACGGTGACTACCTGCGCTGCGGCGCCATCGCCCGGTTCGCCCCGGTGATGGAGACGATCGTGGACGCGGCCCGGGGTGGCCTGCCGGTGCTCGGCATCTGCAACGGCTTCCAGATCCTCTGCGAGGCCCACCTGCTCCCCGGCGCGCTCACCCGCAACCAGCACCTGCACTTCCGCAACCGGGACCAGATCCTGCGGATCGAGTCCGCCGGCACCGCCTGGACCAACGCGTTCCAGCCCGGGCAGGAGGTGCTGATCCCGGTCAAGAACGGCGAGGGCTGCTACGTCGCCGACCCCGCGACGCTGGACCAGCTCGAGGCCGAGGGTCGGGTCGTCGCCCGCTACGTCGGCGGCAACCCCAACGGTTCGCAGCGCGACATCGCCGCGATCACCAACTCCGCCGGCAACGTGGTCGGCATCATGCCGCATCCCGAGCACGCGGTGGAGGCCCTCACCGGCCCCTCCCTGGACGGTCTCGGCTTCTTCACCTCGGTGCTCAAGCACCTGGTGGGGGCGCCGGCGTGACCGTGCGCGGGACCATCGGTCGGCTCACCCGCCGGTACGCCGGCGAGCGCAGCGAGGAGAGGTCATGACCACCCATCCGGACCCGGCCGTACGGGAGACAGCGGGCGCCTTCCCGGCCGCCCCGGCGGAGCCGCGAGCGGCCGTCGTGGTGCCGCAGGCCGGCCCGGTCGATGCCGGCCGCACCGCCGAGCCGGCCCCGGCCGACGACTGGGCCCTCGGCGTGGACACCGTGCCCCGGGCCTCCGGCACCCCCGAGGAGCTCCAGCCGTACGCCGAGCTGGGCCTCCGGGACGACGAGTACGACCGGATCCGGCACATCCTCGGCCGCCGGCCCACCCAGGCCGAGCTGGCCATGTACTCGATCATGTGGAGCGAGCACTGCTCCTACAAGTCCAGCAAGGTGCACCTGCGCCAGTTCGGTGAGAAGGCCCCGCCGAGCGACCGGCTGCTGGCCGGCATCGGGGAGAACGCCGGCGTGGTCCGGGTCTCCGACGAGCTGGCCGTGACCTTCAAGGTCGAGTCGCACAACCACCCGAGCTTCGTCGAGCCGTACCAGGGCGCGGCCACCGGTGTCGGCGGCATCGTCCGGGACATCCTCGCCATGGGCGCCCGCCCGGTCGCGGTGATGGACCCGCTGCGCTTCGGCGCGGCCGACCACCCGGACACCGCCCGCGTGCTGACCGGCGTGGTCGCCGGTGTCGGCGGCTACGGCAACTGCCTCGGCCTGCCGAACATCGGCGGCGAGCTCGTCTTCGACCCGAGCTACCAGGGCAACCCGCTGCTCAACGCGCTCTGCCTCGGGGTGCTCCCGGTCGACCGGCTGCAGAACAAGGCCGCCGCCGGGCCGGGCAACATCGTGGTGCTGATGGGCGCCAAGACCGGCCGGGACGGCATCGGCGGCGTGTCGGTGCTGGCCAGCGCCACCTTCGACGAGGCCAGCGAGCAGCGCCGCCCGGCGGTGCAGGTGGGCGACCCGTTCACCGAGAAGCTGCTGATCGAGGCCTGCCTCGAGCTGTACGACGCCGAGCTGGTCGTCGGCATCCAGGACCTCGGCGGCGCCGGCTTGACCTGCGCGCTCACCGAGACCGCCGCAGCGGCCGGCACCGGCATGCGGGTCTGGCTGGAGCGGGTGCCGCTGCGCGAGCCCTCGATGGAGCCGCACGAGATCCTGGCCAGCGAGTCGCAGGAGCGGATGCTGCTGGTCGTCGCCCCGGACAAGCTGGAGTCGGTGTTCAAGACCGCCGAGAAGTGGGGCGTGCTCGCCACCGCGATCGGCGAGGTCACCGCCCCGGCGCCGGACGGCCAGCCCGGCCGGCTGCTGATCACCTGGCGTGACCAGATCGTGGTCGACGTCCCGCCGGGTTCCCTGGTCGACGACGGCCCGGTCTACGCCCGTCCGATGCGCGAGCCGGCCGACCTGATCCTGCTCCAGGCCGACCGTGCGGAGACGCTGCCCCGGCCGAACACCCCGGACGCGCTGCGGGAGACCCTGCTGCGCATGATCGCGTCGCCGAACCTGGCCGACAAGACCTGGGTCACCGAGCAGTACGACCGGTACGTGCTGGGCAACACCGTGCTGGCCCAGCCGGAGGACTCCGGCGTGATCCGGATCGACGAGCGGACCGGCCTCGGCGTCGCGCTCTCCGTCGACGGCAACGGCCGGTACGCGCGTCTCGACCCGTACCACGGCACCAAGCTGGCGCTCGCCGAGGCGTACCGGAACGTGGCGGTGACCGGCGCGAAGCCGATCGCCGTGACGAACTGCCTCAACTTCGGCTCGCCGGAGGACCCGGGCGTGATGTGGCAGTTCGCCGAGGCCGTCCGCGGCCTGGCGGACGGCTGCCTGGAGCTGGGCATCCCGGTGACCGGCGGCAACGTCAGCTTCTACAACCAGACCGGCGCGGCGGCCATCCACCCGACCCCCGTGGTCGGCGTGCTGGGCGTGCTGGACAACGTCGCCGACCGGGTGCCGATGGGCTTCGTGCCGCGGCCGGGCGGCGACCACGACCAGCTCTTCCTGCTCGGGGAGACGCACGTGGAGCTCTCCGGCTCGGAATGGGCCTGGGTGACCCACGAGCACCTGGGTGGCATCCCGCCGCAGGTCGACCTGGGCCGTGAGCGGCAGCTCGCCGAGCTGCTGGCCGAGGCGGCCCGGGTGGGCCACCTCAGCTCCGCCCACGACCTCTCCGACGGGGGTCTGGCCCAGAGCCTGGTCGAGTCCTGCCTGCGGCGGGGCGTCGGTGCCCGGATCGCGGTGCCGGAGCACTTCACCGGCGGTTCGATGCCGTTCGTCTACCTGTTCAGCGAGTCCGCCGGGCGGGTCCTGGTGTCGGTGCCGCGCGGGCACGAGAAGGCGTTCACCGCCCTCTGCGCCGAGCGCGAGGTGCCGTGGGAGTTCATCGGGGTCACCGACCCGGCCGGCGGCGCCCTCGAGGTGCACGGTCAGTTCCGGATCGGCCTTGACGAGCTGCGCGCGGCGCACACCGAGACCCTGCCCCGGCTCTTCGGCGGCCAGGAGGCGGCCCAGGTGGAGGCGGCCCGGACCGGGACGACCACCGTCCTCCCGGCCACCGCCGAGCAGCCGGTGGACGTGGCGGCCGCCGCGACCGAGGATGGGTCCGCCGACGGCCGGCCCGCGGAGGCCATCGCGCCCCAGGCCGAGGTTACCGACGACGTTGCGGCGGTGAGCGAGGGTGCCGCCGACGAGACGACCGACGGCGGTTCCGGCGCGACCGAGCCGGCCGGCCCGGAAGGGTCCGCGGCGGCTTCCTCCGGTGACCCGGACCAGCCCGCCGCGCCCGATCAGCGCTGACGCGTTGACCGTCTACACGCAGCCCGGTTCCGGCGCCCGGTTCGACTGGGGGCTGACCGGGGCGGCCGAACTCGGCCGGGTGTGTGCCGCCCTGGTGGTGGTGGACGTGCTCTCGTTCACCACCGCCGTGGAGGTGGCGGTCGGCCGCGGCATGCGGGTGCACCCGTTCCCCTGGGGGGAGCAGGCGGCCGAGTACGCCCGCCGGGTCGGCGCCGTCGCGGCCGTCGGCCGCCGCCGGATGACCCCGGAGCATCCGTGGTCGCTGTCCCCGGCCGCGCTGCGTACCGCGCCGGTCGTCAGCGACCTGGTGCTGCCCTCACCGAACGGCTCGGCGATCAGCGCCGCCGCCAGCGCCACCGGCCTGCCGGTGGTCGCGGCGTGCCTGCGCAACGCGCGCGCCGTCGGGCGATGGCTGCGCGCCGAGGGGTACGGCTCGATCGACGCCCCCGTCGGCGTGGTCGCGGCCGGCGAACGCTGGCCGGACGGCTCGCTGCGCTCCTCCGTCGAGGACCACCTCGGGGCGGCGAGCGTGCTGGACGCCCTCGTCGGCGTGCCGGGTGGGCTCTCGGTGGAGGCGGCGATGGCGCTGGCCGCGCTGGCCAGCACCCCGGACGTGCCGGCGGCGGTCCGGGGTTGCGTCTCCGGCCGGGAGCTCGTCGAGGACGGCTTCGCCGCCGACGTGGAGGTCGCCGTCCAGGTCGACGCCTCGGACGTGGTGCCGGTGCTGCGGCAGGGCTTCTTCTCCGCCGCCTGACCCGGCCCCGCCCCGCCCCTCGCCGCGTGCTCTTTCGCCCCCGGCCCGCGCCCGACCTGCCGTCCTTCTCCGGATCTGTGGGTGACGGGACGCTACGAACCTGATGACGTGAATGATTCGGACCCGCGATTCACCTACGACATCAGCTGCGTGGCGGCCGGCAGGCACCACCGCCCGCGCTTCCGCGGACTGCCCGCGATCACGCCAATCAACCCGTGACGACCGAGGCCACCCCCCGTCACGGCGGTGGCCGCCCGGGAAGTCCCGGACGGCCACTGTCGAGATCCTCGGGGCGGTCACGCCCCCGACCGGTCAGTCGTCGAGCCAGTCCAGCCGGCGGCCACCGCGCTCCGGCGGGGCGTCCGGGCGACCCCGACCGGCCTGCGCCGGGTCAGCGTAGTAGCCGCCCTGATCGTAGCCACCGCTGCGCTGCGGCGGCGGCTGCTCCTGGCCGTAGCCGCCCTGCTGGCCGTACCCGCCCTGCTGGGGCTGGCCGTATCCGTCGCCGCCGTAGCCGCCGCGCTGGTCGTAGCCCTGCTGGCCGTTGTCGTAGCCGCCGCCGGCCGGCGGGTTGCCGTAGCCGTTGCCGGCGGGCGCGTTGTCGTAGCCGTTGCCGGCGGGCGCGTTGTCGTAGCCGTTGCCGGCGGGCGCGTTGTCGTAGCCGCCGGCCGGACCGCCGTCGTAGCCGCCGCCCGGGGCGCCGTATCCGGCGCCGGCGCCGTAGCCGTTGGTCGGCTCGGGCCCGCGACCGTACTGGCCGGGGTCCGGCTGGCCGTAACCCCGCCCCTGGTCCGCCGGCGGCTGGTAGGTGCTGGTCGGGTACGGGTCGGCCGGCGGGGCGTACGACTGCGTGCCGTCACCGGCGTAGCGCCCGGTCGGCTCGTCGTACCGCTCGCCGTAGCCGCCGCCCTGGGCCGGCTCACCGTAACCACCGCCGGCCGGGGCCGGCGGGTAGCCGGCCGCCCCGGCGCCGTAGTCCCGGCTGCCGTAGCCGCCCCCGGAGGACGGCGAGTTGCCGTAGCCGCCACCCGAGGAGGGGGCGTTGCCGTAGCCGTTGGCAGCGCCGTAGCCGCCCTGACCGGGCGCCTCGTCGCCGTAGCCGTTGCCGGCCCAGCCGGGCTGCCCACCCGGGCCGTACGAGGGCGGCGGAGCACCGTACGGATCCGGCGGGACGTCGTCGACGACCGGTCGGTGCATCATCGTCGGCGCGTCGCTGAGC
The DNA here is from genome assembly GCF_042650725.1 of Micromonospora sp. GCM10011541. NCBI lineage: Bacteria > Bacillati > Actinomycetota > Actinomycetes > Micromonosporales > Micromonosporaceae > Micromonospora > Micromonospora sp. GCM10011541. The sequence goes on from NZ_JBHSBP010000006.1 coordinate 107,594, forward strand.
GAGGTGCCGCCGACCATGGTCGCGGACGGGCCGGCGCCCATCCCGTTCACCACCCGGGTCTGGTCGTCGGCGCCCCGGTAGCCGCCCCGGGCGCCCGGCACCGCACCGGCGCCGGCGACGGGACCCGGGCCGCCGGGGCCGTCCCCGTCGCCGTCGTCGCCCTCGTTCTTGCGCCGCATGTAGAGCAGCACGATGGTGCCGACGCCCACCGCCACGAAGAGACCGCCGAGCACGATCAGCAGCCAGGAGGCGCCGGAACCCTCGTCGGCGGCGGCCTGCTGCTGGCCGACGGGAGCCTCGCTGGCGGGCTCGTCGGTGGCGGCGTCCGTCGCCTCGTCCGTCGGCGCGGCCTCCTCGCTCGCCGAGGGGGTGGCGCTCGGGCTCACCTCGACCTTGATCGGCAGGGCGATCCGCTGGCCCGTCACGCTCTGCCCGGCGCTCGCGTTGACCGTCTTGGTGCCCTTGTCCTCGCCCTTGATGGCGCCGAGCTCGATCCGACCCGGCGTGATCGGGTTGCTGGTCGAGCCGGTGAAGCGGTAGTTGCCGCTGCTGTCGCTGGCGGTGGTGTAGCGGTGCTGCTGCGAGTCGACGATCATCACCGTGGCGTTCGGCACCGGATCGCCGTTGGCGCTGATGACCACCTTGCCGGAGATCGACTTGACGGTCTCCGCCTGCGGCGGCGGAGGCGGGGCAGTCGCCTTCACGGTCACGCTGAGGGGACGGGAGTCCGAGCCGGCGATGCCCTCGACCCGGATCGTCGCCCGAGTCCCGTTGGCCGCCGGCGCGTTGGCGGCCGCCGTCAGGGTCAAGGTCACCTGCTTCGGCTTCGACGTGCCGAGCGCCCCGTTGAACTGGACATCTCCACAGCCGCCGCAGGCGACGCCGTCCGGAAGACCAGTGACATTGATGCTGGCGGACGTCTCGGCGGCGTCCGGGGTGACCTCCACAGTCACCGAGCCGCCGCCCTTGCCTGCCTCAATGGTGACCGAGTCGCCGGAGGAGGATGTGATCTTGGCAGCGGAGGCTGGTGTGGCGGGGACGGCGAGCAGTGCGCCGGCAACCAGCGCTACGACCACACCGGCCCGATGCTTCCAGGCACGTCGGTGTGTTGACACGTCCACCGCCTTCCGGTCTGACTTCCCTGGCCGGCGGGTGCCGGGCCGGGGATCATCACGGTACGAATACGCCGTCGGCAACTATGCCTTGTCTGACCGGACAAGCGCGACCCAGGGCCGGTCTCGCGGCTGTCGATCCCGGGTCGTATCGTCCCGTCGTGTCCTCTCCGCACATTAAGTCCGCCGCGGTGGTCGCGGCATTGACGGCGCTGGACGAGGGGCGTACGCCCGAACGGCCGGTGTACCGGGAGGCGGTCCGTACCCTCTTGGCCGTCCTCGCGGAGCGCGCCCCCGGCCGATCGGTGGAGGTGCGTGTCCCACCCTACGGTGCCGTCCAGTGCGTGGCCGGCCCGCGACACACCCGCGGAACGCCACCGAATGTGGTGGAAATGGACCCGGCCACCTGGCTCGCGCTGGCCACCGGCCGTCTCGGATGGTCGCAGGCGGTCACCGAGGGTCGCGTACGCACCAGCGGTATCCGGGCGGACCTTTCCGGGCATCTTCCCCTCTAGCTGCGCCGACGCCCGATCTTCCGTCACGATCTGGAGGCGAATCGTGACTATCAGTATCGACTTCGATTCGCGTACACTGTCAGGCGACGACGGTCCCGGCCGACCGTGCGGAGCTGCCCCCGACTCCGCCCAGGCCAGTCCAGACCACCATGAGGGAGCGGCACGTGCCCCGAGGCGATGGCCGGCTGAGCCACGACCTTGACCCCCAGCGCCCCGGCCCCCAGGACGCCTGTGGCGTCTTCGGCGTCTGGGCGCCGGGCGAGGAGGTCGCGAACCTCACCTATTTCGGGCTCTACGCCCTCCAGCACCGCGGCCAGGAGGCGGCCGGCATCGCGGTGAGCGACGGGTCGGGCGTGGTGGTCTACAAGGACCTCGGGCTGGTGGCCCAGGTCTTCGACGAGCCGACCCTGGCCAGCCTGCGCGGGCACCTCGCGATCGGCCACGCGCGCTACTCCACCACCGGCGGCTCGACCTGGGAGAACGCCCAGCCGACCATCCGCGCCACCAGCTCCGGCACGACCATCGCGCTGGCCCACAACGGCAACCTGGTCAACACCGCGGAGCTCCAGCGCGAGGTCGCCGAGCGCGGCCTCGTCGCCGACGGCGCGACCAACGACACCTCGCTGGTCACCATGCTGCTGGCCAGTCGACCGGACCTCTCGGTCGAGGCGGCCGCCCTGGAGGTGCTGCCGCAGCTTCGCGGCGCGTTCAGCTTCGTCTTCATGGACGAGTCGACGCTCTACGCGGCCCGCGACCCGCACGGCGTACGGCCCCTGGTGCTCGGCCGGCTGGAGCGCGGCTGGGTGGTGGCCAGCGAGACCGCCGCGCTGGACATCGTCGGCGCCAGCGTGGTCCGTGAGGTCGAGCCGGGTGAGCTGATCGCGATCGACGAGGACGGCCTGCGGTCGACCCGGTTCGCCCCGCCGGAGCCCAAGGGCTGCCTCTTCGAGTACGTCTACATCGCCCGCCCGGACGCCACCATCGCCGGCCGCAACGTGCACGCCGCGCGGGTGCAGATCGGCCGCCAGCTGGCCAAGGAGCACCCGGTCGAGGCCGACCTGGTGATCCCGGTGCCGGAGTCCGGCACGCCGGCCGCGATCGGGTACGCCGAGGAGTCGGGCATCACCTACGGCGCCGGCCTGATGAAGAACCCGTACGTCGGGCGCACCTTCATCCAGCCGTCGCAGACGCTGCGCCAGCTCGGCATCCGGCTCAAGTTGAACCCGCTGCGGGAGAACGTCCGGGGCAAGCGCCTGGTGGTGGTGGACGACTCGATCGTCCGCGGCAACACCCAGCGGGCCATCGTCCGGATGCTGCGTGAGGCCGGTGCGCTGGAGGTGCACGTCCGGATCTCCTCGCCGCCGGTGAACTGGCCGTGCTTCTACGGCATCGACTTCGCCACCCGCGCCGAGTTGCTGGCCAACGGACTCGACAACGAGGGCATCCGGCGTTCGATCGGCGCCGACACGCTGGGCTACGTCTCGCTCCCCGGCCTCATCGCCGCGACCGAGCAGCCGAAGACCCGGCTCTGCCGGGCGTGCTTCGACGGGGAGTACCCGATCGAGCTGCCCGCCGGGAACCTGATCGGCAAGCACGTGCTCGAAGGGGTCGGCCGCCGGGTCGCCTCCGAGGCGTCCGACGCCACCGCCGCGCTCGTCGCCACTTCGGGCGGCGTTGCCATCCACCGCCCATAGCACCACCCGACGCGGGACCGACACTCCAAGGCCGGGTCCGCGAGAACCACAAAGGGGAGAACCGTGACCCACGTGTCCGAGCGCAGCGGCGCAGGAAGCAGCCCGACGGGCGCCGGCGGCGACCGCCAGCCCTGGACGGCCGGCACCGGCCGCGCCGCGCGCAAACGCTCGGTCTCGTACGCGGACGCCGGGGTGTCGATCGAGGCGGGCGACCGTGCGGTCGAGCTGCTGAAGTCCAAGGTCAAGCAGACCCGTCGCCCGGAGGTCATGGGCGACCTGGGCGGCTTCGCCGGCCTGTTCCGGCTGGACACGAAGAAGTACAAGAACCCGATCCTGGCCTCCTCCACGGACGGGGTCGGCACCAAGCTGGTCATCGCCCAGCAGCTCGACATCCACGACACGGTCGGCATCGACCTGGTCGCGATGGTCGTCGACGACCTGGTGGCCTGCGGCGCCGAGCCGCTGTTCCTGCTCGACTACATCGCCACCGGCGAGGTCGTGCCGGACAAGGTCGCCGAGATCGGCGCCGGTATCGCCGACGGCTGCCGGTACGCGGGCTGCGCGCTGCTCGGCGGGGAGACCGCCGAGCACCCGGGCGTGCTGCGCCCCGACGAGTACGACATCTCCGCCACCGGCGTCGGTGTGGTCGAGGAGAGCGAGATCCTCAGCTCGGAGCGGGTCGAGGTGGGTGACGTGGTGATCGCGATGCGCTCCTCGGGTCTGCACTCCAACGGCTACTCCCTGGTCCGGCACGTGCTGCTCGGCGCCGGCCGGATGCGGCTGGACGTGGTGATCGACGACTTCGGCCGGCAGCGGACCCTCGGCGAGGAACTGCTCACCCCGACCAAGATCTACGCGCAGGACTGCCTCAAGCTGATCGCCGAGGCCGAGGTGCGGGTGCTCGCGCACGTCACCGGCGGCGGCATCCCGGGCAACCTGGTCCGCGTCCTGCCGGAGCACGTCGACGCGGTGGTGAACCGCTCCACCTGGAAGCCGCAGCCGATCTTCGACCTGATCCAGTCCAAGGGCCGGATCGAGGACCCGGAGATGGAGGCGACGTTCAACATGGGCGTCGGCATGTTCGCGATCGTCTCGGCGGAGGACGCCGACCGCGCGCTGGCCACCCTGACCGGCCGGGGCGTGGACGCCTGGCAGGCCGGCGAGATCATCGAGGGCTCGGGCAACGTGCAGATGATCGGGCAGCACACCCGGGGCTGACCACGCTGGGGTGATCATCCGGCCACCTGATCGGGGGTTCACCCGAGTGGCCACCGCCGCCTAGCCTGAAGGGCACCTCAGGCGGGGCGGAGGAGGGTTGATGGCTACACGGGGGAGCACCGGCATGCGCGGCATCGCTGCCGTGCCGTCGTACGTCGTGATGCAGCCGACCACTCTCTGCAACCTCGACTGCGCCTACTGCTACCTGCCGATGCGGGCGGCGGACCAGCGGATGCCAGTGGCCGTCGCCGAGGCGGTGGCGGCGTCGGTCAACCCGTGGGCAGCCGCGGATCGCTTCTCCGTCGTCTGGCACGGCGGGGAGCCGCTCGCGGCCGGCCGGGAGCACCTGGCGGCGCTGCTGGCGCCGTTCGGCCCGGAGGTGGAGCACCACGTCCAGACGAACGCCACGCTGATCGACGACGCCTGGTGCGCGTTCTTCGCCGAGCACGGCATCCGGGTGAGCGTCAGCGTGGACGGGCCGCGGGAGCGCAACGCCGAGCGGGTCACCCGGGGCGGCCGGCCGGCGTACGACCGGATCGTGGCCGGGGTGGCGGCGCTGCGCCGGCACGGGCTGCCCTTCTCGGCGCTCGCGGTGGTCTCCCGGCCCGACCCGGGGCTGGCCACCGAGCTGTACGACTACTTCCTCGACCTCGGCTGTGACGTGCTGGGCGTCAACATCGAGGAGACCGAGGGGGTCAACACGCGGACGAACGCCCGGGACGCCGGCGCGGTCACCGCATTCTGGGCGGAGCTGGTCGCCGCCTGGCGCCGGGATCCGCGGATCCACCTGCGCGAGGTGGAGTGGTCGCTGCGGTACGCCGGGGCGGTCCTGGCCGGCACGGCGGACCAGCTGCTGCCCCGGAGCCTGGACCCGATCCCGACCGTCGCCCACGACGGCTCGGTGGTGGTGCTCTCGCCGGAGCTGGCCGGCTTCACCGATCCCCGGTACGGCGACTTCACCAGCGGCAACGTGCTGGCCACCCCGTTGGTCGAGATCCTGGCCGACGCCGGCCGGACGCCCTGGGTGGGCGAGTTCCTCGCCGGGGTGGAGGCGTGCCGGTCGTCCTGCCCCTACTTCGGTTTCTGCGGGGGCGGCCACGCCGCCAACCGCTACTTCGAGCTGGGGCGTTTTGACGGTACGGAGACCGAGCACTGCCGCAACAGCAAGATCCGCCTACTGGAGGGAGTGTTGGAGCATGCCAGAGACCACGAGTCGCCGGCAGCCTGAGGGCGTCGGGGGAGCCGACCCGGATCCGGTCGGCGACCGGGTGCGGGAGGCCGCCCCGGGGCTGGCCGCACTGCTCCACGAGGCCGAAACCGCGCGTCGGCTGCGGGCGGAGGTGACGGGCGGCGATGGCGCCAGCGCGGTCTGCGCGTGGAACCACTTCGAGAACATCCCGACGTTCTACAACTGGAACAACCGGCCCCGCTGACGGTACGCGTCCGAGATCAGGGACCCGCTGGTCGACCGGAGTCGTCTCCGGCCCGCGTGGTCCCTGATCATCGGTGGCGCCGCTTCGGATGGGCACATGCGTGAGCACGCGGGGAGTTACCGCGTGCTCAGCTGCGTCCGGAGGTCAGCGGGTCGGACGGACCCAGGTGTCCGGGTCCTCGTCCGCGTGATCCTCATCATCGTCGTCGACATACTCTTTGTAGTCGTCGTCGAAGTTGTGCTCAGACTTACCAGCACCCGCCAACTCGCGCTGCAAGGCGGTGAGGTCGGTGTTCGGGGAGTGGTACTTCAACTCCCGGGCCACCTTCGTCTGCTTGGCCTTAGCACGGCCGCGCCCCATGGCTCGACCCCCTCGCACAGAATGCGGGGCAGCCCGAAGGCGGGCCCCGATGACGTCAGGCATCTCTCGTGGCTCTTACGGTACATGGGGATGCCACCGTTCGGCACCTCGGGTTACCGTCGACCGTCCCTGCGCGTCGCAGTGATCCGGCCGTGACAAATTGTACCCGGTAAGGACCGAACTGCGGGACCGCCCGTGACAGCGGTCAAACCGGTACGAAGCCCCCCAATTCCCAGCTTAACGCCGCCGCCGTCCGAGCGCTGGACCGGGGGCGGACGGACCGCCCGCCCCCGGAGTGACATTCAACGCAGGTGGATCGTGCGGAGCCGGCCGACCTCTGCCATCCGCCGCTCGGCGAGCCGGTCCGCGGCGACCGCCGGCGGGACGCCCTCGTCGTCGGCGAGCCGGAGGATCTCCCGGGTGGTGTCGTAGATCCGGGTGGCCCGCAGCTTGGCCCGGTCGAAGTTGAAGCCCTCGATCTCGTCGGCGACCTGGATCACGCCGCCGGCGTTCACCACGTAGTCGGGGGCGTAGAGGACGCCCCGGTCGGCGAGGAGCTTCTCGATGCCCGGGTGGGCGAGCTGGTTGTTCGCCGCACCGGCGACCACCTTCGCCCGCAGCGCCGGCACGGTGTCGTCGTTGAGGGCGCCGCCCAGCGCGCACGGGGCGTACACGTCGATGTCGGCGGCGACCAGCGCGGCGGCGTCGTCGACCAGCGCGACCTGCGGGTGGGTGGCGCGCACCCACTCCAGCGCCTTCGGGTTGACGTCGGTCGCCACCACCTCGGCGCCGTCGTCCAGCAGGTGCCCGGTGAGGTACTTGCCGACCTTGCCCAGGCCGGCGACGCCGACCCGCCGGCCGGCGAGCGAGGGGGTGCCCCAGACGTGCTCGGCGGCGGCCCGCATGCCCTGGAAGACGCCCCAGGCGGTGAGGATCGAGGAGTCGCCCGCGCCGCCGTGCTCGACGCTGCGGCCGGTGACGTAGCTCGTCTCCCGGGCGATCACGTCCATGTCGGCGACGTAGGTGCCGACGTCGCAGGCGGTGTAGTAGCGCCCGGCCAGCGACTCCACGAAGCGGCCGTACGCGCGCAGCAACGCCTCGCTCTTGATCTGCTCCGGGTCACCCCAGATGACCGCCTTGCCGCCACCGAGGTCCAGCCCGGCCAGGGCGTTCTTGTAGGCCATCCCGCGGGACAGGTCGAGCACGTCGGCGAGGGCGTCGTCCTCGCTGGCGTACGGGTAGAACCGGGTGCCGCCGAGCGCGGGGCCCAGCGCGGTGGAGTAGATCCCGATGATCGCCTTCAGGCCGGACTGCTTGTCCTGGCAGAACACGACCTGTTCGTGACCGGTCGATCCCGGGTCTTCGGTGCTGGCGAATACGCCCATGGCTGACTCCTGTGACGGTGGGCGCCCTTGTGGGGCGCGGACCCTGCTGGCACGCCGGCGGGATGCTGCCGGTGCTGCTGAGCCTAATATCGGCCGAAGCCGTACCGTCGCCCGCGTCACGTGTCCGCGTCACGCTGACGGCGTGCGGGTTCCGTCTTCGTGGGAGGATCGCGGCGTGCCGTCGCTCTTCGCTTCTTATCTGCGCGTGTACGAGCCGCTGACCGCTTTCGACCGGGACCGCCAGTCGTTCTGGCGCCGGTACGTCAACGAGGGTCGTGCGGTGGCCCCGTTGGAGGGGCCGGTCCGGCAGCGGACGGCGGTGATCGAGGCGCTCGGCGCGGGCTGGACCCGGCTGCCCGACCTGCCGGACGAGGCGTACGTCCTGGAGACGGACGACAGCCTCCTGGTCTGCCCGTGGAACCTGCGGATCCGGGTGGCCGAGGCGGCGCTGAGCGCCCGGGACGGGGTGCCGTCGGTGCTGGCCGACGCGTTCGTCCCGCCGATCCTGGCCGGGCAGGCCAAGGCGGTGGTGGAGGACTGGCGCAGCGGGGCTCGGGTGCTGGAGCACGGGGTGCCCCGGGTGCACGAGCAGATCGCCACCTGGGGGGTGCCGCTGCGCTGGTTCGTGCTCTTCGAGCCGGCGGAACGCCACCTGGTGACCGACGCGGGCCGCCGGGCGCTGCGCTACCGGACCGAGATCTCCAAGGCCCGCCGCCGGTCGTCGCGGGCGCTGTCGGTGCTGCGCAAGTCGGTCGGCGAGGCGCCGATCACCGAGGCGGTCGAGGAGGCCGCCCGGTGGTTGGAGGAGTTCCACCCGCGCTCGGTGGTGGAGCTGGACTACGGCGGCCTGGTGCAGCTGCTGCCGGACGAGATGCTGACGGCCGACGACTCCACCGAGCTGGTGGCGAACGGCCTGGCCGGGCTGTCCCGGGGCGAGGCGGAGGAGGCCTCGGCGGCGTACGACAAGCTGGTCGCCCGGTGGCGCGCGGTGCAGCTGCTGGAGCGGTGCAACTAACCGCAAATCGCCCAGAAAGCGCTCTCAACTTGAGAGTACCTCGTAGTTGGCGCATCACGAACCGTGATCATGAGTCCGAATAAGGTACTTTCTGCGGTGTAAAAGTAGTAAAAATCGGGCATGGTTCATCCGTCCGTCTAGGGACCTTCAGCCGTTCGGCCCATGTCGGACATCGGGGACTAGCCGGACCATGGGAGACGCGTCGGCCGGCGGGACCCCGGCCGATGTCTATACACGTGGAGGAGTGACCCGATGGCATCGCGAACGCACGAACCAGAGCCGCTACTCACGCCGGCCGAGGTGGCGTCGATGTTCCGTGTCGACCCGAAGACGGTGACCCGGTGGGCCAAGGCTGGCAAGCTCAGCGCCATCCGGACCCTGGGCGGCCACCGCCGCTACCGCGAGTCGGAGGTCAGGGCTCTGCTGCAGGGCCAGATCCCGCAGCAGCGTCAGGGCGACTGACGACCCGGACGTTTCATCAGGCGTTCCGATTCAGGGGCGGCCGGACGTACGCGACAGCGACGATCCGCCGCCCCTGAATCGCGTCCGGGGGTCACTCGTCCAGGGTGATCCGCAGTCCGACCGTGCCCCGCTCGCCCCGGCGCAGCCGGCTGCCGAGCAGGCTGAGCCGGCCGAGCAGGCGGTACTTCTGCTTCAGCAGGTCGCGTACCCGGCGGGTGCCGGCGAGGTCGGAGATCGTCGCGTGCCCGGGCACCGCCTCGCCGTGCGGGTTGCCGCGCACGTCGCACGGGGCCACCGTCACCCGGCCGTCGCGCCGGATCCGCTTCACCTTGCCGGAGTCCGACACGGTCCAGACCGCCAGCGCGTCGCCGTCCCGGACCGCCCAGACCGGGGTCGGCACCGCCCGGCCGTCCTTGCGGAAGGTGGTCAGCAGGATGTACTTCTCCGCCGCGAGACGGTCCAGGTCGGTCACGTGGCCAGGATACGGCCGCGACAACCGATCCCGGCCCGGATAGCGTGAGCGCCGTGACGGGGGAACCGACCATCGGCGACGTGTTCGGCGAGATGATCCGCGACGCGTACGCGGTCGCCACCGGCGTCGGCCCCCGACCGCTGGCCGGTGGACGCCTGCCCCGGCCGGTCATCGAGATCATCGAGCGGGACGACGGGCTGGTCAACGGCGCGCCCGCCGCGCACTACCTGGACCCGCCGCAGGCGTGGCCGCCGCACGACCACCGGGCGGTGGACCGGGTTCGCGGCCGGACCCTCGACATCGGCGTCGGCGGCGGCCGGATCGCGCTGCACCTCCAGGAGCGGGGGACGCCGGTCACCGGGCTGGACACCTCGGCGGGGGCGCTGCGGGTGTGCCGGCACCGGGGCGTACGGGACCTGGTGCTCGGCACCGTGGACGAGCACGTCGCGGACGGCCGTCGGTACGACACCTTCCTGCTGCTCGGCAACAACCTCGGCCTGATCGAGGGCCGGGAGCGGGCGCCCGGGTTCCTCGCCGCGCTCGCCGCGCTGGCCCGGCCCGGCGCGCGGATCATCGCGCACGGCACCGACCCGTACGGCACCAGGGACCCGGTGCACACGGGCTACCACGCGCTCAACCGGCGGCGCGGCCGGCTCGGCGGGCAGCTACGGCTGCGGCTGCGCTACCGGCAACTGGGCACCGAGTGGTTCGACTATCTGGTGTGCTCGGTCGACGAACTGGCCGAGCTGGTCCACGGCTCACCGTGGCGACTGGTCGACGTGGACGACGCCGACCGGCCCTACTACCTGGCGACCCTGGAACTGGCCGGGGCGTGACGAGGCCCCCGGGGCGTACCCGGGGGCCGGCGTCGGTGGCTCAGACCTGGACGGTCGGGGAGTGCTCCTCCGGCGGGAGCCCGCCGTCGCCGTCGACCACCTCGTCCGGGGTGCCGTCCTCGTCGATGTCGACCATGGTGATGTCCACCCTGCCGTCACCGTCGGTGTCGAACTGGAACAGGTCAGCCTTGCCGTCGCCGTCGGTGTCCACCACCCACACGTCGGTCTTCCCGTCGTTGTTGGTGTCCGCGCGCAGCAGGTCCACCCGCTCTTCGCCGCGGGTCTCCACCGTCCCGGTGTCCTCGGCGGTGCCGGTGGTGGCGGCGTTCTCCGGTGCCTGGCTCATGTCGGCTGGTCCTTCCCTCGGTTGACGGCCGTCTGTACCCGATCCGGCGCGCCCCCACGCATCCCCGACGAACCGGTGCCGCCTAGGGTCGCACCCATGAACGAGCGGAGCGAGCGGCCGGGCGTGGCGGAGACCCCGCGCGTCACCGCCCGCGGCGAGGGGACGTCATGAGTGGTCGTTTTGTGGTCGTCGGGGCCGGCACGATGGGGCTCGGCATCGCCTACGTGGCGGCCGGCGCGGGCTTCCCGGCCGAGCTGGTCGAGGTGGATCCGGCACGCGGCGCCGCCGCCGTGCGACGCCTCGAGGAGCTGTGGGAACGCGGCGTACAGCGCGGCAAGCTGACCGCCGACGAGGCGGCGGCGAACCGGGCGCGGCTGACCCTGCGGGCCGGGCTGGGCGAGGTCGCCGAAGGCCCCGAGGTGATCGTGGAGGCGGTCCCGGAGCGGCTCGACCTGAAGCGGGCGGTGCTCCGCGAGGCCGCCGCCCGGCGCCCCGCCCTGCTGGGCAGCAACACCTCCAGCATCCCGATCGCCGACCTGGCCACCGGCCTGGACCGGCCGGAGGCGTTCCTCGGCCTGCACTTCTTCAACCCGGTCTGGGCGATGACGCTGCTGGAGATCGTGGTCGGCCCGGCCACCGCGCCGGAGACCACCGACGCGGCCGTCGCGCTCGCCGGCCGGTTGGGCAAGGACCCCGTCGTCGTACGCGACATGCCGGGCTTCGCCACGTCGCGGCTCGGGGTCACCCTCGGGCTGGAGGCCATCCGGATGGTCGCCGACGGGGTGGCCGGCCCCGCCGACATCGACAAGGCGATGGTGCTCGGCTACCGGCATCCGGTGGGCCCGCTGGAGCTGACCGACCTGGTCGGGTTGGACGTCCGGCTCGACATCGCCCGCACGCTCCAGGCCGCGTACGGGGACCGCTTCGCGCCGCCGCCGCTGCTCGTGGAGATGGTGGCCGCCGGCAGGTTGGGCAAGAAGTCCGGCCAGGGCTTCTACACCTGGGAAGGCGGCGCGAAGAAGTGAGCGGACTGCGGATCGAGGAACTGCCGGACCGGCTGGTGGTGACGCTGGACCGGCCGGAGAAGCGCAACGCCATCGACGCCGACCTGATCGGCGAGCTGCACGCGGTCTGCGCCGAGCTGGAGGCCCGGCCGCGGCTGCTGCTGCTCACCGGCGGGGCCGACGGCATCTTCGCCGGTGGGGCGGACATCGGCCAGCTCCGCGAGCGGGGCCGGGTCGACGCCCTCGCCGCCATCAACTCGGCCGCCTTCGCCCGGATCCGGGCACTGCCCATGCCGACCGTGGCGGCCGTGGACGGTCCGGCGCTGGGCGGCGGCGCCGAGCTGGCGTACGCCTGCGACCTGCGGGTGTGCACGGCCCGGGCCGTGTTCGGCCAGCCCGAGGTGCGGTTGGGCATCCTGGCCGGCGCGGGCGCGACGCACCGCCTGCCGGCGCTGATCGGCGAGGCCCGGGCCAAGGAACTGCTCTTCACCGGCCGCCGGGTCGACGCCGACGAAGCGCTGCGGATCGGGCTGGTCAACCGGGTGGTGGCCGAGCCCGCCGAACTGCTGCCCACCGCGCACGGGCTGCTCGACGAGATCGCCAAGGGTTCGCCGCTGGCGCTGCGGCTGACCAAGCTGGCCGTGGACGCGCCACCCGCCGCCCATCCGCAGCTCGACCTGGTCAGCCAGGCGGTGCTCTTCGAAGACGAGGAGAAGCACCGGCGGATGACCGAGTTCCTGGAGCGGCGGCGCTCCCGCTGACCCGCCCCGGACGCGACGAAGGCCGCACCGGTCCGGTGCGGCCTTCGTCGTCGGTCAGTGCCGGATCTGCACCCCGGCGTCGGCCAGCGCGGTCACCACGTGCGCCGACTCGCCGAAGCCGATGATCAGTACGGCGTCCGCGCCGTAGTCCTTGATCTCCGTGGCCCCGGTGCTGAAGTCCACCGGCGGCGCCTTCGCGTCGGCCGGCGGCACGTAGGTCAGCAGCTTGACCCGGTCGGCGCCCATGCCGGCCCGCTCCAGTTCCACCCGCACGTTCTCCTGGAGGCCCTCGCCGTAGGAATCCTTCCGCGCCACGATGACGATCTTGTGCGGCCCGTCGCGCAGTATCACGTCGGCCAGGGCGCGGCCCTGGAGGCTGTCCGGCGGCGCGGTACGGAAGTACAGACCCTTGTCGTCCACGGTGGTCAGCCCGGCGTCGGTGTTCGACGGGGAGAAGAGCACCCGGCCGGCGGCGACCACGTCCGGCAGGACCGCGCGGGAGATGCCCGAGGCGCCCGCACCGATGAGCACGTGCACGCCCTTGCTGATGTGCGAGGCCACGGTTGCCTTGGCGACCGCCGGGTTGGTGCCGTCGTCGCCGTCGATCCAGACCACCGGCTCGCCGAGCACCCCGCCGCCCGCGTTGACGTCCTTCATGGCCAGCGCCGCGCCGGCCGCCATCGGCGGGTAGGCCAGCGCCAGGTCACCGGTCTGCGGCAGCAGCCCGCCGAGGACCAGCGGGGAGCCGTCACTCTTGTCCGACTTGCCACCGCGCTGCTTCTTCGCCCGGGGCGGCGCCTTGCTGCTCGCCCCCGACTCGTTGCCCGCGCCGACGAACTCGGTCTTGCCGTCGTCGATCTTCTGGTCGTCGAAGTGCAGGGTGGCGTAGCTGGCCGTGGCCGGCTCGCCGGCGTCGGTGAACCCGGCCCGGGTGAGCGACACTCCCCGGTACTCGATGTCCCGCCCCTCGCGGGCCAGTTCCAGGCAGGCCGCCGGGGCATCGCAGCGCTCGCCGTTGGTGGTCACCCCGACGATCTGCTTCGCGATCACGGCCGGGTCGGTGCTGCCGGCGAGCTGAGCGGCCAGCGCACTGATCACCACCGCGTCGTACGTCTCCGCGGAGTAGAGGTAGTCGCTGAGCTTCGGGTTGACGGTGAGTAGCCGTTCCTTGAAGTTCTCCGGGAGCGGGGTCAGCGGGGTGGTGCCCTTCATCCCGTTCACCAGCTCGGCGCGGTCCTTCAGTTCCGTCGCGTACGAGTTGAGCATGTTTCCGTCGGTGCCGTAGAGGCGCACCTGGGTGGTGGTGGCACCCCCATCGGTCTTGTCGCTGCCGCAGGCGCTGGTGGCGAGCAGTAGCCCCGCACAGGCCGTGATCACGGCCGCGCGCGAACCGCGTGATACGAGCATGGTCGTCCTTCCTCCGCCAACGGTCCGCAGGCACATTAGCGTGCCGGCGGGGACGGTGGGACCGTGGAGGGCGGTCCGGTCGGGAGGCCGACCCAGCCCGGTACGGAGCGTGACCATCGGGCTGTGCCCTGGTCACCGCTTGACCGGCCGTCCTACTGTGCCGCACGTGACCGACGAAGCACAGCAGACGCTGGACGACGCGACCGCCGTGCTCCGCTCGGCGCTGGCCGGGGACGGCGACGCGGTGGTGGGCGCCTTCGACGCGGTGGTCGACCGGGCCGGGTTGGCCGGGGCGTACGGGGTGGCCTGGTGCCTGGCCGGCACCATGGTCGGCGACGTCACCCCCGGGGCCTGCGCGCTCGACTTCCCCGGCATCGACCAGGCCGACTACGACACCCGCTGGGTGGCCCGCTTCGTCAGCGCGTACGCCAACCACGACGCCGACACCGGCGAGGCGCTCTTCGGCGCGGCGATGGCCGACGGGCTGCTGCCGGACTGCCTGCTCACCCTCGCCGGCTCGACCGTGGCGACGCTGCGCAGCCGGGCCGGCTGACCTCGCGGCCCCCGGCCGGGGGGACGGGCGTCGCGGGATCAGCACGCACCGCCCCAGCCGCCGGTCCGTGTCCTACCGCTGTGGTACCTGTGGTGGCATGTCCGAGGCGATGCTCAGCAAGGTCCGCAAGCTGCTCGCCCAGGCGGAGGACCCGGCCTGCACGCCCGCCGAGTCGGCGGCCTTCACCGCCAAGGCCACCGAGCTGATCGCCCGCTACGGGGTGGACCGTGCGCTGCTGGCCGCGAGAGACCCCGCCACCGACCCGGTCGGCGACCGGGTGGTCGACGTGGTCGCCCCGTACGCGCGGGACAAGGCCGGGCTGCTCGCCGCGGTCGCCGACCCGCTGCGCTGCCGGTGCGTACGCCGCCGGCAGGGCAACGGCTTCGCCATGCACCTGTTCGGCTTCGCCAGCGACCTGGAACGGGTCGAGCTGCTCTTCACCTCGCTGCTGGTGCAGGCCGCGCATGGGCTGGCCGGTGCGGTCGTACCGGCCGGTGAGCACCCGGCCGCCTTCCGCCGGACCTGGCTGGCCGGCTTCGCCCACGTGGTCGGCGACCGGCTGCGGGCCGCCGAGGCCGGCGCGGTCGCCGGGTCCGGTGCACCCTCCATGGCGCTGGTGCTGGCGGACCGCTCCGACCGGGTACGGCACCGACTCGCCGAGGTCTACCCACGGCTGCGGACCGCGGCGCCCCGCCGGCTGGCCGGCACCGGTTTCGGCTCCGGCCTCGAGGCGGGCCGTCGGGCCGACCTGGGCGGCACCGGGGTGATGACCGGCCCGGCGTCGGCACGGGGCATCGGCTGGTGACCGTACGCCGGAGCGCACCGGGCACTGCCCCGCACGGGAGAGGCGCGGTCCGGGACGGGGTGAAGTTCCGCGTCGGACGGGTCAGGTGCCGGTCCGCGCCACCGTGGCCAGGTAGCGGCAGAGCAGCTCGTGCCAGCCGGCCGTCAGCGCCTTGCGGTAGCCCTCGGCCGCCTCGCCGTGCCGGTCGAAGTGCCGGTGCTCGACCTCCACCCGGGTCCGCCCGTCGCCCTCGGGGACGAAGAGGACCTCGACCTCGCTGGCCCGCGCCGGATCGGGCACCGGCACCCGGTCGGGGCCGAGCTGCCAGGTGAAGACCAGCCGCCGGGGCGGGTCCCAGGTGAGCACCCGGCCCCAGTCACCCCGAAAGCCGTACGGGCCGATCTCGTAGAGCATGCCGCCGGCGCGTGGCTCGATTCCCAGCTCGGCCAGCGCTTCCGGGCCGGACCAGGTGTACTCGCGTACCCACCAGTCGGTCAGCGCCCCGGTGAACACCGCGAACGCCCGGTCTGCGGTGGCTGGGGCCAGGAGGCTGCTGCGTAACGAGAACCGGTCGACATCCTGACGGACCTCATCCGGATCAGCCATGTCCTGTCCCATAGGCCCGGACCATACCGGCTGATGCCCCGCTGTGCAGCTTCGCGGAGTGCCCGCTTCCGGACAGCGGGAGATCGCTCTCCGGGCCGGCGGGTCCGGGCCGTTTCCCGCGTGCGTCCGGCCCGCCGCCGACACGGGTGGCCGCCCGGAAAGCGGGTAACCGCGGCTGATCCGGCCCGGCGCATCGGGCCAGCTGGGAGCGGAGAGCATGAGCGAGAGCGGAGCGAGCGAACGGGAACCGGACCCGACCAGCGAGCGGCTGGCCCACCAGCAGATCGGGTCGACCGAGCCCGACGTCCTGCTCGACGTGCCGGAGGTGTCGGTCGACTCGATCCGGCTGGCGGTCGACGGGCTCGACGCCGACCTGTCGCTGCGCGCCCGGCTGGCCAACCTCCTCCAGCTCGATGCCGGGGTCCGGGTGCACCTGGAAGGCGTGGAACTGGACATCACCGGCGTGCACGCCGAGGCGCTGCTCAAGGTCCGGCTGGAGAAGCTGCTGACGATCCTGGACCGGGCGCTGACCACGATCGACCGCAATCCCCAGATCATCGAGGCGCTGGCCCGGACGGCGGAGACCAGCATCGACGACGTCAACCGGTCCGCCCAGCAGCTCGCCGGGGCCGCGAGTCCGCTGCTCGGCCAGGTGGGGCAGCAGGCCGGCCAGGTGGGGCAGCGGGTCGGTGCGGTCGGTGCGGTGGCGGACAGGTCGCTGCGGGAGCGCACCGGCGAGCCGACGCCCGGCGTGCCGACGCCACCGTCCGGCGCCCGGTCGCCGCAGCCACCGACCGGCCCGTCCGCCGGCGGCCAGGGCGGGCCGGGTGGCGGTCAGGCCGGGGTGCCGTCCGGTGGTGGCGGTGGAGGACAGCAGCCGTCGGCGGGTTCGACCGCGGGTGGGGCGGAGACCGGGGAGCTGGGTGCCGGGCCCGGGAAGCCGTCCCCGGGTAACGGTGGGGCGGAAACCGGGGAACGGCCGGAGGACGCCGAGGGCGAGCGCTCCCGGGGCGGACGGGCCGGCGCCGGCCCGCCGGGAGCCTCCGGAGCGGCCCAGGTGGCCGGTCAGGCGGGTGAGACGCTGCGCCAGGCCGGCCGGAGCGTCTGGGAGACGATCCAGGGCGGCATGGGCCAGCACCGGCAGCAACGTCCGAAGCGTTAGCGAGCGCCCTGTGCGCCGGACGATGGCCGGGACCAGCGACCGATCCCTCACCCCGTGGTGCGGGCCAGACCCGACCGAGACGATCAGCAGTCGGCGACCGCTGCGCGGTACCGCTCGGTCCACTGCCGGTTGAGCTCGTCGCTCTGGCGCTGGTGCCGGGGCGCGATGGGGCATCCCGCCGGCGCGTCGAGCCCGAGGAAGTCGAGGATGCGGCGCGTGGTGTCGACCATGTCCGCGTCGAGTTCCTCGTAGCGCACGACGTGCGGCCGGATCCCCCACGAGGCGAACCACGCCTCCCAGGCCGCGTTGTGCTCCGTGATCATCTCGATGAGGTGTCTGATCCCGTCCGCGTCGAAGCGGGGTGGCCGCCCGTTGCCGGCGTTGCCGCCGATCTCTCCGTTGCCGCCGATGAACCAGCTGTCGGTCTGCTCGGCGCGCAGCCAGGACACCGCCTGGGCCAGTACGTCGTCCCGGCGCAACAGCACGAAGCGGGTGCGGCCGAACGCCCGGTTCAGCAGCGCGACCTCGTTGCCGGCAAGGTCGGGGTGGCTCGCGGCGAGCTTCTCGACCACCTCGTCCAGCGTGCCCCACATGAGCTTCGCGCCGAACACGCCGTTCTCGGTCCGGCCGGCGGCGAGCGCGGCTCGCACGTAGTCCGCGTAGTCGAAGCCACCCTCGGCGGTGCGGGGAAGCTGCCACCGGTCGGCCCACCGCAACTCGTCCGGCGCGCGGAAGTACGCCTGGGGACGGCCGGCGACACCGGTGGACTCCAGCAACCCGAGCAGTAGCGAACTGCCGGTGCGCGGGGTGGCGCAGACGAAGTACGAGTCGACACGATCGGCGGGGTCCCGCGGCATGGCCGCAGGTAACCCCACCTCAGGCAGGTCCGGCAACCGAAATTGACCAGCCGCACCGGCGGTGTCGACAACGGGGAGACCGGACAGCCGGGACGTGCGGGGGCAAAAGCAGAGCGCCGACCGGCGTCTCCGCTGGTCGGCGCTCCTGTAGCCCGGCGAAAGGCTATGTGGCCAGGGGCGGGGTCGAACCGCCGACCTTCCGATTTTCAGGCACCCGCATTTCCGCAGGTCAGGAAGCCGTCGGGACCCCTCGTGCAACGGCTTGTGCGACACGGCTTGACATGGCCTGAACGATGGCCGCATGAACCTGAGTGAGGGAGACCGTGCATCCCCCGGCATCCAGCTGGTGTTCGTGGTCTTCTTCCTCTTCTTGCTCGTACTCAGTGTTCGCCTCGCCACGGGGCGACGGCTTCCCCGATGGCTTCGGTTTGGACGTCCGGCGCAGGTGGACCCATCTCGATCCGTTCGCGTCGGTGTCGGCGTTGCCTCGATCAGCGGCGCTCTGCTGATCCAGCAAGCCACGTCACTCATTCCGATGCCCTTTGTGGTCAAAGGCGGCCCGCAAGCGGGCCGCGCCGGCCCGGCCCCGGCTGGCGACCTCCAGCCGGCATCGGCCGGGCCGGCCGGCCACCCTGAGGGAGGACAGATCACCAAGACCCCGGGGCTCTGCCCCGAACCCCGACCCTCCTTAGAGATGCCGCCGCGGATCACCTCGCCGGGCACCACAAGGGCTACCAGCCTCCCCGAACGGGGCCAAGGTCGTTCGGACGTAGGGCGCTCCACCTTGTTCCCGTCCGGGGAGGCTGGACGGTCTACGACTGCCCGACGAGGAGATCCGCTTTCAACCAGCTGGCCGACTCCACCTACTTTGCTTCCCCAGGCAGGTACCACAACCCGGCGTGCCGTGGATCGCGAAGCCAGCGGACGCGGGATGCCTCATCGGGGCGAGGCGTCCAATCGCGGTAGGGCAAGAAGGCCAGCCGCCAGGCGATCACCGCGAAGATGAAGAGGCCCGGGCCAACCAACCACAACAGTGCATCGCGGCGGCGGTAGGAAGCACGCGGCGCAAGCCAGGCCGTTGCCGCTACCGGAACTGCTATCCAGCCGATATCGGCCAGCGGGCCGCTTCCCATCGTGGCCTCGATCAGCTCACGGATGATGAAAGACGGCAGTATCACCCCGAGCACCAGCAGCGCCGCGATCAACCTGCGCGGCACGAGGCCCAGGGGCGGGCGGGAGCTGGGTGGATCAACGGCCATGACCCGGAGGATACGATCCAGTAGCAATCATGATGCTAGGGGACGACAGTGGTCTCCACCGCCTGAACGTCGGCCAGGACGTGCCGGCGGGTCCGTGCAATCCCCGTGCAACAAGGGGCGGCCATCAGAGGGATTCCGGGGTCAACGAGGGTCAGACCGGACGGCCGGGCTTCCGGGGCAAAAGCGGAGCGCCGACCGGCGTTTCCGCTGATCGGCGCTCCTGTAGCCCGGCGAAAGGCTATGTGGCCAGGGGCGGGGTCGAACCGCCGACCTTCCGATTTTCAGATGCAGGCGGCAGCGGTCGGAGGCACTCCGGCGATCTGCGGCCGACCGCCAAGTGCAGGGCCAGGTGCTCGGCGTCGGCTCCTGTTGTCGTCATGCTGCCGTCATGCGGCAGCCCATGTTGCGCCTGCCGCTTGGGGCTTCGCTGCCTTGTCGCTGCCTCGGCTGGCAGCGGCGGCACGAACTCTTCGTCCCGAACGCGGCTGCGGGGCACCAACGGCTGTCGTCGCTGCCGGAAGCCGTCAGTCCATGCACGTTGTTTTGCGCTCCAGCCACTTCCGGTGTTATCGGTTGCCGAAGCATTCGCTGCCTCTCTGCTGCTCCCGCGCCTCCCATCACCCGCGCGCGGCGGCCACGTCGCTACGCTTCTCCGGTGACGAATGGTGCCGGTGTCGCATTGGGTATCGAGGCCGCTCGCCGGTTAGCCAAGCTGGACCTGGTGGACATCCAACCGGGGCTCACCGACGCCGAGTTCGTCAGCATCGAGCGACGGTTCGGCTTCGAGTTCGCCGACGACCACCGCGCCTTCCTCGCGGCCGGGCTGCCAGTCTGGACACCTGGCCACGATGACCACCCCGACAAGGCAAGTTGGGGCTGGCCGAACTGGCGTCAGCTCGACTCCACCAGCCTGCAAGAGCAGGTTGACTGGCCGCTCACAGCCGCGCTCGACGACATCCAGCACGGCGAGTGGCCACCCGGGTGGGGCAATCGCCCTCACGACCTCGTCCGGCGCATGGCCAAGGCGAAGCGACTCCTCGCCAACGTTCCACGGATGGTTCCCGTGTACGCCCACCGCTACCTGCCGGTCGGCCGCGGCTCCTTTGGGCATCCGGTGCTGTCCATCCACCGACTCACCGACACCATCGTGTACGGCCACGACCTCGCCCACTACATCGACCAAGAGTTCCGGGAGCCCAGGGTGACCGTGGCCTTCTGGCGTGACTACCTGTAATCGGCGAGGACACCGGCCCCCGACCCCTTGACCCCCGGGCAACCAACATGGCCCCCAGAGCTGCTGCTTCCTGGCACTTGGCCTGCCGAAATGGTCCGTCACCGTCCAGGCTTGTCCGCTGGCGTCCGCGCC
Source organism: Micromonospora sp. GCM10011541 (assembly GCF_042650725.1). Lineage (NCBI taxonomy): Bacteria > Bacillati > Actinomycetota > Actinomycetes > Micromonosporales > Micromonosporaceae > Micromonospora > Micromonospora sp. GCM10011541. The sequence goes on from NZ_JBHSBP010000006.1 coordinate 128,201, forward strand.
GATCGTCACTCATTTTGTCACCCAGCGGATGGACATACACTGGCTTCCATGCGGCGACGGGATGTGCCCTGGTGGGCGTCGTTCGGCGCAGCCGCATCGGCCTGGCTCGCCATAGGCATCTGGATCCACCTCGGCTGGGAGCCACCCCAGGTGCTGTTTGTGCTCATGGCAGCCTGCTGGGTCGCTCTATCAGCGGCCTTCCATATCTTCGGGGTGCGAGGCGTCCGGCCGAAGCACCCAACCAACCGGGAACCACGCGGAGGCCTGCTGTGACGCGCCGTCGGCGGCTCCTGGTCGCCGCGGCGCTGGCTGTCGCACTGTGCGCCGGGTATCTGTCGGCAACCATCGGCCATCGCCTCGATCACGGCAGCTCGTGGTGGCACGGGGCTGACGCGGAGTCCCGCCCGGAAGGGCGGAGGACGGAGCTGCGGTTCGCCTTCAATCCCGGAAGGCGGGTCACGTTCGGCGCGTCCATCCGCAATCCCGGTCGATGGCCGGTGACGATTACCGGCATCGCGGTCGATGACGGTCCTGCTGATCAGCACGTGTTCAAGATCGCCCGCCTGGCGGTAACCCACGCCGATGAGGCCAGCGCCATATTCGACCCGGCTGCGGCGGTAGCGTTCCAGTCGATCAGGGTGGCGGCGGGCGCAGAGCTGCCGGTCTTCGTCACGATCACGATCCCGGACGTGGAGATGGCCCCCGGATCAGGGCTGTTCTTCGATGACCTCGCGGTCGACTACGAGGTGCTCGGTCTGCCTCGTCACCAGCGGGTGCCGATGGGCTTCCGCCTGTCGGTCCGCTCTGCAAACGGCTATGTTCCACGCTGAGCGCCGAGCGGTGCGCGGCGACCGGTGGACCGCAGTACCGCCAGGCCTGGGCCTCAGTTCGCTCCGTCCACATCCCCCTGCTCAACACCGTCAGCTTGGAAGGTGCCTAACCTCAGCTTGGGAATCGCATGGATCTCGGGCTTCGGCGGCCGCACGCTGCGGTCGCACACGTCATCGTCTGCGTGGGACATGGTCCCCGCAGCCTTCTGCATGCCCTGGTTGACCCCTGCATCGGGCACGGACCGGGCACGCTCCGCTAGATTCCTACTGCTTCACTGTTGACCATGAAAAGGCGGAAAACTCGGCAGGCCTTTGCGGTGGCGCTGGTTGTCGTCCTGGCATTGGCCGCCAACGCCGGCTGGCGCTGGTGGCACAACCGCCCCCCGTTCGGTCCGGAAGCACTGTCGCTGCAGTCGTCACTTGAGTTGGTCGGCTACACGCAGTCCCAGACGGCACTCGGCCGACCCGTGGGCTACGCGCCATCGTTGGAGCCAAAGGTCCAGATGGTGCTCGGTCGAGTCTCCTGGCGCCCCCCACCCGAACCGCTCGACGGCTTCCTCATGGTCGTACTCATCGACAAGCGCTCGAACCGCCTGCCCTCGATCTCGCTACGACACGACTGGCCGAGGGACGCGTACCCGGCTGGAGTCGGGGGTGGCGGACCGCAGAACAAGATCGCAGAACGCTACCCGTGGTTGAGAGGCATGGGCGACAAAAAGATCGGGGAGACCGAGTGGCTTAGTGAAGGCAGCGTCGTCTGGGCGAACGACCAGGAAGCGTCACCGCTGACCTTCGTGGCACACTTCCCGCCGGTACGGGATCCGCGGCTACCAGCCGTCACCGGGCCTATCGCAATGTCGGACCTACTCCTAGCCGTGGTCTACATCGGATCCGACAACCAGATCTACTGGGCGCATCGATTGGAAGGGTGAGCGAGGCCGACCGTCAGACGTTGAAGCGGAACTTAGACCGGCTCGCCGATGACCTGCGCCAACATGCCTGCGCTCCTGGTCAGGCGGCGTTGGTACCTCACGGTACTGCCGGCTGCTTGCCAACGTTTGACGGTGTCTTGTGCCCCATCTGTGCCCCGAGCGGGTCGTGGGTTCTAATGAGGTGATCTCAGCAAGGTTCGGCGGCCGAGTGGGGATGACACGGGCGTAACGTCCATAC
>NZ_JBHSBP010000007.1:0-25011 GCF_042650725.1 Micromonospora sp. GCM10011541
CCGCGGCTACACCGCCTCCTGACCCAACCAGCACCAACCCGAAAGGGCCGACCCCCACCCGGGTGCCGGCCCTTTCGTCGTATCCGAGCGCCGGGTCAGCGGTCGCTGCCGGCGCGGACCGGCTCGGCCTCGTCGGCCGCCTCCGCCGGGCCGAGCCGATGGGCCCGGCGGCGCAGCCACCAGGTGCTGGCCAGCCCGGCGAGGATCGCGACGACGAGACCGGCCCAGGAGATGTCCTTGAGCCAGTGCTCGGCCGCCCGGCCCACGCTGAAGAGCAGGTAGGTGGTGCCGAAGGCCCAGACCAGGCCGCCGGCCGCGTTCGCCACCAGGAACCGGCGGTACGGCACGTGCAGCGCGCCGGCCAGCGGGCCGGCGAGGATCCGCAGCAGCGCCACGAAGCGGCCGAAGAAGACCGCCCAGACACCGTGCCGGGCGAAGCTCTGTTCGGCGCGGGCGATCTGCGCGGGGCCGAGATGTCGGGGGAAGCGCCGGCCGAGCCGGGCCAGCAGCGGACGCCCACCCCGGCGGCCCACCGCGTACCCGACCGAGTCGCCGACGATGGCGCCGGCAGCCGCGGCGGTGGCGACCCACTCCGGCTCGACCACGCCCGCCGCGGCGAGCAGGGCGGAGCTGACCAGGACGATCTCGCCGGGCAGCGGCACGCCCATGCTCTCCACGCCGATCACCCCGGCGACGATCAGGTAGACCAGGCCCGGCGGCAGCGCCGAGAGCCAGTGCTGTACGTCGACCACCCGCCACCCCTTCCGGTCCGACCCCGAACCCTACCCGCGCCGCGGCGTCCGAGCCGCCCGCTCAAGGACGGACCGCCCGTCCGGGCCGGCGCCCGTCGACAGACGGCCCGAGGAGCGCTCCCCCTGGCCGTCCGCGAGGCTGGGCGGGCGTCAGCCGGCGATCGGGGCGAGGAACTCGAGGCGGTTGCCGTGCGGGTCGTGGGTGTGAAAACGGCGTAGAACGCCCGGGACGCGGCCTCGGAGCCGGGTGGGCAGGCGAGCAGGACGTGATGGATCATGATGGCACCTCCTCGTCCCGAACCGTGGCATGAGGTTGCGTCAATAGCAAGACGGACGTACGGTTTTATTGAAAGCGAGAATCGGCGGTAAGTGTCACCTAACCCGGGCGTCCCCCCGGCCGGTGCGACAGACTGCTCAGGACTACTCACGGTCGCTGGTGTGAAGGAGTACGACGTGGCGAGCCTCGACACCTTCGGTGCGAAGACCCAGCTACGCGTCGGAGACGCGAGCTACGAGATTTTCAAGATCGACAAGGTGGAGGGCCACGACCGGCTGCCCTACAGCTTGAAGATCCTCCTGGAGAACCTGCTGCGGACGGAGGACGGCGCGAACATCACCGCCGACCACATCCGCGAGCTCGGCGGCTGGGACCCCACCGCCGCCCCGAGCGTGGAGATCCAGTTCACCCCGGCGCGGGTGCTCATGCAGGACTTCACCGGCGTGCCCTGCGTGGTCGACCTGGCCACCATGCGCGAGGCGGTCCGGGACCTGGGCGGCGACGCCACCAAGGTGAACCCGCTCGCCCCGGCCGAGCTGGTCATCGACCACTCCGTCATCGCCGACCTGTTCGGCCGCGAGGACGCCTTCCAGCGCAACGTCGACCTGGAGTACGAGCGCAACAAGGAGCGCTACCAGTTCCTGCGCTGGGGCCAGACCGCGTTCAACGAGTTCAAGGTCGTCCCGCCCGGCACCGGCATCGTGCACCAGGTCAACATCGAGTACCTGGCCCGTACGATCATGGAGCGCAACGGCCAGGCGTACCCGGACACCGTGGTCGGCACCGACTCGCACACCACCATGGTCAACGGCCTGGGCGTGCTGGGCTGGGGCGTCGGCGGCATCGAGGCCGAGGCCGCGATGCTCGGCCAGCCGGTCAGCATGCTGATCCCGCGGGTCGTCGGCTTCAAGCTCTCCGGCGAGATGCCGGCCGGCACCACCGCCACCGACCTGGTGCTCACCATCACCGAGATGCTGCGCAAGCACGGCGTGGTCGGCAAGTTCGTCGAGTTCTACGGCCCCGGCGTGAGCGCCGTGCCGCTGGCCAATCGGGCCACCATCGGCAACATGTCCCCGGAGTACGGCTCCACCGTCGCGATCTTCCCGATCGACGCCGAGACCATCCGCTACCTGCAGCTGACCGGCCGCGACCCGCAGCAGGTCGCGCTCGTCGAGGCGTACGCCAAGGAGCAGGGCCTCTGGCACGACCCGAACCGCGAGCCGGAGTACTCGGAGCGCCTGGAGCTGGACCTCGGCACCATCGAACCATCCCTGGCCGGCCCGAAGCGCCCCCAGGACCGGGTGCCGCTGGGCAGCGCCAAGACGCTGTTCCGCGGCGCGCTGACCGACTACGTGGCGGACGACTCCGCCGGTGAGCGCGACCTCAAACCGGGCGTCGCCCGCGAGCAACTGCCGCGCGGCGCCAACGGCCCGGCCGACGAGGCCAGTGCCGAGTCCTTCCCAGCCAGCGATCCGCCGGCCAACGAGTTCAGCGACCCGGCCGACGAGCCGCGCGACCTGGAGACCGCCGCGGCCGGCGCCGGCGGGCGCGCCACCAACCCGGTCCGGGTGACCAGCGCCGACGGCGTCGAGTACGAGCTGGACCACGGCGCCGTGGTGATCGCCGCGATCACCTCCTGCACCAACACCTCCAACCCGCAGGTGATGATCGGCGCCGCGCTGCTCGCCCGCAACGCGGTCGACAAGGGCCTGACCCGCAAGCCGTGGGTGAAGACCACCCTGGCGCCCGGCTCCAAGGTCGTCATGGACTACTACGAGCGCGCCGGCCTCACGCCGTACCTGGACAAGCTCGGCTTCAACCTGGTCGGCTACGGCTGCACCACCTGCATCGGCAACTCCGGCCCGCTGCCGGAGGAGGTCTCCGCCGCGGTCAACGAGGGCGACCTTGCCGTCGTCTCCGTGCTCTCCGGCAACCGGAACTTCGAGGGCCGGATCAACCCGGACGTCAAGATGAACTACCTGGCGTCCCCGCCGCTGGTGGTCGCGTACGCGCTGGCCGGCACGATGGACATCGACCTGGCCAACGAGCCGCTCGGCGAGGACAGCCAGGGCGACCCGGTCTTCCTGCGCGACATCTGGCCGAACAGCGCCGAGATCCAGGACGTCATCGCCCAGGCGATCGGCGCCACCGGGTTCAGCGCCGCGTACGCCGACGTCTTCGCCGGTGACGAGCGCTGGCAGTCGCTGCCGACCCCGACCGGCGACACCTTCGCCTGGGCGGGCGACAGCACCTACGTCCGCAAGCCCCCGTACTTCGAGGGCATGGGGCGCCTGCCGGCGCCTGTTTCCGATATCGGTCCAGCGCGGGTGCTGGCCAAGCTCGGCGACTCGGTGACCACCGACCACATCTCCCCGGCCGGCTCGATCAAGGCCGACTCCCCGGCCGGGAAGTACCTCGCCGAGCACGGCGTGCCGCGCCACGAGTTCAACTCGTACGGCTCCCGGCGGGGCAACCACGAGGTGATGATCCGGGGCACCTTCGCCAACATCCGGCTGCGCAACCAGCTCGTCCCGGGGGTGGAGGGCGGCTTCACCGTCAACCACCTGACCGGCGAGCAGACGTCGATCTACGACGCCTCCATGGCGTACCAGGAGGCGGGCGTCCCGCTGGTCATCCTGGCCGGCAAGGAGTACGGCTCCGGCTCGTCGCGCGACTGGGCGGCCAAGGGCACGATGCTGCTCGGCGTCCGGGCGGTCATCGCCGAGTCGTACGAGCGGATCCACCGCTCGAACCTGATCGGCATGGGCGTCCTGCCGCTGCAGTTCCCGGTGGACACCACCGCGGAGTCGCTCGGCCTGACCGGCACGGAGACCTTCTCCATCGCCGGGGTGACCGCGCTGAACGACGGCGACACCCCGCGCACGGTGAAGGTCACCACCGACACCGGCGTGGAGTTCGACGCCGTGGTCCGGATCGACACCCCCGGTGAGGCGGACTACTACCGGCACGGCGGCATCCTGCAGTACGTGCTGCGTCGCATGATCGCCAGCTGACGTACCAGCGAAGAGGGCCCCTTCCCGCGACCGCGGGGAGGGGCCCTTCGGCGTCCGGAGGGTCAGTCGACGGCCCGGCGGCGGGCCTCGCGGGTCTTCATGGCGTGCTCCAGCAGCGTGATGAGCACCTCCTTGCTCGACTCCCGCTGCCGGGCGTCGCAGAGCACCACCGGCACCCCGGGGTCGAGGTTGAGCGCCGCCTGCACCTCGTCCAGCCGGTGCTGCCGGGCGCCCTCGAAGCAGTTCACCGCCACCACGAAGGGCGTGCCCCGGCCCTCGAAGTAGTCGATCGACGGGAAGCAGTCGGCCAGCCGGCGGGTGTCGGCGAGCACCACCGCCCCGATGGCGCCCAGCGCCAACTCGTCCCAGACGAACCAGAACCGGTCCTGGCCGGGGGTGCCGAAGACGTAGAGCACCAGGTCGTCGCTGATGGTGATCCGACCGAAGTCCATCGCGACCGTGGTGGTGCCCTTCTCCTCCACGCCGGAGAGGTCGTCGATCCCCACCCCCGTCTCGGTCAGCACCTCCTCCGTCCGCAGCGGACGGGTCTCGCTGACCGCGCCGACCATGGTGGTCTTGCCCACGCCGAAACCACCGGCGATCAAGATCTTGATCGCGGTGGGCAGCGGGGCCGCTCCCGCCGGCCGCTCAGAGGGCCCGAAGTCCATTGATAACCGCCTCGAAAACGCTGTCGTCGGGAAGGCCGGCGGTGGTGGCGCGCGGCTCACGGACCTGCACCAGGTTGCGGGCCACCAGGTCGCCGAGGAGGACTCGGACGGTGCCCACCGGCAGGTCGAGGTGGGCGGCGATCTCCGCCACGGACTGCATCCGCTGGCAGAGGCCGACGATGGCCACGTGCTCGGGGCCCAGCCCCGACTCCGACGCCACGTCGGCCCGGGTCGCCATCACCAGGGAGATCAGGTCGAACGTGCCGGTGACCGGGCGGGCCCGGCCCCGGGTGACCGCGTACGGGCGCACCACCGGGCCCGCGTGGTCGTCCACCCACTCCTGCTCCGCGGAGTCCCCCTGGACGGTCATCGCGCCGGGGTCTCTCCGGTCGGCTGCTCGGGCCCTCGGGTCGGCGAGGCGACGAATCTCCCGACCCGGGTGACCAGCATCGCCATCTCGTACGCGATCAGACCCACGTCGGCGTCCTCGGAGGCCAGCACCGCCAGGCAGGCGTTGCGACCGGCCGCCGTGACGAACAGGAACGACGACTGCATCTCGATGATGGTCTGCTGCACCTGGCCACCGCCGAACCGCTTGCCCGCACCCCGGGCCAGGCTCTGGATGCCGGCCGCCATCGCCGCCAGATGCTCGCCGTCGTCCCGACTCAGGCCCTGTGAGGAGGCCATCAGCAGGCCGTCGGTGGAGAGCGCCACGGCGTGTTCCGCCTGCTTCACCCGGCCGACCAGATCATCCAGCAACCACGTCAGGTCCGCGCTCGAAGCCGTCTTCTGCGCCACTCGTCGTCCTCTTCTCCCCCGGCTGGTGTCGCCGTGCTCGCTCCGCCGTACCGGCCGTATCGGGCCGGACCGACGTCGTCCTCAGGTCGCCTGTTCGTCCGCGGTGTCCGGCGCGCTCTCGGACCCGCGCGTCGCACCGCCGAGCAGCCGCGCCGCGTCCGTCCGGCCGCGTCGGGTGCCGCTCTGGTAGGAGCTCATCATCCGGCGCACCTGCTCGGGCGGGCGTACCGTGTCGTCGTCCGAGTCAGCGTCCGAAGCGGACGGTTCGTCACGCAGCTCCGGCACGATGCTCGCCTGCCGTACCCGCACCGGCAGCCCGGAGTCCGTCCGGGCCGACTCGGGGCCGGCCGTGGCGACCGGTGCGGGATCGGCCGCCGCCGGTGCGGCGGCGTCCCCGGTGGGCCGCGCGGTCGTCACCGGCAGCCCGGTCGGGTAGGTCGGACCGTCCAGCCCCGGCAGGCCGGTCCGCCGCCGGGCACGCGTCGGCAGCCCCGTCTCCGGGACCGCGGGCTCGTCCGGCCCGGCCGCGACGCGACCGGGTACCGGGTCCGTCTCGGAGGGCACGTCGTCCGCGGCGCCATCCGGACGCCCGTCCTCCGGCGTGCTCGGCCGGGGCGGCTCCACCAGCGCCACCGGGCTGGCCGGCTGCTCGCCGGTCGGCTCGGACCGTCCCGTCCCGGCGCCGACCGCGACCGGCCCGCCGGTCCCCGAGCCTGCCCGGAACCCGCCTGAGGTGACCGGGTCGGGGCCGTCGTCGGTGACCAGGTCGAGCGGGATCAGCACCACCGCCGTGGTCCCGCCGTACGCGGACTCCTTGAGCTGCACCCGTACGCCGTGCCGCTCGGTGAGCCGGCTGACCACGTAGAGGCCGAGCCGGGCGGCGTTGGCGAGGTTCAGTTCGGACCGGTCGACGATCCGGTGGTTGGCGGCGGCGAGGTCCTCGTCGGTCATGCCGAGGCCGCGGTCCTCGATCTCGATGGCGAACCCGTTGGCCACCACCTGGCCGCGCACCTCGACGGTGGTGTGCGGGGGCGAGAACGACAGTCCGTTCTCGATCAACTCGGCCAGCAGGTGGATGACGTCACCGACGGCCCGGCCGGCGAGCGACACCGGGCCCAGCGGCAGCACGTTCACCCGGGTGTAGTCCTCGACCTCGGCCACCGCGCCGCGGACCACGTCGACCATCGGCACGTTGCGGCGCCAGGACCGGCCGGGGGTGGAGCCGGAGAGCACGATCAGGTTCTCGGCGTTGCGCCGCATCCGGGTGGCCAGGTGGTCGACCCGGAACAGGTCCTCCAGCTCCTCGGCGTCGTGCTCGCGGCGCTCCATCGCGTCGAGCAGGGTGAGCTGGCGGTGCACCAGGGCCTGGGTGCGCCGAGCCAGGCTGAGGAACACCTCGCGGACGCTGCGGCGCAGCTCGGCCTGCTCGACGGCGGTCCGGATCGCGGTCTCCTGCACCGCGTTGAAGGCCTTGCCCACCTGACCGATCTCGTCGTCGCCGAACTCCAGCGGCGGTGCCTCCCGGGCGACGTCGACCTCCTCGCCCCGGCCCAGCCGCTCCACCACGCCGGGCAGCCGCTCGTTGGCCAGCCGGAACGCGGCCTCACGCAGCCGTTCGAGCTGCCGGACCAGCGATCGGGCGGTGGTGATCGACACCACGATGGACGCGATGACGGCGAGCAGGCCGAGGCCGGCCGCCAGCACCAGCCGCACGATCACCATGACGGCGACCGGGGTCGCCCGGGACACGATGTCCTCGCCACCGGCGAGAATGACCTTGCGCAGGTCCTCCATCGCCTGCGGGGCGGCGACCTGCCACGCGGGCGCCGACACGGGTGGCCTGATCTCGCTGCCCTTGGCCGCCAGCACCCGGTCCTCCAGGCCGCGCAGCTGCCGGAACGCGGCGCCGTCGACCATCGTCTGGTAGCGGTCCCGGTCTGTCGAGGACAGGTCGTTCCCGGTGCGTCCGGCGAGGTAGCGCTGCGCACCGACCAGCCGGGCGAAGGTGGTCTGCTCGGCCACGGTCATCCGGTTGGCCGCCAGGACGCCCGTCAGCAGCGCGTCCTCCTGCGACAGCAGCTCCCGGGCCCGGTTGAGGTCGATCAGCGCGGCGGTGTCCCGGGCGATCTGGTCGTCGTCCAGACCGCTGAGCGCGTCGAAGACCCCGAAGATCGCGTCGATCGCCTCGTTGTACGCGGCCAGCGTCGCGGTCCGGTCGATGGTCCGCCTTCCCACCTCGGCCCGGATGTCGCCGAGCTGCTCGACCTCCGTCCGGAGCGCGGCGATCCGCTGTTCGAGCTGCTCGCTCGCCGGCAGCTCGGTCCGCCAGTCCTGGGTGGACCGCCACAGCGCGGTGGCCGTCTCGTCGGTCCGCTGCCGCTGCGCGCCCAACTCCTTGAGCTGGTCCGGGTCGGGCTGGCCCAGGTACGACAGCGAAAGCCGCCGCTCGTTCTGCAGCTGGAGCAGCAGCGGATCGCTCGGCTCGAAGACCCGCGCGTTGAGCGTCTGGACGCCGAGCAGATTGAAGCCGTCCCGTACGGTCACCCACGCCGCGAAGGCCCACAGGGCGATCAGCGACACGAGCAGGGCGATGACTTTGGTACGGAGATTCGTACTGCGGGAACCCATCACACCGTCCTGGCCGGGTATTCGAATCACGTGCCCGAGATGAGTCGTCGACGATCCGATCGACCCCGGCGCACGCTAGCAGTGTCCAGAAGCTGACTCAAGCGATGCTGATCATGGCAGGGTACCGAGGGGTGCCGCGTCGCCTGTTGCGTCGCCGGTCCACAGCGCCGCGAGCACCGCCGCACGCACGATCAACGTCGGTCGGTACAGGTCCTTGTCGTGCCACAACGCCGGCTCTCCGTCCCGGCCGTCCAGTTCGGACAATCGGTGGCGGCCGGCGGCGACCGCCGCGACGACCGCCGCCTCGGACGAGCGGTCGGTGGCCAGCAGGGCCAGCAGGGCGTACGCGGTCTCCTCCGCGGTGCCGGCCCACCGTCCCCAGGAGCCGTCCGGCCGCTGGGTGTCCAGCAGCCAGTCGGTGGCCCGCCCGACGGCGGTTCGCGCCCCGGCGCTCCCGGCGTGGTCACTCAGGGCGAGCACGGCACAGTACGTGGCGTAGTAGGGCGAGGCGTGCCACCGGTCGCACCACCGCCCGTCGGCCTGCTGTCCGGCGACCAGCCAGGCGGCGACCCGGTCCGCCGCGCCCGCCGCGCGGGGGTGGACGGCCGTCCCGCCGTGCGTGAGGTGGTGCCCGAGGGCGTCGAGGACGTGGGCGTTGGTGGTGACCGAGGCCCCGTCCTCCCCGGGCCAGGTGCAGAAGTGGGCGCCGGTGTCGTAGGACCAGAGGCTGGACGGGTCGACCGGCAGGCCCAGCCGGGCCAGGGCGTACAGGGTCACCGAGGTGGTGTCGGCGTCGGCCGGCAGGCCGGGCCCGGTGGCGGCGCCGGCCGAACCGACGGCGGCCCGCAGCTCGGCGACCAGCGCGGCCGGCACTGTCGCCGGCACCCCCGCCCGGGCGAGGATGGCGAGCACCCACGCGCGTTCGAAGACGGCGATCGGGGTGGCGCAGGGCACCGGCCCACCCCGGCCGACGTCCCGCAGGTACGCCGGGGCGGGTCCGCCGGGGTCGTCGGCCCGGCGCCCGATCCAGGCGGCGGTCGCCGCCGGTGAGGCGCCGATCGTTCCCGGGCCCACCGGCGAGACGCCGGCCGCCCGACAGGCCCGGTCGCCGCCCACCTCGAGGGCGTGCGCCAGCTTCTCGGGGACCGCTCGGCCGGCGCCCAGCAGGCCGCGTACCCGGTCCAGGCGGCCGGAGTCCAGGCCGGCCGGGAGGGGCAGCCGGGGCCGGTCCCGCCACCCCTGGAGACCCGTCGGAGGACCCTCCGGGCGGTTCAGCTGCCCGTCGATCGACTCGACCAGCGCCGGCACGATCAGATCGGTGGCCGGCAGGTCGGGCAGTGCCGGCGCGGCCGGGTCGCCGAGGTGACCGGCCACGAAGCGCAGGCCCCGGTCCGCGGCGCGGACCAGTGCCGTGGCCGGCCACGGCCCGTGGTCGCCGCGCCGGAGCACCGTCAACAGCGCCTCGGTGGCGCTCAGGCTCGGCACCAGGGCGTAGCCGTCCGGGCCGCCCCAGCCACCGTCGGCCCGCTGCCGGTCGAGCAGCCAGTCGATCCGCACGTCGTGGCCGGGCAGCCAGGGCGCGAGGGCGACCAGGCGGGCGGTCTCGTAGACCGAGGCGGAAGTCTCCCCGGACGGGTTGCGCGCCATCGCCGCGATCAGGTCCCGGACCCGACCGGAGTGCCCGTCGCCGGGCGGCGCTCCGCCACCGCCCGGGTGGGCGGCCGCCCGGCGGTCGGCGACGACGCTCACCGGGCTCCCCAGAAGTCGGTGAGGCGGTAGAAGCCGCTGGTGAAGCCGAGCTGCCGGGTGAGGTAGTCGGCCTCCCGGGGGCAGTCGGCCGCCAGCTCGGCCAGCAGGTGCCGACAGTGGTCGATCTGCGCCGCCGTCCGCCGTTCGATCTCCGTACGGTCGTCCACCAGCATGATCGCGTTGAGGTCCCCCCATTCGAGGTCGCGCTGATAGGTGGCCAGGTCGTTGACCAACCGCAGAGCCCGTTGCACCTCGTCGCTCACGGTCACGAGTCGGGGCAGCCGGCGGTGTGTCTCGGGGGTTCCGGTGTGGATCCAGTGGGCGACGTTGACCACCGTGGCCGCCAGATTGTCGGCGTTGTCCAGGTACTCGGTCAGGGTGGGTGGACCCGTCCCGTCCTTCACCGCGGTCTTCCAGTCCCACTCGCGGCCCATGGCGGTCAGGGTGCGGTCGATCTCCTCCCGCCACAGCCCGCGCAGCCCGGCGAAGCCCGGGGTGGCGGCGAGGTCGTCGCGCAGTTCGGCGAGGAAGCGACCCAGCGGGTCCTCGGCCGCGGCGCCGTCGGCCACGGTCAGGCACGCCTTCGTGATCCGGTCGATCTCCGACCGGGACGTGGCCAGGTGGTCGACCTGCCAGTCGACGGCGAAGCCCCAGAGGACCGCGCGACCGGTGATACCCAGCTCCTCGGCGGTGCACCACGGCGCGCTGAACGCCATGGCCAGCGAGATGCTGCTGAGCAGGGCCGCGTCGAAGGGCTCGCCGGGAAAGAGGTCGGGCTGGGCGGCGACCCGGCGCTGCAGGTCCCGCTGCCCCCGGGCCGCGAGCGCGCAGATCCGCCCCTGTTCCGCGGCCGAAGCGAGCCGGCCGCTCTGTGCATCCACTGTGGTCATTCCCTCTCAGTCGGCGTTCCGGGCGCCCAGCAGGGTCAGCTCGACCCGTTCGCGCGGCCGGAGCGCCGCGGCCAACCGCAGGCCGGGCACGCCCGGGCGGCGCAACCTGAATCGGTACCGGCTCAACATGGTGGCGATGATGAGCTGCGCCTCGAGGTAGAACAGGTACATCCCGAGGCACTGGTGCGGACCGCCGCCGAAGGGGAAGTGGGCGTACCGGTGGCGGGTGCGAATCGCCTCCGGCCGGAACCGTTCCGGGTCGAACTCCTCCGGCCGCTCCCAGAACTGGGCCATCCGCTGGGTGATCAACGGGCTCGCCACCATGGTGGCGCCGGCCTCGATCGGCACGCCGTCGATGACGTCCGCGGCGACCGCGCGGCGCGGGATGATCCAGCCGATCGGGTACAGCCGCAGCAACTCGTCGAGGACCATCCTGGTGTAGGTCAGGTCGCGCAGGTGCTCGCGACGGACCGGTTCGCCGCCCACCACCCGGTCGACCTCGGCATAGAGCCGGTCGGCGACGTCGGGGTGCTGGTCCAGGTGGGGCCAGAGCCAGGTGAGCACGTTGATGGTGGTCTCCGTGGTCGCCGCGAACATCGCCACGGTGTCGTTGCGGACCTGCCGCTCGTCGAGCGGTCGGCCGTCCTCGGTCCGGGCCCGCCACAGCGTGGAGATGATGTCGTCGCCGTCGTCGGCCGCCGTCCGGGTGGCCCGGACGATGGGCACCAGCACGTCGTCCACGATCCGCACCGCGCGGCGGAACGGACGGTCGCCCGGCATCGGCAGGGAGAGCGGGGCGAACGGCACGATGATCCGGGGGATCACCGCGGTGGCGATGACGTCCTGCGCGTCGATCACCCGCATCGCGTCCGGCACGGAGATCTTGTCGGCGAAGAGCACCCGCATGATCGCGCGGCTCACGATCCGGGCCTGCTCGACGCCGATGTCGACGGTCCGCCCCGCTCGGGACGGCTCGCCCAGCTCGTCGACGGCGTCGCCGATGGCCTCCGCCATCCCGTCGATCAACGCCTCCACCCGCTTGGCGGTGAACATCGGCTGGAGCATCCTGCGGCTGGCCGACCAGATCTGGCCCTCGCCGAGGATTCCCTCGCCGAACAGCCGCTTGACCGGCCGCCAGAACAGCCCGTCGCCGGCACGTTCGTAGTTCTCCGCGCGGTCGCGCAGAACGTGCTGCACGTGCCGGGGGTGGGTGACCAGGTAGGGGCGGAACGAGCCGAGGTTGAGGCGGACGACCGCTCCCCCGGTCCGGTTGCCGGCGTCGATCAGCGCCCGGGCGGGATCGCGGAGCAGGCCCGGGACGATCCGACGAAGGGGAACGGTACGAAGTTGCCCGGTCGTTCCGGGCTCCGGATGCGACTCGTCCACGTGGTGCGCTCCCCCCTGGGTCAACTCAGCGTCGCGGCGCCGTCATGACCCGTGATGTTGTCGCCGAGCATGCCACCCGGAACCGCGGATCAGAAGACGGAGAAGAAAATATCTCACACAACAACATTCCCTTTGTCGACAATGGACCGGTGAGGGAAGTGCTCAGCCGCAAACGTTCCGCAGGTATCGCCACTCGCCGCCGACCGTCCGGTAGCCGAGCCGGTGGTTGAGCGTCAGCATCGCGTCGTTGCCGGCGTCGTTGGTCGTGAGCGCGTACCGGAAGCCGGCGCGTCGGGCCCCGCGCAGCGCGGCGACCTTGACCAGCCCGGCCAGGCCGCCCCGGCGGTGGGCGGGCCGGGTGCCGGTCATCCCGGACCGGTAACCGCGCCGGCCATCGGTCAGGGCGAGGCTGAACGCCGCGACCGCATCGTCCACCATGGCCAACCGGGTCAGCGCCCGATCCAGGTCCGGACGGTCCCAGTAGGCGGCCAGCCAGTCGGGATAGCTGATCTCGTCCATGCCCACGTCGCCGGGCTCGTCGCGGGCGGCGTCCAGGTCCGCCTCGTACAGCGGGCGCGGATCGGCCAGGTCGGCCGCCGAGGCCAGGATCACCCCGGGCGGCACCGGCAGGTCGGGCAGCGCCGCGGTGGCCAGCTCCAGGCGGAGGAACAGGGCCCGCCGACCGCGCCGGTAGCCGCGCCGCTCGGCGAAGCCGAGCGGCGACGGATCGTCGGCCACCTTGGCGTACGCCGTCCGCGCGCCCAGGCCGACGAGCCGCTCCTCGGCCGCGGCGAGCAGGGCGGACCCGACGCCGCCGCCGCGCCGCCCCGGGTGCACGGTCACGTCGGCGAAGCCCAGGCCCGGCTCGGCGCTCTCGTGCAGCAAGCCGGTACGCGCGACGCCGACCACCTCCCCGGTCGACTCGGCGACCAGCAGGGCGTACCGCTCCGCGGGCGGGTTGGCGGTGGCCTGCCAGGCGATCAGCTCCGGGCTGACCAGGACGTGCGGGTTGGCGGCCCGCAGCAGCGCGGCGACGGCCGGTGCGTCGGCCGGACGGAACGGGCGCGGCACGAAGATCATCGGGTGGCACCCTACCCCGCCGGGCGCCGCCCTGCGTGCCGCTGCGCCGGCCGTCGGGGCCGACGCCGAACAGAATGTGGGCGTGCCCGGGCGGCCTGTGCCAGGCTCAGGGGCATGGACGACAAGACCATCCTGAACCGGATCTCCGAACTGGTCGACGAGGAGCACCGGCTGCGCTCGGCCGCGCAGGAGCACGAGGCCGGCACCGATGACGAGGCCAGGGAACGGCTGCGGGCGCTGGAGGAATCCCTCGACCAGTGCTGGGACCTGCTGCGCCGCCGCCGCGCGGCCCGGCAGGCACACGGCGACCCGGAAGCCCAGGGCGAGCGCCCGGTGCCGGAGGTGGAGCGCTACCTCCAGTGAACCCGGGTCCCGGGCGGGTGGTCACCCGCCCGGGACCCGGTCCGCTCAGCCGATGCCCGCCTCGCGCAGCAGCAGCCCGGTCAGCGCGGCCGGGTCGGTGTCCGGGGCGGGCAGTCCGCGCGCGGCGAACCACGCGCCGACCACCCGGACGTCCCGGGCGAGGAACTCGGGCCCCTGCGGGTTGGCCACCACGTCGACCACCTGCGGCAGGTCGATCATGACCAGCCGCCCCCGGTGCACCAGCAGGTTGTACGGGGACAGGTCGCCGTGCGCGTACCCGGCGCGGGCGAGCACCACCAGGGCGTCGACCAGTTGCTCCCACAGGTCGCGCAGCTCGTCCGGTTCGGGCCGGAGCTGGGCCAGCCGCGGCGCGGCCTGCCCCTCGTCGGCGTCCCCCACGAACTCCAGCATCAGCTCGGTGCCCAGCAGCTGCACCGGGTACGGCACGGCGATCCGCCCGGACTCCGCCCCGATCTCCCAGAGCCGGGACAGCGCCGTGAACTCGGCCGCCGCCCACTGCCCGGCGATCATCTGCCGGCCGAACGCGGTCCGCCCGGCCATCGCCCGGTTCTCCCGGGACCGGCGGACCCGCCGCCCCTCCAGGTAGCCGGCGTCCCGGTGGAAGAGCCGGTGCTGGGCGTCCCGGTAGCGTTTCGCCGCCAACAGGCAGGACCGGCCGGTCTCCGGCACGGCCCGGCGGACCAGGTGGACGTCCGCCTCCTTGCCGGTCTTGAGCACGCCGAGTTCGGTGTCCCGCGCGGCCAGCTCGGTGACCAGCCACTCGGGGTGCGGTTCCGGGCCGTGCACGGCCCCGTCCCAGGAGGACCAGGGGTGCTCGGGGTCGGGCTCGTCGTCGGGCTCGGTGAGGGCCGGCTCGGCGTGCCGGCCGTGCTTCAGGAAATGCGGTTCGTCGTCGTCGAAGCGGCTCTTGCCGCGGCCACGGCGCTCGCGCGCCGGGAGGTCGTGTTCACGCACGGGTTCGGTGATCCCTTGATCGAGGCTGATGGAGGCAGGTGGAACGACCCTGCAAAGACGGCCATGACCGACCTCCTCTCCTCGACCGGGCACCGCCCGGCTGCGCCTGCGCGCGGGACCCATGCTCACCGCGGGCCGCCGCGGGGTCAACCGAATAAACCGGGCCCGGGCGGGGCCGCGCGCCGGCTCAGCCGGCGAGCACGGTGGCCACCGCGGCGATCAGCCCGTCCACCGTGCGGGTGGGCGCGAACCGGCTGTCCGACCAGGTCCGGCCGCGGTGCAGCCAGACGCTGGGCAGGCCCACGGCGGCCGCCCCGCCGATGTCCGCCTCCGGGCTGTCCCCGACCACCCAGGCGCCGCGCAGCGGCATCCGGGCGCGCTGGGCGGCCAGCGCGAAGATCCTCGGGTTGGGCTTGCTGACCCCGGCCTCCTCGGAGATCACCCAGTCGGCCACGTACCGGTCCAGACCCGTCCGCCGGATCATCGCGTCCTGCTGCCGTACCGCGCCGTTGCTGACCACCACCGGCACCCAGCCCGCGTCGTCGGCTATCCGCAGCGCGCAGGCGACCAGGGGATCCAGCCGGGTGTTCGCCACCACCCCGTCGTGCAGCTCGTCGACCAGATCGATGGAGGGGATGCGCAACCCGTACCGGTCCCGGATGGCGTCCGCGACGTCCCACCGGTCGGTCAGCCCGTCGGCGTCCACCGAGAGCAGCCATTCGATGTCCGTGCCCGGCGCGCCGACGCTGTCCAGAAAGCGCTCTCCCCAGGCACGGAACGCCCCGGTCCGGTCGAGCAGGGTGTTGTCCAGGTCCAGCAGGAGCAGCGGCACTCGCGCACCCTACGGGACCAGGGTGCACCGCCGACAGGGCCTGCACCCCCACGGCTTCGGTCAGCCGGCCAGCACCGTTCGGGGGAGCCCCTGGTCGGCAGGCCGGTCGGCGAGCATGGTGTGCGCCGCCCGGGTGGCCGCCAGCGCCCCGGGGTCGAGGGTCGCGACCAACACAGCCTCCCCGGCGTCGGCGCCGCGGGCGAGCGGGCGGCCCTCCGGGTCGTACACAGCCGCGCCGCCGTTGAACCGCCACGGGTCGGCGCCGCCGACGGCGTTGGCGAAGACCACGTACATGGTGTTGTCCAGGGCGCGGGCGGCGTAGTAAAGGTCGCGCCGGTGCGCCGAGCCGGCCAGGTAGCCGCTCGGGCACAGGTAGCCGTGCGCGCCGTCGGCGGCGGCGGCCCGGCCGTGCTCGGGGAAGCAGCCGTCGTAGCAGATGCCGAGGCCGAGCCACCAGCCGTCGACCAGCAGGGTGGCGCCGCGCCGGCCCGCGTCGAACAGGTCCCGCTCGCCGCCCCAGAGCTGCTGCTTGTCGTACGCCGAGCGGGCGACGCCGGCGGCGTCGACGACCAGCGAGGAGATGGTCCGCCGCCCGTCGGGGTGCCGGACGGCCGCGCCCACCACCACGGTGGCGCCGCCGTCCCGGGCGGCGGCTCGCAGCGGGTCGAGCCGCGGGTCGTCGACCAGACCGTCCGCGCCGGCCGCCACGTCGGTGCCGGCCGGGTCGGCGGCCAGGGTCGGCGGGTGGTACGCCGGCAGGAACAGCTCCGGCAGTACGACGATCCGGGCGTCGGCGGCCCGGCCGACCAACCGGGCGGCGGTGGTGGCGTTGCCGGCGACGTCGCCGGGGACCGGCTCGGCCTGGACGGCCGCCACGGTCAGCGGGTGCTCGGGGAGTGGGGTGGCCTGGGTCACCGGGCGATCGTAGACCGGGTGGTCCGGCTCGACCCTTCCCGCTCCCAAGCCGTACGTACGGTTTGCATCGACCGTGGGCACCTGACACGATCGTTCCGTGCCCAGAGTAAGTCAGGATCAGCTCGACGCGCGCCGGCAGGAGATCCTCGGTGCCGCGCGGGCGTGTTTCGCCCGGCACGGCTACGAGGGCGCCACCGTGCGCCGCCTGGAGGAGGCCACCGGGCTGTCCCGGGGCGCGATCTTCCACCACTTCCGGGACAAGGACTCGCTCTTCCTGGCGGTCGCCGAGGACGACGCCGCCGCGATGGTGGAGACGGTGGCCCGCAACGGCCTCGTGCAGGTCATGCGGGACCTGCTCGCCCGGGCGGTCTCCCCGGACACCACCGGCTGGCTGGGTAGCCAGCTGGAGGTCTCCCGGCGGCTGCGCACCGACCCGGCCTTCGCCCGGCGCTGGGCGGAACGGTCGGCGGCGATCGCCGAGGCCACCCGGGAACGGCTGGTCCGCCAGCGGGAGGCCGGGGTGCTCCGCGAGGACGTGCCGATCGACGTGCTGGCCCAGTTCCTGGAGCTGGCCTACGACGGGCTGGTGCTGCACCTGGCGATGGGCCGGCCGGCCGGGGACCTGGGGCCGGTGCTCGACCTGGTCGAGGAGGCGGTGCGCCGCCGCTGACCGCCCGGGTGCGCCCCACGGCGCCGGATCTCGGTCCGGTAACTCGGCCCGCGGGCCGGATCACCCCTGGCGGGTCTGCTCCACAATGGGGCCGCGATCCCCCTCGCGCGACAGGAGCAGAGCATGACCGTTCTCGCCGCACCGGGCGACACCTGGGGCATCCCCGGCCCGGTATTCCTGCGCTGGTACCTCCTGGCCGTGGCCGTGGTGCTCGTCGGCACCCTGGTCCACCGCTTCCGCGCCCTGGCCGGTACGCCCACCGGCGACCACGGGCAGCTCGGACCGCAGCAGGTCGCGTACCTCAACGGAGGTGACCAACTCGCGGTCTGGACGGCGCTCGGCGGGCTGCGGCGCATTGGCGTGGTGGGCGTCCGGCCCGATCGGCGGCTCACCACCGGCGCCTCGATGCCCGCCGGGGTCACCCCGCTGGACCAGGCGATCTACAACGCGGCCGGCAAGCACGTCCACGCCCGGGAGCTGCGCCGCGACGAGTGGGTGGTCCGGGCGCTCGAACAGCTCCGGGACGGCCTGCAGGAACGCGGGCTGGCGCTCGCCCCGGCCCGGCGAGCCGCCGTCCGGCGTGGCCCGATGCTGCTGGCCGCCCTGCTGGTGCTCGGCGGAATCCGGCTCTTCGTGGGGCTGTCGAACGGTCGCCCGGCCGGCTTCCTGATGCTCACCCTGGTCCCGGTCTTCGTCGCCTTCGTGCTGCTCAGCCGGGTGCCCTGGCGGACCCGCGCCGCCGACCGGGCGGTACGCGAGCTGCGCCGCCGGCACATCTACCTGGCGCCCGCGTCGGCGCCCGCGTACGCCACCTACGGCCCGTCCGACGCGGCGCTGGCCGTCGCGCTCTTCGGCACCGCCACCATCTGGACGATGGACCCGGGCTTCGCCGAGCAGGCCGAGATCCAGCGTCAGGCGCTCTCCGGCTCCGGCAGCTCGTTCAGCGGGGGCAGCTCCTGCGGCGGAGGCGGCAGCAGCTCCTGCGGCGGTGGCAGCTCATGCGGGGGCGGCGGTGGCTGCGGCGGCGGGGGCGGGTGCGGCGGATGACCGGGCCGTACGGGGTTGGCATCGGCTGGCGGCCGGAGATCGCCGGTTTCGTGGCCGACCTGCCGGGGCTGCGCTTCGTCGAGGTGGTCGCCGAGACAGTCGCCGCGGCCGGGCCGCTGCCGCCCGGCCTCGCCGAGCTGCGCGGGCGCGGCGTCACCGTCGTACCGCACGGGGTGAAGCTCTCCCTCGGCGGCGCCGAGCCGGTCGATCCGGCCCGGGTGGCCCACCTGGCCGGGGTGGCCGCGCTGGTCGACGCGCCGCTGGTGAGCGAGCACATCGCGTTCGTCCGGGCCGGCGGGCTGGAGGCCGGGCACCTGCTGCCGCTGCCGCGCAGCCGGGAGGCGGTCGCCGCGGTGGTGGCGAACGTCCGGCGGGCGCAGGCGGAGCTGCCGGTGCCGATCGCGCTGGAGCCGATCGCCGCGCTCTTCGACTGGCCGGACGACGAACTGGACGAGGCGGCCTTCCTGACGCAGATCCTGGACGCCACCGGGGCGCCGCTGCTGCTCGACGTCGCCAACGTGCACGCCAACGCCCGCAACCGGGGCGCGGACCCGCTCGCGCTGCTCGACCGGCTGCCGCTGGACCGGGTCGCCTACGTGCACGTGGCGGGCGGGGGCGAGCAGGGCGGCTTCTACCACGACACGCACACCGACCCGGTGCCCGCGGAGGTGCTGGACCTGGTCCGCGAGCTCTGCGCCCGACGTCGGCCGCCGGCCCTGCTGCTGGAGCGGGACGGGCACTACCCGCCGGCGACGGAGCTGCGCGGCGAGCTGGACGCGCTCGCCGCCGCCGCCGGATTCCCGGTGGTCACGTGACCGGCCCCGACACCGCGCCCGGCGCGGCGGTCACCCCGGCGCCGGCGGCCACCGGCGGCCTCCGCCCGGGGCCGCCCGTCCCCGCTCCGGCCGGGCGGCCACCGACCGGCGGTCCCGGCCCGGGCGGCGACCTGGCGGCCCGGCAGGCGGAGCTGGTCGCGACGCTGGTCGCCGGCGGTCCGCTGCCGTCCGGATTCGCCCCGGCGCCGGTCGACGCCGCGCGGCGCGCGTTGCTGCGCAAGCGCGGCGGCGACGTGGCCCGGCACTGGCCGCTGCTCGCCGCCGGCCTCGGCGCCGCCTGGGCGGCGACCTTCGCCGACTGGGCGGCGGGCCGCCCGACGAACGGGTCGCTGCGCGACGGCTGGGACCTGGCCCGGGAGCTGCGCGACCGGGGCACGCTGCCGGCGCTCGGCGCGGAGGAGCTGGCCGCCCGCGAGGCCGTCACCCGCTACGACGGTCGCCGCGCCCCCCGGCCGCGTCGACTCCCGGCCGTGGGCCGGGCCGGCGGCGCCGTCGCGGTGCAGCTCGCCGGTCGGGTACGCCTGCTGCGCCCGGCCCGGCGCTGACCCGGTTGGCGCGGCGCTCCGAGGTACGGCAGGATCGGGCCCATGGATCTCGGACTGGCCGGCCGGGTGTACGTGCTCACCGGCGCCTCCGGCGGCCTCGGTTTCGCCACCGCCGAACACCTCGTCGCGGACGGCGCCCGGGTGGTGATCTCGGCGCGCGCCCCGGAGCGGGTGGCCGCGGCGGTCGAGGCGCTCGGCGGCGCGGAGCGGGCAATCGGGCTGACCGCCGACCTGAGCGACCCGGAGACGCCGGGGCGCCTGGTCGCCGCCGCCCGGGAACAGTTCGGCCGCCTCGACGGGGCGCTCGTCTCGGTGGGCGGGCCACCCCGGGGCACCGCCGCCCAGGTGACCGACGAGCAGTGGCGGGAGTCCTTCGAGACGGTCTTCCTGGGCAGCGTCCGCGCCGCCCGGACGGTCGCCGCCGCGCTCACCGACGCCGGCGCCATCGGACTGGTGCTCTCCACCTCGGCCCGCTCACCGGTGCCCGGTCTGGGCATCTCCAACGGGCTGCGCCCCGGCCTGGCCGGGGTGGCCAAGGACATCGCCGACGAGTACGGTCCGCGCGGTGTACGCGTGGTCGGGCTGCTGCCGGGCCGGATCATGACGGACCGGAACCGGGAACTGCTGGCCGCCACCGGAGACGCCGAGCGGGCCCGCGCCGAGGCGGAGGCGGGCATCCCGCTGCGCCGGATCGGCGAGCCGGCGGAGTTCGGCCGGGTCGCCGCGTTCCTGCTCTCCCCCGCCGCGAGCTACGTCACCGGGGTCACCGTGCCGGTCGACGGCGGCGCGCTGCGCGGCCTGTGACGGGCGGCGAACGACCGGCTCGGGCCGGCCGCCGGCAGGCCGGTGCGCCCTCCCCCGACCCGGTGGGCCGCCGCCATCCCCGACCGAGCCGGGAGGAGCTGGCGGCGGCGGCCGACAAGCTCCTGCCGGATCTGATCGCGCCCGGGTTGGACGTGCTCTTCGTCGGGATCAACCCGGGGCTCTGGTCGGCGGCCACCGGCTGGCACTTCGCCCGGCCGGGCAACCGGTTCTGGCCGGCGCTGCACCGGGGCGGGTTCACCCCGCGCCAACTGCAGCCCAGCGAGCAGGACGAGCTGCTGGGCTGGGGGCTCGGCATCACCAACCTGGTGGCCCGGGCCACCGCCCGGGCCGACGAGCTGACCGCCGAGGAGCTGCTGACCGGTGCGGACATCCTGACCGGGAAGGTCGAGCGGTACCGGCCGCGGTGGGTGGCGGTGGTCGGGGTGACCGCGTACCGGATCGGGTTCGCCCGGCCGAAGGCGACGTTCGGCCCGCAGCCCGAACTGCTCGGCGCGGCCCGGCTCTGGGTGCTGCCCAACCCGAGCGGCCTGAACGCGCACTTCACCCCGGAGACGCTCGGCGCCGCGTTCGCCGAGCTGCGCGCGGCGGCGGCCGCCGGCTGATCTCCGGTGTCCGTCGCCGCCGGGTCAGTTCGCCGCGGCGGGCGGCATCGCCTCGTCGGCCACGTACGTGGCCATCGGCATGGTGATCACCGGCTCCGCGCCGGTGGCGTCGACGTACGGGGTGGGCGAGTCGGCGACCGCGAACTGGGTCCGGTACAACTCGGCGTAGAGGCCGCCGACGGCGACCAGTTCGTCGTGCCGGCCCCGCTCCACGATCCGCCCCTCGTCGAGGACGAGGATCTGGTCGGCGTCCCGGACGGTGGAGAGCCGGTGCGCGATCACCAGCGCGGTACGGCCGGTCAGCGCCACCGACAGCGCCCGCTGCACGGCCGCCTCGCTCTCCGAGTCCAGGTGTGCGGTGGCCTCGTCGAGGATCACGATCGACGGCGCCTTCAGCAGCAGCCGGGCGATGGCGATGCGCTGCTTCTCGCCGCCGGAGAAGCGGTAGCCCCGCTCTCCGACCGTGGTCTCCAGCCCGTCCGGCAGGGACCGGACCAGGTCGGCGACCTGCGCGCCGGCGAGCGCCGCCCAGATCTCGTCGTCGGTGGCGTCCGGCTTGGCGTAGCGGAGGTTCTCCGCGATGGTCTCGTGGAACAGGTGCGAGTCCTGGGTGACCACGCCGATCTCGTCGCGCAGCGAGGCGAGGGTGGCGTCCCGGACGTCGACCCCGCCGACCAGCACCTGGCCGTCGCTCACGTCGTAGATCCGGGAGATCAGCATGGACAGCGTCGACTTGCCCGCGCCGGAGGGGCCGACCAGGGCGACCATCTGCCCGGGCTCCACGGTGAACGAGACGCCCTTGAGCACCGGCTCGTTGATGGTCCGGTCCAGGGTGGCGACCTCCTCGAGGGAGGCCAGTGACACCTCGGCGGCGCTCGGGTAGCGGAACCGCACGTCGCGGAACTCGACCCGGCCGCTACCCCGGGGCACCCGGACGGCGTCCGGCTTCTCCTCGATGCCGGGGCGCAGGTCGAGCACCTCGAAGACCCGGTCAAAGGAGACCAGCGCGCTCATCACGTCGACCCGGACGTTGGAGAGCGCGGTCAGCGGCCCGTAGAGGCGGGTGAGCAGTAGCGCGAGGGTGACCACGGTGCCGGCGCTTACCCCGCCGGTGACCGCGAGCCAGCCGCCCAGGCCGTAGGTGAGCGCCTGGGCCAGGGAGGCCACCAGCAGCATCGCGACGAAGAAGGTCCGCGAGTACATGGCGGACTGGATGCCGATGTCGCGCACCCGCTCGGCGCGGCCCGCGAAGCGGCGCGCCTCCAGCTCGGGCGAGCCGAAGAGCTTGACCAGCAGCGCCCCGGCCACGCCGAACCGCTCGGTCATCGTCGCGTTCATCTTGGCGTCGAGGTTGTACGACTCGCGGGTGATCTCGGCGAGCCGCTTGCCCACCCGGCGGGCCGGGATGATGAAGATCGGCAGCAGGATCAGCGAGAGCGTGGTGATCTGCCAGGAGAGGGTGAACATCACCCCGGCGGTGAGCACCAGCTGGATGACGTTGCTGACCACGCCGGACAGGGTCGAGGTGAAGGCCCGCTGGGCCCCCAGCACGTCGTTGTTGAGCCGGCTGACCAGGGCGCCGGTCTGGGTCCGGGTGAAGAACTGCAACGGCATGCGCTGCACGTGGTCGTAGACCCGGGTGCGCAGGTCGAGGATGATGCCCTCGCCGATCCGCGCGGAGTACCAGCGCTGGGCCAGGGAGAACAGCGCGTCGGCCACCGCCAGCACGGCGATGACGACGGCGAGCCGGACGACCACCGAGCCGGCCTCGGCGCCGCCGCGGTTGATCGCGTTGATCACGTCACCGGCGAGCACCGGGGTCGCCACCCCGATGACCGCGGCGATCACCACGGTGACCAGGAAGACCAGGATGTCGCGCCGGTACGGCCGCGCGAAGGCGACGATCCGCTTCGCGGTGCCGCGCTTGAGCTGGTGGCTGGAGACCTCGTCCCGGCTGCGCATCGACCGGAGCATGCTCCAGCCGCCCATGCCGCCACCGGCCATCGGGTTGGACACTCGTCACCTCCGGGTCGTCGGCAGCGTGCACCGTCGGGTCAATTCTCCCGACGACTACGACAACCTCGCGAGTAACCCGGATCTTCCCGAACGGTCCTTACTATTCTCCCCGCCCGGCGAGGTCACGCAGCCGGCGGGTCTGCGCCTCCCGCTCGGCGCGCTGCTGCTCGGCGTGGCTACGATCACCGGCGCCGGTGAGCAGCGCCTTGATCTCGACCACCGCGTCCCGGTTGCCGGCCAGCAGGCCGGCGGTCAGGTCCCGCACCGCGCCGTCCAGCTCGGCGGTCGGCACCACCAGGTTGGCCAGGCCGATCCGGTCGGCCTCGGCGGCGTCCATCCGGCGGCCGGTGGCGCAGATCTCCAGCGCGCGGGCGTAGCCGACCAGCTCGACCAGCCGCTTCGTGCCGGCGAGGTCGGGGACGAGACCGATGGTCACCTCGGCCATGGAGAGCTTGGCGTCCTCGGCGAGCACCCGTAGGTCGCAGGCGAGGGCGAGCTGGAAGCCGGCGCCGATGGCGTGCCCCTGGACGGCGGCCACCGAGATCACGTCGGGCCGGTGCAGCCAGGTGAAACCGGCCTGGAACTCGGCGATCCGGTCGGCGCACTCCTGCTCGGGCAGGGTGGACAGCTCGGCGAAGGAGCCGGGCCCGGAGGCGCCGGCCACCGACAGGTCGAGGCCGGCGGAGAAGGCCCGCCCCTCGCCGCGGACGACGAGGACGCGGACGTCGCCGGGCAGCTCCCGGGAGAAGTCGCTCATCGCGCGCCACATCGCCGGCGTCTGAGCGTTGAGCACGTCGGGCCGGCACAACGTCACCGTCGCGACCGGCCCGTCGCAGTCGAGTCGTACCCCGGTCGTCTCGGCGGTCACCGGACACCCCGGGGCACGGGGGTGATGGACGACGCTGGCGGGCGGGTCACGCCTTCTTGCGGCGCCGGGCACCGCCGCGCTGCCGCAGCTGCACCCCGGACTCGGTGAGCACCCGGTGGATGAACCCGTAGGAACGGCCGGTCGAGGCCGCCAGCGCACGGATGCTCTCACCAGAGGTGTACCGCTTTACCAGGTCCTTGGCGAGCGTCTGGCGCTCGGCCCCGACGATCCGGCGACCCTTCTCAGTGCTGGTGGCTGTGCCAGTGGAGGCCATGCTGATTCCTCACGTCGCAGACTGTGCGGTTCGGATACGGTCCCACCTATTAGACCGTCTCGAACGATCATGCGCCAGATATCAACTCTTCGCCAACCGACACGCTATGCGATGTCAGCTTCCCGATAGAGTGATCCTTCTGACCGGCTGACAGGCGGCTGCCGGACCGGCTCCGTCGGGCCACCCGGTCGATGGATCATGTTTCGCCGGTCCGCCCGTCGGGCCGTACGCTGCCTCGGGTGACCGACCTGCTCGCCGCCGCGTCGGCCGCCGCCCTCGTGTTCGCCGCGACCAACGTCGACGACATCGTCGTGCTCACGGTGCTCTTCGTGGCCGCCCGCGGCGCCGACCGACCCCGGCCCTGGCACATCGTCGCCGGCCAGTATCTGGGCATCGGCGCGCTGGTCGGCGCGGCGGTCGTGGTCGCGGCCGGGCTGCTCGTCGTACCCGACCCGTGGACCGGGCTGCTCGGCCTGCTGCCGATCGGCCTCGGGGTCCGCGCGCTGCTCGCCCGCGCCGACGACGACGGGCCGCCGGCCGTGGTCGGCAGCCTGCTCGGGGTCGCCGGGGTGACCATCGCCAACGGCGCCGACAACATCGCGGTCTACGTGCCGGTGTTCCGCTCCCTGGACCCGGCGACCGGGCTGGTGTGGCTGCTGGTCTTCGCCGTCCTGGTGGCCGTCTGGTGCGCGGCCGCCGCCCTGCTGGGCGGCCATCCCCGGGTGGTCCGGCTGGTCGCCCGCGCCGGCCACTGGCTGGTCCCCGCGGTCTTCATCGCCATCGGCGCGACGGTCCTGGTCACCTCCGGCGTCCTCCCCCGCCTCGCCGACCTCGCCACCTGACCCCCAGGGTTGATCATGAAGGTGTTGTCGCGACCCCAAGCCGTGTCGGATGACAACAACTTCATGATCGACGCACCGGGAACGGGGGGTGGGTGGGTGGGACGCTCCTATGCTGCGTCAAGCTCTGAGGGCGGGGTTTCGAGGCGTCGGTAGATTTCG
>NZ_JBHSBP010000008.1:0-37742 GCF_042650725.1 Micromonospora sp. GCM10011541
ATCTACACGGCGCGTCGCCCGTTACCCCCCGGCCTGACCTGCACCGAATTTCCGGTTAACGATATAGGTCTCGCGCCGTGCCCGCGCGGAGGTGAGCTGGTTGAGGCACAGGTTGGTGAGCACCTTCGTAAGCCAGGCCTCGGGGACCTCGATGCGGTCGACGTCGGCGGCCTGCCAGCGCAGGAACGTCTCCTGCACGGCGTCCTCGGCCTCCCCAGCGGAGCCGAGGAGGCGGTAGGCGATGGCCTCCAGGCGGTGCCTGGAGGCCTCGAACCGGTCGACGTCGTTCGCGGTCAAGGGCATGATCCCGAATCTAGCCCGTGCGGCGCGATGCGGGCTCCGCAGCGATGGACCCTTCGCCGTTCGACCCGCTATCCGACTTCGCGGACGCAGTAGCTCGCGGTGATCGAGTCGATCTCGGGGTTCCCATTCGCGCCCCGGCATGGACACCTGCCGAGCAGCGTTCGGCCTCTGATCCGACATCCGGATCTGGCCGCTGCTCGGGTCGTTCGCAAGGAGTCCCAAGTTCATCTGGCAGGCTTGCGCCATGATCGACCAGCCACCCGATGGCCTGCCGCGCTACCGCGTCCTGACCGGACCTGACGACGAGACGTTCTGCCGTCGGGTCAGTGAGGCCCTTGGCCTCGGGTTCCACCTCTATGGCGGCCCGGCACTTACCTTCAACGGGGAGCGAGTGATCGTCGCACAGGCTCTTGTCTGGCCGAGCAACGCAGAGGAGTGAGCGCTCACGACACCTGCCAGGAGCCTCGGCTCGGCGCCCCGACACACTGAATTGTCGCGTTCCGCGCGCCGACTGTGTCGCAGATCAGTTGGCGGACGAGCGTTGCGTATCGGTCGACGGAGGACTCAGACCGCATTGCGTTGCCGAATTGCGCTCTATCAGATCAAGGCGGCCCGCAAAGCGGGCCGCGCCGGCCCGGCCCCGGCCTGCTGGCGACCTCCGGCTGGCATCGGCCGGGCCGGCCGGCCACGCTGACGGACGACAAGGAGCACGAAGACCTCGGGGCTCCGCCCCGAACCCCGGCCCTCCTCAGAGATGCCGCCGGGGATCACCTCGCCGGACACCACAAGGGCTACCAGCCTCCTCGGACGGGGCCAAGGTCGTTCGTCCGGTAGGGCGCTCCACCTTGGCCCCGTCCGAGGAGGCTGGAAGGTCTACGACTGCCCGACGAGGAGATCCCCTAGCTAACCTTGGAGCCGCTGTGCCCAGTACACCTGTCCGTCCGGTCCCATGTAGACCAGGGCCAACAGCAGGTCCGACATCGCAACCGGCGCGGTGGCTATCGTGGGCTCCCGATCCGGCTTTTCCAGGTACGGAAAGAGCGCGACGAACGTCAGCGGCGAAGCGTTCTCGTCGGCCACGCCAAGTCTGCCGCCGTTGTCCCGCCACTCGTTGTCCCGGACCTTGAGGGAGCCCGCACCTCGTAGCCAGGGGTAGCGCTCTTCGATCTTGTTGTCGACGCCGGCGCTCCCGAGGCCGACGGCCTCCTGCGGCGCAGACACGGCAATGACCTCCGGCTTGTGGTGGGTGCGCTTGTCGATGAGGAAGATCGCGAAAGAGCCGCCATCGAGTGGCTTAGGCGGGTCCTGCCAGGAAATCCGGCCGAGCACCAGCTGGTCGCGTCCGGAGGCCAGCGGCGCGTCGGCATTCTCGCCGAGCGCAGTCCGAGCCTCTTCGTAGCTGACGAACCTGACTGAGGACTTGATGGCCAGCGCTTCCGGACCGTACGGCGGGTGGTTGTGCCACCAGCTCCAAGCAAAGACGGCCACCACCGCCAGGATGACCGCCAGGATGACCGCCACCACGGACCGAGTCCTTCGCCACGTCATGCGCGACAGTGAACCACGCGATCACCAAGCTCCCGGGGTGGCCCAAGCCGATAGTTGAGGCACCGACCCGTACAGCCATCCGTACAGCCAAGACCACCAGCCAACGCCGACACCATCCGACAGTGACGGACGGGTTGAGCAGGGGAACGGCTCCCCCACCAGCCCGCTCCGATCTTCTTCTAAACCCCAGGCCCGGCCGTCGAGAAATCCGCTGTTGGCGGCACTGCGCCAACCTGCCGAGCTGGTGTCATTCCTTCACGCGCCGCGGCGTCTCCGCCACAAGGTCCTCAGCACGCCGACGTCGGAACTCCACCACAGTCAGTGCGGTTGCGGCCAAGAGCGCCAGTGGAACCAGGACCAGGAGGTAGACGGCCCAGGGCGTGATGAACCCCAGGAGGGAGCACGCGACCACGACGATGGGCCATGACCACGCCAGGATGCCCGGTCCCCAGAACCGCCACGGCGACGCCCCTGGTACTGCCTCCCACGAGTTCAGGCGGCCGAGCAGTGCACTGATCACGCTTGACCACACGCACAGCAGAATCAGGATGCATACAAACGGACCTAGGCCTTCGGGCACGGCAAGATTGTTTGGCCCCGCCCAGTAAAAGCGCAAGGGCGGAAGGTCCTCAGCGCTCCGAGGTGACCGCGCCTGCGCGACGGTCCGCATCTGGTCCGCAAGAGGTCGACGGGCAGCGGGGGAGTGGTGTGAGACGTCGAGAGGTGTTTTCGCTGCTGAGCCGCCGTGCGCCCAGGTTGGTGGGACGGGCAGTTTGATCTCATAATCCCTCGGTCGCAGGCTCGACGTCGAACGGCTGAAGTGCCGCCTCGTCGTGGTGCCGTACCGTGCGGCCATGGGAACGCTGGACGTAGCTTTCGCCGTCGGCACCGGCGTTGTTGCTGGCCTGAACGTCGCCGTCGGTGTTGCGATGCTGGTGCGCAGCCGCCACCAGCCCGGTGCGATTCGCTGGCGAGGGCAGTGGCTGGTCGCACCCCGGCTCGCCGCCTGCGCCTATCTGTGCCTCGGGCTGTTCTTCGCCATCATGGCCCTTAGCGATGTCCTCTTCGAGCGTGGAAGCAAGGGCGACGACCTCATGTTCCTCGTAGGAATGGTGTTCGCCGCCGCGACCATCGTCACCGGCGTCATGTGGCTGCACCGGCGGAGTAGGACAGCGCCCGCAGCTGAACGCTGACCCCAGCCTGACCCAGCAGCACGACAGCAGCCGCCATCGGATGAACGCCGGCTATGGGTCAGTGACGGAGCGAAGCGGGTAGCGGCCCACACCGGACGGTCCTACGAATCAAATGCCCGCACACCTGGCCTGCCTCAGTCCTCATCCAGTCCTCAAGAGGTCGACCTTCGACCGCTGACGCTGAGAAGTGCCGAGAGGGGGTTTCCGCAGGCCAAACCAGGTTCGGGCAGGTAGACCGTGGTGGGCAACTTGATCTCGTAATGCGTAGGTCGACGCATCGATTCCGTCAGGCGGCTCCAGAGTAAGGCCCAGGTCACCGGCTAGATCGCCGACCATGACCTGGGCCTTTTTCCATGGCGCTCAAGAGCCGAGCAGCCAGCCGAGCAGCCAACATGTCACGCACTCGACCACAGCGTCCCCTCCAGCCGTGACCCGGCTTCCCGTGCGATCTCCGGGGCCACATGTGCCGACGCTGGCCGCCGTGTGCCTCAGGTCGTGGAGGCGAACCTGCCGGACGTCCGCCTGTCGGATGATCTACCGGTACGAGCGGTAGTCGTTGGGTGGATGGACCGGGGTATCAAGGCTCTTGGCGAGGACCGGGCCGGCGTCGGCCCAACGGTCCGTTCTGCCGCTTGGCTCCACAGTGGCCGCTGGTCTACGCCTACCCGACGAGGAGATCCGCTGAGCGGCGACCCCGCTGACGACTGTTGCGCAGCTTGACGCCTCGCTCAACTCCGGCGAAGCGATTCCACCGACTGGCCAGGACGCCAGATACCTGCCGGCTGTACTCGATGGTTCCTTGCTGGCTCGCTCGGTCGCATGCCGCCTCCCGCTCTTTGCGACTCAACCAGGGCGATGACTGCTGCCACGATGGTTTCGGTGGCCGGAACTCCCTCGTCTGAGGTGTCGATCTCAACGACGGCGTCGACTCCCTCCGGCGGTTCGAAAATCGACCGCTTCATCTCGCCCCGCTGAAACAGAGATAGGAGCTGCTGGTCGATTCCCCCGCCTTCGGCCGCCCGAGCAGCAAGTCGCCGGCCGATGACCGCCTCCTGGGCGACGACGTGAACAGCCAGCACTCGGGTACCGCACGCGAGCAATACAGCTAGCAGCTCATGGGACAACACCGAGGACTCTACGACGAGGCTCACTCCCGAGGCCGCGAGCAGCCGGACTGCGTCGACCATCACGGCTTCAGCGCGGAGGCTGAAGGGACCGCCGGCAACGTGGAAGTCCCGCTCGAGCCGGACGCCGCCGTCCTCGGCGACGCAGGCGGAGGACAGCCCAAGACCTGTCTTGATCTCGTCCCGAGTCAGGAACGGGATACCCAAGCGGCCAGCCGTTGCAGAGGCAATGGTGGTCTTCCCAGCGCCCGGACACCCGCACACGACGACCACCACCGGCCGTTCCCTCACCAACATCCACCGATCCTGGCATACCCGCAGTCGTGCTCTCGACGTGCCGAGCGTGAACACCAAGGCCGTCACGGGCCACCCATGGGCCAGAAGCAGCGGCCTGCAGCGGTCATGAGCAGGCACCAGAGCCAATTAGCTCGGCCACTGACCTTAGGCGTGTTGGCCATCACGACCGGTTGAGCATGCTCTTCCAAACCGACGGTTCCCGCCCAGTAGGTATCGTCATAACGTGGTGGACAAAGCCGGCCCCGTCACC
This sequence comes from Micromonospora sp. GCM10011541, assembly GCF_042650725.1. Taxonomy (NCBI): domain Bacteria; kingdom Bacillati; phylum Actinomycetota; class Actinomycetes; order Micromonosporales; family Micromonosporaceae; genus Micromonospora; species Micromonospora sp. GCM10011541. The sequence continues at coordinate 4,716 of NZ_JBHSBP010000008.1, forward strand.
GTCGGCGCTCTGTCCCCTCGTCGCGGTGCCGCCTATGGCTTGATAGGTCACGCCTTGGCCGCCGCCGTCTTTCTGGTCGTGTTCCTGGTTGACCCTGAAGACCCAGCCGACCGTGCCGCAGCCGCGGTGGGTCTGTCGACCCTGACAAGCATTGTCGGATCCGTGGTCACAGTGGGCGTCGCAATCCGACATTTCAGACGAGGCGACCGGGACAAGCTGTTGGCGGCCATGCTCACGTCCTGGACCACGGGCACAGTCATCGGAATCCTTGCCGCCGGCATGGTGCTCCTTAGGACGTCGGAGTGGAGTAGTCATTGCCCCTGCGACCCGCCCATCTCCTTGTTCTGATGACGCCAGCGAGCTGACGCTCTGGACCGCCCCGATAGGTGGTCGGTCCGCATCTAGCCGGACGTGGACCGGTGCGACGGTGCAGGTCAAGCCAGGTCACCGCCTGCCTGCCAAATGTTGCCCAGCCTCTCTACGCTTACGCGCCATGGAGGTCATCATCCCGGTCATCATCGTTCTAGCCATCGTCTCGTTCATCTGGGGCCGGGCCCACGACAGTTGGTTCGCGAGGAAGATCGGCGAGGAGGTCGGCGGGCAGCGCTCGCACGATGACCCGGTTGTCCTGCTTGAGAAGCTGCACCAGCTCAAGGAAACCGGCGCGCTAACCGAAGCCGAGTACGAAGCCCAGAAGGCCCGCATCCTCGACAAGTAATGCCCTCGGCGAGTGAGTCACAGCGCGTGCCCGTCGCCGAGGGGACAGCAGGGAATGCGACAGCATCTGGTCCCAAGATGATGTTCCCGGGAGCGACGTGAGCGGTCCCCATCTAGTCCGCAGAGGTCGACGGACAGCGAGGGAGCGGTGTGAGATGCCGAGAGCCGTTTCCGCTGCTAGACCCCCATGTCTCCGCCCTCTGGGACGACACCTGGACCGATATCGGCGGCACGCCGCCCTGATCACCGCCCTGCACCGCAACCCCCTGGTCCACGCCCGCTCCCCGTTCGGCCCGACGAAGACCCGCTCCCGCCAGGACACACCCGCGACTGACCCCGATCTCCTAATGCACCCGCGCCGACGAGGCAGGGACGTCCTCGTCGGGTCACTCCCGGCCGCCGCGCCGGCGCCTCTCCCTGGCGAGCTCGCCGCGGATCGGCAGCCAGTAGAAGGGGATCAACGCGGTGATCATGGCCACGCCGAGGACGGGGAGCAGGGCGCCGAGCAGGGTTCCGGCGGCGATCCAGAGAGGAGCGAGCCGGAACCGCCTGCTGATGGCTCTCGCACCGGCGGAATCGACGGTGGTGTCGAGCAGCCGGTGACCTCGGCTCGCGTACCCCCAGATGGCGTTGAACAGCGAGGCTGCCAGCCCGAGCGCGATGCCGTAGAAGACGACGGCCGTCCGTTGCCCGTGGCCCTCGCGGAACGCGGCGGCCAGAACGGAAGCGGCGAATGGCAGGAATGCGATGCTCATCAGCAGCAGGGTGTTGAGCAGCAGCACCACCCAGTCGACGCCACGGAGGTGGTCGAACATCAGGTGGTGGTTGGCCCACACCTGCCCGATGAGCAGGAACGTGAGGGCGTACGCCAGGTAGGACGGCCAGAGCGCGGCGAGGCTGTGGGTCAGGTGCCGGGTGTCCTCCGGCGGGCGGATCTCCAGGACGAGCAGGGTGATGGAGATGGCGAAGACCGCGTCGCTGAAGGCGACGAGCCGGGCGGGGTTGCGCGCCACGCCGAGCGCCGTCGACCTTCCTGGTCCACGAACAGGTTCTGCCATCGCCCAAGACTGAGACACGTAGCGCCGCTGGCTGCGGAGCCGAGCCGCGTGTCATCCAACCCGTGACCGTTTGTGGTCAAGGCACCGATCTGTGCGCCGGTTGCGCGAGGTCGTAGGTTGGGCGCCTCGCGCGCCCGCTGGCGTGGGTGATCGTGGCGGCGGTCGACCGGGAGTGAGCGCGGGACGCGCGGCGGGCCGGGGACGCCCGCCGCGCTACGGCGCTCAGCGGGCCGGCTGCACCCGTTCGGCCAGGAAGTCCTCCCAGGTCCGCGCGCCCACGTCGGCGCCGTCGAGCGTCAGGTTCTCGCCCGCCCGGTACGCCCGGCCGGCCTTCCCGGGCATCCGTACCGGTAGCATCGGGCGGCGCTTGCCGCGTGCCCGCAGGTAGCCGCGGGCCAGCTCGGCCATCCCGTACACCCGGGGGCCGGCCAGGTCGGGCACCAGGCCGGCCGGCTTGTCGAGCGTCAGTTCCGCGAGCCGGGCCGCCACGTCCCGCGCGTCGACCGGCTGGAGCCGGAGCCCGCCCGGGACCGGTATCACCGGCAGCTTCGCCATCTTCTCCATCATGGTGAGGGTCAGGTCGTGGAACTGGGCGGCCCGCAGCGTCGTCCAGGGCAGGCCGGAGTCGGCGATCGCCCGCTCCGCGTCCAGCTTCGACCGGAGCCAACTGAGGGGGACCCGGTCCGCGCCGATGACCGAGATGTACACCAGGTGCCGCACCCCGGCCCGCGACGCGGCCCGGACCAGGTTCCGGGTCGCCTCGTCGTCGCCCTTGGGCCCGCCGGCGAGGTGCAGGACGGTCTCGGCGCCGGCCACCGCGGCCTCGACTCCCGCGCCGGTGAGCAGGTCGCCGGTGACGTGTGCGGCATTGCTTCCCGGCTGGTGCCGGCCCCGGCTGAGCACCCGCACGTCCTGGCCCGCCTCGCGCAGGAGCGGTACGACGAGGCGGCCGAGGGTGCCGGTGCCACCGGTGACCAGGATGGGTGACGTCATGGCTGCTCCAAACTCGTTCGGTCCGGGAGTCGATCTCCCGGTCACATCGGCGGTGTTTCGTGGGTCTACCGCTGTGACACCCGGCGAGAAGGGGATGTGACCGGTGGATGAGCGCGAATTTCTGAGCGAGCGTTTCGAGGAGCAGCGGAGCCGGCTGCGGGCGGTGGCGTACCGGATGCTCGGTTCGACGAGCGAGGCGGACGACGCCCTCCAGGACGCCTGGCTGCGGGTCAGTCGCGCCGACACCAGCGAGGTGGAGAACCTCGGTGGGTGGCTGACCACGGTGGTGGCGCGGGTCTGCCTGAACATGCTGCAGGCCCGGGCGCACCGGCGGGAGGAGCCGCTCGACGTGCGGGTGCCCGATCCGATCATCAGCCCGGAGTCCGGCGTCGACCCCGAGCGGGAAGCGGTGCTCGCCGACTCGGTCGGGCTGGCGCTGCTGGTGGTGCTGGAGACGCTGACGCCGGCCGAGCGGCTCGCGTTCGTGCTGCATGACATGTTCGCCGTGCCGTTCGAGGAGATCGCCCCGATGATCGAGCGGACCCCGACCGCCGCTCGGCAGTTGGCGAGCCGGGCCCGCCGCCGGGTACGCGGGCAGGCCCCCGAGCCCGATCCGGACGCCAGCCGTCAGCGGGAGGTCGTCAGCGCGTTCTTCGCCGCCGCCCACGACGGCGACTTCGACGCGCTCGTCTCGGTGCTCCACCCCGACGTGGTGCTGCGGGCCGACGGCGGGCTCACGCGGGCCCGTCAGACGGTGGTGCTCACCGGCGCGCGCACGGTGGCCGGGCAGGCGCTCACCTTCGGGCGGCTCTCCCCGTTCGCGCGCCCGGCGCTGGTCAACGGCGCCGCCGGGGTCGTGGTCGTCGTACAGGGGCGGCCGGTCTCGGTCATGGGCTTCACCGTCGCGGCCGGGAAGATCGTCGCGATCGACGTGCTCTCCGACCCCGAGCGGCTCGGCAAGCTCGACCTGTCCGTCCTCGACGGCTGACCAGCAGCACGGCGGTGGCAGGGTGCCCGTCGCGGATCCGGGGACTCAGGTCAGCGGCCGCGGCGGGCCTCGCGCTCGGCGCGCTTGCGCTCGCGCTGCTCCCGGCTCCACTGCTTGCGCTTCTCCAGGTCCCGCTTCCACTGTTCGCGCGCCTCCTGGGAGCCGCCGTGGACGGCGTTGTCGACCGTCGCGGGGCCGGCAAGGTTCCGGTAGACCCAATCCAGGATCCGGCCGCCCTTGCCCTGATCGTCCGGAGTCTTGTGCTCCTCCGCCATGTGTCCCACCCCTCACCATTGGTAGTCCAACGATTGGTACGCAAACTATTGGTACGGTAACAGCGAGAGGGAGGGACCGATCGGATGGGTGACCTGAGCGACATCGATGATCCGCTGGCGCTGGAACAGCAGGTCTGTTTCGCCCTCTCCGTCGCGGCCCGGGGAGTGGTGGCCGTCTACCGCCCGCTGCTCGAACCGATGGGACTCACCCACCCGCAGTACCTGGTGATGCTGGCCCTCTGGCAGCACGCACCCCTGTCCGTACGCGAGCTGAGCCGCCGCCTGCAACTCGACCCGGGCACCCTGTCGCCCCTGCTCAAGCGGCTGGAGGCGACCGGCTACCTCCGGCGCGAGCGCGATCCGGCCGACGAACGCAGCCTCGCCGTGACGCTCACCGCCCAGGGCCGGGCGCTGCGGGGCCAGGCCGAGCGGATCCCCCCGGCCATCGTCGAGCGGCTGGGCATGCCGGTCGAGGACCTCAAGCGCCTGCACGCCACGCTGACCGACGTCATCGAGGCGGCGCGGCAGGCGTCGAAGGCGCCGCCGGGCGCCGCCGGCGCGGAGTAGCGCGGCGCAGCCGCTACCGCCCGGCGTACCGCCCATCGTGGGGCCGGCTGGCGTCCGGACGAGGCGCCACCGGCAGCACCCTTCGTCGGCGACCATGGACACGGGTGAGCCCGGCGGGCTCGGCTGCGGGCCGGCCCGCCGGGCTCACGCCGGCAGGGAGGTGACGCGCGTCAGAGGTTGCGGCGCGGGTCGGCCGGGAAGGTCCGGGGCGTGGGGACGTCGGTCACCACGTACTCGGTCTCGATCTCCCGCGCGGTGTCGTCGTCGCTCGACCGCCGCTTGGCCAGTCCCGCCGTGCCGGCCGCGGTCGCGCCCGCGACGGCGGCGCCGGCCGCGACGGCCTTGCCGGAGACGCCGGCCTTGCCGTCGTCGCCCCGCGAGGAGGCGGCGTGCTCCACGCCCGGGGTGCCGAGGTTGCGACCCTCGTCGATCGTGCCGCGCCAGGCGCCGGTCTCGGTGCCCCGGCTCTCGATGTACGACTTGAACTTCTCCAGGTCCGCCTCGGCCCGCTTCTCGACGATGTGCAGCTTGTCGCCGGCCTTCTCGACCAGCCCCTCGGGCTCGTACTCGAGGGAGAGCCGGACCTGGGTGCGGCCGGTGCCGACCGGCTGGAAGTAGACGGCGCCGGCGTTGGTGGCGCCCTCGGTGGCGGCCCAGGCCACCTTGCGGTCCGGGACCTGCTCCAGGACCTTGGCGTCCCACTCACGCTTCACGCCCGCGATCTCGGCGACCCAGTGCATCCGCTTGTCGTCGAGCTGGCGTACCTCCTGGACGCCCCCCATGAAGCGGGGGAACTCCTCGAACTGGGTCCACTGGTTGTAGGCGGTGCTGATCGGAACGTTGACTTCGATGGACTTCTCGACCTTCGTGGTCATGGGCACTCCTTGTCGGTGAGTCGTCTTCTCGCGTCCACAGGACTTCCTACCCGGGCTGGGGGCGCTCAATCGGAACGTCTCCGGGCACAAAAGACGGACGCGGGGGAAGGCTCCGCGTCCGAGTCTCAGCCGTCCTCGCGGTCCGGGCTCTCCAGGCGGAAGAAGTTGCTCTGCTTCCCGTCGGAGCGCTCCTCCTGGTAGATGAAGTTCAGCCGGCGCTCGTCGAACGCGCGGAACCACTCGTCCCAGCTGATCTCGCGCAGTCGCGCCTCGCGGCCGTTGGCCGGGAAGTCGAGGCGCAGCACCCCGGCGTGCCCGTCGTGCTCGCTGCCGTCGACCGTGGTCGGTACGCCCTTGCGCGCCTCGGCCCACCGCCGGATCACCTCGTGGTCGGTGGTGACCAGGCTGCGCCCCGGGCGGTCCGGCTCGTCGTCGATCGAGGTGATCTCCTGGGAGTACCTGATCGACTTCGAGGTGTGCTGGCCGGTGCGGACGCTGCCACCGGACGAACCCGCGCCGCCCCGCGGACCCGAGCCGTCACGCAGGTTCTTGACCAGGGCCTTGACCAGGTCGTCCTTGTGCATGTCGGCGGTGTCGGTGACGCCGTGGCTGCGCAGCCGGCTGCGCAGCTCGTCGACCTTGAGGCGGGCGATCTCGCTCTCGCTGATGTCGGGGGTGTTCGGGGTCTGGTTACCCGGCGGGTTCCTGGTCGCGGTGGAACCGCTGCCGCGCCCCGAGCTGTTCTGCGTCGGCATCGAACATCATCCTTTCCTCGACCCGTGTCCAGGGGGTACAGCGCCGCGTGGCGCGGTGGGCCGTCCCTTGATCTGTACCCTCAGCCGGCCGCCCAAACGTCAGCCGTCCGCCGCCGGCTCGGGCAGCTCACGCAGCGCGCGGACCGGGGAGAAGACCACCCAGAGCAGGCCGGCGAGGGATCAGGAGTAGATGCGGGTGGCGTACTCCGGGCCGTAGTGGCGCTCCAGGTCGGCGAGGCTCTCCACGGGAGCCTCCACCTCCTTGATCAGCCGGGGCCGGGACGGCAGCGCCTCCGGCCGCCAGGTCTCCGGCTGCCACAGCTCGGAGCGGAGGAACGCCTTGGCGCAGTGGTAGAAGATCTGCTCGACCCGCACCTCCACGGCGAGCACCGGGCGGTGCCCCCGCACCACCATGTCGGCGAAGTAGGGCGCGTCCCGGACCAGCCGGGCCCGGCCGTTGATCCGCAGCGTGTCGGTGCGCCCGGGGATCAGGTAGATCAGCCCGACGTGCGGGTTGTCCAGGATGTTGCAGTACCCGTCCGCCCGGCGGTTGCCCGGCCGCTCCGGGATCGCGATCGTCGTCTCGTCCAGCACCAGGGTGAAGCCGGGCGGGTCGCCCTTCGGCGAGACGTCGCAGCTGCCGTCCGCGCCCGCCGTGGCGACCAGGCAGAACGGCGAGGCGGCCAGCCACTGCCGGTCCCGCTCGTGCAGCACCGTCCGCTCCTTGGCCACGGCCCGGGGCATCGGCGTCCCCAGCAGCTCGCGCAGCTCCTCGTGCGAGGTGATCTCCGCCGTCACGTGTTCCTCCCCCGTCCGTTGACCCGGGTGGGCCGGTGGAACGGCCGGCCCCGCCGCGACCAGCCTAGGCGAGTGCGTCGAACGCGAGGTTTCCCCGGGAGCCCGACGGGTACCGCCTAAGCCGCAGCGCGCTCGGACGCGACGATGGAGGCCACCATGGAGAGCCGACTGAAGGTGCTCGGCCACCCCGTGCACCCGATGCTGGTGATGTTCCCGGTGGCGCTCCTGGTCACCGCGGTGATCTTCGACGTGGTGGACACCGTCGGCGGGCCCGACCTCCTCGGCGAGGTGGCGTACTGGAACATCACCGTCGGTCTGATCGGGGGCCTGCTGGCCGCGGCGGCCGGCAGCGTCGACCTGCTCGCCCTCCCCACCGGCACCCGGGCGAAGCGGGTGGGCCTCACCCACGCCGCCGCCAACGTCGCGGTGATCCTGCTCTTCGCCGCGATCTGGGTGGTCCGGCTCAACGCCGACTCCCGCGCCGCCGGGGGCGCCCTGATCGCCATCGAGGTGGTGGCCGTGGCGATCCTCGGCATCAGCGCCTGGCTCGGGGGTGAGCTGGTCGACCGGCTCGGCGTCGGGGTCGACCCGCAGGCCGACCTGAACGCTCCCAGCTCGCTGCGACCCCCCACGGCCAACCAGCGGATCGGAGACGTGCGATGACGGAACAGTCGAGCGGTCGGGGCTGGCGCGGCCGCCAGCAGGGGTGGGACCCGATGGGCGAGCTGCAGTCGCTGCGTTCGGAGCTCAGCCGCCTGGTCGGCGGCCGCTCGGCCTCGCCCGACGTCGAACTGACCGAGACCGCCGACGGTTGGGAGGTCGTCGCCCGGCTGCCCGGGGTGGCGCCGGAGGAGGTGGCCGTCGAGCTGGACGACCGGGAGCTCTGCGTCCGGGCCCGCTCGGAGGCCGAGGTCAACGCCGACCAGGGCATCCCGGGCGGCTTCGAGACGCGCGGCTTCGAGTATCGGGTCGACCTGCCGTCCCGGGTGGACCCGGACCGGATCGACGCGGTGATGGACCACGGCCTGCTCCGGGTCCGACTTCCCCGGGCGTCCCGGCCCGCCCCGCGGACCATCACCGTCGGGCGCACCGGCTCCCGACCCGCCCGCACCGGTACGACCACCCTGGCCGATCCGGCCGCGGACCGGGAGATGCACCACCCGGACACCACGGTCGACGAGATCGACCGGCCCTAGCGGCGCGCGTGGACATCCCGTCCCTGCTCGGGCCGGTCGGCGAGCGGGTGCCCGAGGTCGAGCGGATCGCCGTGCTGCGGGCCAACGCGCTCGGCGACTTCATCTTCACCCTGCCCGCGCTGGCGGCGCTGCGGGCCGCGTACCCGTCGGCGGAGATCGTGCTGCTCGGCGCGCCCTGGCACGCGAAGCTCTGGCGCGACCGGCCCGGCCCGGTGGACCGGGTGCTGGTGGTCCCGCCCGCCCCCGGCATCCGCGACCCCGGCCCCGACGAAGCCGGCCCCGCCCTGGACGACTTCCTCGCCGCGGCCCGCGACGAACGCTTCGACCTGGCGTTGCAGCTGCACGGCGGCGGCCGCAACTCCAACCCGCTCGTCGCCGGGCTGGGCGCCCGGGTCACCGCCGGGCCACGCGCCGAGGACGCCCCGCCGCTGGACCGCTGGATCCGGTACGTCTACTACCAGCACGAGGTGATCCGCTACCTGGAGGTCGCCGCCCTGGTGGGGGCGCCGGCCACCACGATCGTCCCGGCCCTCGCGGTGACCGAGGCGGACCGCGCGGAGGCCCGGCGGGTGCTCGGCGAGCCGCGGCAGCCCCGGGTGGCGCTGCATCCGGGGGCCACCGACACCCGGCGGCGCTGGCCGTCGGAGCGGTTCGGCGAGGTCGCCCGCGCCCTGGTCGGCGACGGGTACGAGGTGCTGGTCACCGGCACGCCCGCCGAGCGCGAGGTGGTCGAGGCGGTGGTCGCGGCGGCCGGAGTGCCGGTACGCCCGCAGGTCGGCACGCTCAGCCTCGGCGGGCTGGCCGCCTGCTACGCCGGTTGCGCGCTGATGGTCTCCAACGACACCGGCCCGCTGCACCTGGCCGCCGCCGTCGACACCCCGACGGTCGGCGTCTTCTGGATCGGCAACCTGATCAACGGGGCCACCCCGCTGCGCGCCCGGCACCGGCCGATCGCCTCCTGGACGACGCAGTGCCCGGTCTGCGGCATGGACTGCACCCGGGACATCTACCCGCACCGCCCCGGCGACGGCGACTGCCCGCACCGGGACTCCTTCGTCGCCGACGTGCCCACGGTCGAGGTGGTCGAGGCGGCCCGCGAACTGCTTCGCGGCTGATCGGGCGCTCAGGCGGGCTGCGGGGTGTCGGATTCGGTGAGGACGACCTCCCAGGCCTCCACGTCCCGCTCGGTCACCGTGGTCGGCGTCTCCAGGTGGTAGGCCCCGCTGGGCAGCACACCCGCGCCGCCGTGCCGGGCCATCACCGCGAGCTGCGCGGCCACGTCCTCGCCCTGGTGCCGCTCGGGCAGCCGCCGCCAGAACTCGAAGCCACCGGCGTCGACCAGCTTCGCCCGGTCGTAGAGCACGCAGCCGCCGATCCAGGAGATCTTGTACGCGCGCCACGCGCCCGCCGGCAGCCGCAGCTTCTCGGTGACGTGCAGCAGGTTCGCCGCCGGGTGGATCTGCGCCCGGTCCCAGGCCGGCGTGCCGGGGCGTACCCGCTCCGGGGTCGGGGTGCCCTGCCACTCCTCGTAGTGCCCGTGCGTGTCCGGCCGCACGTCGTCGGCGTAGGACAGGCCGTGCACCGCATTGCCGACGAATCCGCAGCCCAGCTCGCGGATCGCGGTGACCAGCCGGGACAGCGTGCCCGGCTCCAGCCAGACGTCGTCGTCGAGGCAGAGGACGTACCGGGCGACGGACCGGTCCAGCAGGTAGGCGCGATGTTCGGCCAGCCCGCGCCGGGGCAGCCGGCGGGTCAGCAGCACCGGGTGGCCCCGGTGGCGCAGCGCCCGGACCATGGTGGCCGCCGCCGGGTGGAGGTACGCGGCCTCGTCGTCGGACTGGTCGCTGACCACCACCCCGAAGTCGGGTACGCCCTCCTGGGCGGCCAGCCCGGAGAGGGTGACCGCCAGCTCGGCCGGGCGGTTGCGGGTGGGGATCAGCACGTCGAGCTGCCGCTGCCGGCGGAACTCCGCGGGCGCGCCGAGGTCGAGCGGTCGGTTCACGTCCGCCTGCCGGGCGCGCCGTCGGTGACGGTCGAGGGCTGGGGCGCGGCGCCGTTGCCGCTGACGGACTGCGCCGCGGCGCCGTTGCCGGTGGCCGACTGCGCCCGGATCCGGTCGATGATCGCCGAGGTGGACCGGTCCGGCACGTAGCCGAGGGTGCGCACCTGGCCGCCCAGCCGGCGGACCAGCGGCGCCTCCGGCACCATCTCCGGCGGGTAGTCGCCGCCCTTGACGTAGACGTCCGGGCGGACCGCCTCGATCAGCGGCGCCGGCGAGTCCTCCTCGAAGACCACCACGTGGTCGACGCACTCCAGGGCGGCGAGCAGGGCGGTCCGGTCCTCGACCGGGTTCACCGGCCGGTCCGGCCCCTTGAGCCGGCGTACGCTGCCGTCCGAGTTGACCGCCACGACCAGGAGATCGCCCAGCGCGCGGGCCTGGGTCAGGTAGCGGACGTGCCCCGGGTGCAGCACGTCGAAGCACCCGTTGGTGAAGACCACCGAGCGGCCGGAGCGCCGGTGGTCCTCGACGATCGAGGCCAGCTCGTCGGCGCCGACCAGGGTCGGATGGCCGGTCTCGTCCCGCCCGGCGCCCAGCGCTTCCAGCAGGTCCTCCCGCCGGCACACGCAGGTGCCGGTGTCGGAGACCGTGATGGTCGCGGCGAGCTGGGCGAGCTGGGCGGCGGTGGGCAGCGTCGCTTCGGCCGCCAGCGCCAGCGTCATCGCCGCCAGGTACGCGTCCCCGGCGCCGACCGCGTGGCTGGCCGGTACCGGGGTGCTGTGGCTGCGTCGGGGCTCCCCGTCGGCCCCGCCGACCACCGCACCCTCGGTGTCCAGGGTCACCGCCACCACGTCGGCGCCGGTGTGCGCGCGCAGCTCGGCCAGGCGTGACTCGGCCAGCACCGCCCGGTCGACCCCCTCGCCGGCCGCCGCGTTAACGGTGACACCGGTGCCGGTCACGCTGAGCCCGTCGCCGGTCATCGCCACCCGGTCCTCGCCGGGCGTCGGCTCCCCGGTCGGCCCGCCGCCCCCGCGCCGTCCGGCCGGGCCGAAGTTCGCGCCCCGGTCCGCCGCGCGCGGGTGGGCGTCCGCCGACCGGGTGCCGGTCGGGCGTTCGCCCGCCCCGCCGGGGGCTGTGCCGACGCTGAGCTCGGAGGGACCGTCCGCCGGGTCGTCGACCGGGTGGTCCAGGTGCAGTTCGGGGCCGGCGTGCTCCCGGGGGGCGGGGCGCGGGTCGGCGTTGAAGCCGACCGCGGCGCGGGCCAGCAGCCGGGCCGCCTCGGCGAAGCTCGGGGTCACCACCGTCGGGTTGAGGCCGCGCCAGTCGGCCAGGTCGTGCGCGTCGAGGGCCACGGTGGCGTAGCGGTCCCGGTTGGCCACCAGCCAGGCGCGCACCGCCGCCGGCAGCGCGCCCAGCCCGTAGTCGCAGACCACCAGGGTCGGCGGTCGGCCGCCCGCGGCGGCCTTCAGCTCCTCGGTCGCGCAGTCGAGCGCGGTGAGCAGCCGCGCCACGCCGTCGTCGTCGAGCGCGTCGTCCGGGTCGCCGGAGTCCTCGCGCAGCAGGATCTGGTTACCGGCGAGCATCCGCCGCTTCACCGGGGTCGGCCGGCCGGGCTGGTTGACCGTCCGGTCCCAGACGCCCGCGCGGTCGAGGCAGTCGTGCAGCTCGTCACCGGCCACGTCGGCGCCGACCGGGGCCACCAGCACGGCCCGGCCGCCCAGGGTGGCGAGGTTCACCGCCGTGTTCGCCGCTCCACCGGCCGCGGAGAGGCGCCGCCGCAGGGTGAGGACCGGCGCGGGCGCCTCGCGGCAGAGCCGCTCGGACTCCGCGAACCGCCACTCGTCCAGCATGGCGTCGCCGACCACCAGCACGGGACGCCCCTGCCAGTCCGCCACCACAGTGGCCAGCCGGCGCTCTTCCGCTGCTGCTCCTGCCATGCCTTCCGGGGTCCCCGTAGGCCTGCCGCTCAAACCTGGGTCGGCCGCCGCCGGACGACTCCGACGCGCCGTTTGGGGGGACCTGCGTCGGCCGCGTTTCGGGCATCCGGGCCAGGGAAGGGATTCCGGGTACCCCGAGAGGAGAACCGACATGGCAGCGACACTGCAGGGCAAGCGGATCGCCTTCCTGGCCGCCGACGGCGTCGAGGAGGTCGAGTACGTCAAGCCGCGCGAGGCGGTCGAGAACGCCGGTGCCCGGGTCGAGCTGGTCTCGCTCAAGCCCGGCTCGATCCAGTCCTTCAACCACCTCGACCAGGGCAGGACGTACGACGTGGACGTGACGGCGGCCGCGGCGGACGCCGGGGCGTACGACGGGCTGGTGCTGCCCGGCGGGGTGGCCAACCCGGACTTCCTGCGGACCGACGCGGACGCGGTGCGGTTCGTGCGGGCGTTCTTCGACGCCGGCAAGCCGGTCGGTGTGATCTGCCACGGACCGTGGACGTTGATCGAGGCGAACGTGGTGCGCGGTCGCCGGTTGACCTCCTGGCCCAGCCTGCGCACCGATCTGACCAACGCCGGCGCCACCTGGGTCGACGAGCAGGTGGTGACCGACCACGGCCTGGTCAGCAGCCGCAAGCCCGACGATCTCCCCGCCTTCTGCGGCAAGATCGTCGAGGAGTTCGCCGAGGGCCGGCACTGACCTGCTGATTTCCCCCGCCGTGCGGGCATGTTCCGCGAGGCGGGGGAAAGAAGGCGGGATGACGACGGAAGCTCACGCCCGGCCCGTGCTGCACGCCCGCCAGATCCGCCTGCTGATGTTCGGCCTGATGACCGGGATGCTGCTGGCCGCGCTGGACCAGACCATCGTCGGCACGGCCCTGCCCACCATCGTCGGCGAGCTGGGCGGGATCAACCACTACTCGTGGGTGGTGACCGCGTACCTGCTCGCCTCCACCGCCTCGACCCCGCTGTACGGCAAGATGGCCGACCTGTACGGGCGCCGGCCGGTCTTCCTCTTCTCGATCGGCACGTTCCTGCTGGGCTCGCTGCTGGCCGGCCTGTCGCAGAACATGACCCAGCTGATCGTCACCCGGGGCGTGCAGGGGCTGGGCGCGGGTGGCCTGTTGACGCTGGCGTTCACCATCATCTCGGACGTGGTGTCGCCCCGGGAGCGGGGCCGCTACCAGGGGCTCTTCGGCGCGGTCTTCGGGCTGTCGTCGGTGGCCGGGCCGTTGGTCGGCGGGTACTTCGCGGAGACCAACTGGCGGTGGATCTTCTACATCAACGTGCCGCTGGCGATCCTGGCGATCGTGGTCTGCTACCACGTCATGCGGCTGATCCCGTTCCAGCGGCGGGAGCACGCCATCGACTGGCTCGGCGCGGCGCTGCTGGTGGCCGGGGTGAGCAGCCTGCTGCTCGCGCTGAGCTGGGGCGGCAACGAGTACGCCTGGCACTCGGGCGTGATCATCGGGCTCTTCGTGGCGGGCGCGGTGCTCGGGGTGCTCTTCGTGGTCCAGGAGGCCCGGGTCGCCGAGCCGATCCTGCCGCTGCGGCTGTTCCGCAGCAGGACGTTCGCGCTGGCCAACTCGGCGGGTTTCGTGCTCGGTCTGGTGATGTTCGGGTCGATCATCTTCATCCCGCTCTACCTGCAGATCGTCAAGGGCGCCTCGCCGACCAGCAGCGGTCTGCTGATGCTGCCGATGATGGCGGGCATCATCGTCACCTCGGTGCTGACCGGTCGGGCGATGAGCCGGATCGGGCGGTACAAGTGGTTCCCGGTGGCGGGCTCGGCGGTGCTGCTCACCGGCATGCTGCTCTTCACCCGGCTCCAGGTGGCCACCTCGCTCTGGATCGCGTTCGGGTTCATGGTGGTGATCGGCGTCGGGCTGGGCCTCTGCATGCAGTCGCTGATCCTGGCCGTGCAGAACGCGGTGGACGTCCGGGACCTGGGGGCCGGTACCTCCTCGGCGACGTTCTTCCGGTCGCTGGGCGGGTCGTTCGGGGTGGCCATCCTCGGCACGGTGCTGTCGTCGCAGCTCACCCGCCACCTCGGCGACCGGCTGCCGACGGCGATCGCGCAGCTCCCGCCGGACCAGCGGGCCGCGGTGGCGGCCAGGGGCGGCGCCAACATCTCGATCAACGACCCGGCGACCATCCTCGCCCTGCCCGGCCCGGTCCGCGCCGCGATCCAGGGCGCGTTCGTCGACTCCCTGCACCTGGTCTTCCTGACCACCGGGCTGATCGCCATCCTCGCCGTGCTGGTCACCCTGGCCCTGCCCGACGACCAGCTGCGCGGCACCGGCCCGCAGGGCGCCACCGGCGGCGCCGACCCGCTCGGCGGCAAGGCCGCCGCCCCCGGCGGCAAGCCCCTGGCCAAGGAGTCGAAGCAGGAGGCCGCCGCCGAGATGGAGGCCAAGTCCCAGACCCTGCTCTGACCCGCGGGGTTACTTGAGGATGAGGCGGTTGGTCTGTTCGAAGACGTCGAGGTCGGCGAGGGTTTCCGTGACGCTGGCGGAGAGCGGGGCCGGAAGCTCATCCCGGTGGAAGAAGCCGGCGTCCGTGGTCTCGTCGGTCATCCGGGCCAGTTCGCCGTCCCACTCCTCCACCCGGAACGCGGTGGTGAAGATCTGGTACGTGTGGCCGTACATGTTGGTGTGGGTGCGGTCCGGGCCGGTGTAGAGGGCGAACGCGCTGACCCGCAGGGCGCGCAGCCCGGTCTCCTCGCGTACCTCGCGGACGGCGCAGTCGGCGATCGACTCGCCCAGCTCCATGGCGCCGGCCGGCATCGCCCACTGGCCGTTGTCCGAGCGCTGGATCAGCAGCACCCGGGCGGCGTTGTCCCGGACGATCGCGCGGGCGCCGACGAACATCAGGATGCGGTCACCGGCCAGGGCGCGAAGTTGCCCCACGTACGAATCGGCCCACGAGATGCTCACCTGGACAATTTACGAGCGTTCGTCGAGGCCGACCGGTTTTCCAGGGTTCCCAAGGTGTGACCGCCGACACTAGCTTGTTACCCATGCGTAGCACGATGATGGACGCCCCCCTCCAGGTCGCCCGGATCCTCGAACACGGCTCCACCGTGCACGGCACGGCGGAGGTGGTGACCTGGACCGGCGGTGAGCCCCGACGGATGTCGTACGCCGAGGTCGGGCGGAACGCCGCCCGGCTGGCCCACGCCCTGCGCGACGAGTGCGGGGTGACCGGTGACGAGCGGGTCGCCACCTTCATGTGGAACAACAACGAGCACCTGGTGGCGTACTTCGCCGTGCCGAGCATGGGCGCGGTGCTGCACACCCTCAACCTCCGGCTCTTCCCGGACCAGGTCGCCTACATCGCCAACCACGCCGAGGACCGGGTGGTGCTGGTCGACTCGACGCTGATCCCGCTGCTCGCCCGCGTGATCGGCGAGCTGGGCACGGTGCGGCACGTCGTGGTGGTCGGCGGCGGCGACCCGGCGCCGCTGGTGGCCGCGGCCGGCGACCGGATCACCTTCCATCACTGGGACGAGCTGCTGGCCGGCCGGCCGGAGACGTACGACTGGCCGGAGGTGGACGAGCGGGACGCCGCCGCCCTCTGCTACACCTCCGGGACCACCGGCAACCCCAAGGGCGTCGCCTACTCGCACCGCTCGATCTACCTGCACTCGTTGCAGGTCTGCATGCCCGAGGGGTTCGGCCTCGGGCCGACCGACCGCGAGCTGGCCATCGTGCCGATGTTCCACGCGATGTCCTGGGGCCTGCCGTACGCGGCGTTCCTCTCCGGCGCCTCGCTGATCATGCCGGACCGGTTCCTCCAGGCCGCCCCGATCGCCGAGATGATCGCCGCCGAGCGGCCCACCCTGGCCGGCGCGGTGCCGACCATCTGGACCGACCTGCTGGCCTATCTCGACAGCCACGACGTGGACACCTCCTCGCTCAAGGAGGTGATCGTCGGTGGTTCGGCCTGCCCGCCGGCGCTGATGCACGCGTTCCAGGAGCGGCACGGCATCGAGGTGATCCACGCCTGGGGGATGACCGAGATGTCCCCGCTCGGCTCGGTCTCCCGGCCGCCGGCCGGGGCGACCGGCGACGAGGCCTGGCGCTACCGCTACACGCAGGGCCGGGTGCCGGCCGGCGTCGCCGCCCGCATCGTGGGCGCGCTCGGCGAGCCGCTGCCCGCCGACGGGACCTCCGTCGGCGAGCTGGAGGTCCGGGGGCCGTGGGTCACCGCCCGGTACGTCGGGGACGAGACCCCGGACGAGGAGAAGTTCCGCGACGGCTGGCTGCGGACCGGGGACGTCGGCACGCTCTCGCCCGACGGCTACATCACCCTGACCGACCGGGCCAAGGACGTGATCAAGTCGGGCGGGGAGTGGATCTCCTCGGTCGAGCTGGAGAACGCCCTGATGGCGCACCCGGCGGTGCTGGAGGCGTGCGTGGTGGGCGTGCCGGACGAACGCTGGGACGAGCGGCCGCTGGCCACCGTGGTGGTCCGGGAGGGGGCCTCGGTGACCGCCGAGGAGCTGCGCGAATTCCTGGCGAAGTCGGTGGCGCGCTGGCAGTTGCCCGAGCGGTGGGCGTTCATCGACGCGGTGCCGAAGACCAGCGTCGGCAAGTTCGACAAGAAGGTGGTCCGCTCGCGCTACGCCGACGGGGGCCTGGAGGTGCGGGAACTGACGGCGCCGTAACGCTTTGCGGCGTACCGTCGCCTGGATGGGTAGGACACTGTCTGTCGACATTCCTCCCCAGGGGCGGCCCCGGCGTTCGCACCGCGCCGGGGCCGCCCGTCCAACGCGGGGCGACCCGCAAGACAATTGTCGCGAAACTTGTTCGCCTCTGTCTCGGTGACGGAGAAATCCGTTTCGTGGTCCTACGTCTCGCTCGTGGTGATGAGCACCTTACCGACCACCGAACTCTCGACGGCCTGGTGGGCCGCCGCCGTCGCCGCCAACGAATAGTGGTGCAACGGCAGGCCGGCCTCCTCGCCCACCCGGATCCCGCCCTGGGCCGCCGCCGCGGACACGTCCCGCACCGCCTGCGCCTTGGCGGCGTTCGGCGCGGTGTAGATCAGGACGAACTGCCACCGCGCGTTCGGCACCATCAACGGCCGGATCGGCAGGGTCACCTCGTCGCCGCCGTCGTCGGCGTACACGCACACCGCGCCGCCGGACCGGAGCAGCTGGACGTCCGTGGCGGCGTTGCGCGCGGCGGAGACCTCGACGATCGTGTGCACCCCGTCGGGGGCCATCTTGCGGACCTCCTTGACCACGTCCTGCTCGCGGTAGTTGACCACGAAGGAGGCGCCGGCCGCCGCCGCGAGCTGCGCCTTCTCCGGGCTGCTCACCGTGGCGATCACGCAGGCGTCCGCCCACCGGGCGAGCTGGATCGCCGCGTTGCCCACCGCGCCCGCCCCGCCCTGCACCAGCACCACGTGGTCGCTGAGCGCGCCGGCGTGCAGCCGGTCCGGCATGAACTCACCGGCGGTCAGGCACCGGTGCGCCGTCATGAACGGGATGCCCAGCGCGGCCCCCAGGTCGAAGGTGGCGTCGCCGAGGCTTGCCGCGTGCCGGACCGGCACCACCGTGTACTCGGCGGCGGTGCCCCAGGGGCGCTGCCAGGCCGCCTCCCAGAGCCAGACCCGCTCGCCGATCAGGCTCCGGTCGACCCCCTCGCCGACCGCCTCCACCACCCCGGCGCCGTCCTGGTCGGGGATCTGCCAGCCGGCCGGGAGCGGCGACCCGCGCCGCGCCTTCCAGTCCGTCGGGTTCACCCCTGACACGGCCATCCGCACCAGCACCTCGCCGCGGCCCGGCTCCGGTATCGGCCGGTCGACCAGTTGGAGCACCGAGGCGTCCCCGTTGCGCTCGTACACGATCGCCTTCATCGCCGTCTCCTCCCCGCCGGACGCCGGCACCGCGGCCTGCGGTACCCGGCCGATCCCTGATCATTCCGATCCGGTCTGCCCGGGAAACCGTACAACCCGGTAGTCAGTGGCAGGAGGGGTGACATGCGGGACGTACCGGTGGCGGATCGGCCGCCCGCCCCTGGGCGGGCGGCGGCGGAGGCCGGCGGCCCGGAGCGGCCCGCGGACCAGCCGGCACCCCCGCCCGGCCCGTCCCGGCGGTTCCTGCCGAGGTCGAGCCGCAGCCGGGCGATCTGAGCGGCGGCGCGGACGCCGCCCGCACCGGCTCAGCCGAGCCGGTCCACGACGTCCGGGGTGAGCGCGTCGACCGAGGCCAGCAGCACGTCCGCGAGCGCCTCCGCATCCGGATCCAGCGGGTACGACCCGTGCGGGATCGCCACCACCCGCATGCCGGCGGCGGCCGCGGAGCGCACCCCGTTCGAGGAGTCCTCGACCGCCACGCAGCGGGCCGGGTCGACGCCGAGCCGCGCGGCGACGGCGAGCCAGACGTCCGGTGCCGGCTTGCCCCGCGCGGTCTCCTCGGTCGACATCGTCGCGCCGAAGGCGTCGGCCAGGCCGGTGGCGGCCAGCGCCGCCGCGATCAGCCGGGTGGGGGAGGAACTGGCCAGCCCCAGCGGCCACCGCGCGGCCATCCGGCGCACCACCTCGTCGGCGTCGTCGATCAGCGGTACGCGCTCCGCGTACCGCCGGGTCATCTCCGCGACCACCTCGGCGGCGACCTGCTCCGGACTCCGGTCGACGCCCAGGTCGCCGCTGAGGTAGGCGGCCCACTCGCCGGTGCTCATCCCCATCAGCCGGCGCTGGGTGTCGGACTGCCAGGTCCCGCCGTGCGCGGCCACGTACGCCCGCCGGACCTCCTCCCAGACCGGCTCGGAGTCCACGATCACGCCGTCCAGGTCGAAGAGCACCGCGTCCACCATGAGCCCATCCTGCCCTGCCCTCCCGCCGGCCGGCTCAGGTCAGGAAGGGCGCCCACTCCCGGATCCGGACGACCTCGACGCCGGGCGTGGTGTAGTACGGGTCGGCGGCCAGCAGCTCGTCCAGCGCCGGCCGGTCCGGCACGTCGAAGACCAGCACCGCGCCCGAGTCGTCGGCCAGTGGCCCGGAGATCCGGACCTTGCCCTCGGCGTGCAGGGCGGTGATCCGCTCCCGGTGGGCCGGTCGGGCGGCGAGCCGGTCCGGGACGTCGGTGAAGGCGAGTTCCACGATCCACATGCCGGGCACGCTACGCCTCCGGCATGGCGTTCCGCCGCCGCCCCGGTTAACGGGCCGGGCGGTCAGCCCGGCTGGGTCGCGGGCAGGCCGATCGGGCTCTGCCGGGGGATGATGGTGCGGCAGCGGCGGGCGATCGGTTCGAGCAGTTCGCGCAGCTGCTCCGTACGCTCGGCGCCGAGCGCCCGCCACGGGCCGGCCGCGGCCCGGTCGGTGGCCTCCTCGACCGCGCGGAACGCGTCGCTGCCGTACGTGGTGGGCTCGTGCCCGGCGGTCAGCCAGCCGCGGGCCACCAGCCGCTCCTCGGCCGCCAGCCACTCCTCGTCGGTCCACCCCCGGGCCGGCTGGTGGAACTCCCGGGACTGGTCGACCCGGCAGCGCCAGGCCAGCACCTCGACCGGGTCCAGCCCGGTGGTGACCAGGGCGGCGACGTGCCCGTCACCTCGGTGCTCGCGCAATGTGGTGGCGGCCTGCCAGAGCCGGGCCAGCGGGTACTCGCCGGCCGGCAGGGCGGCGTTGACGGCGCCCAGCACCCGGCCGGCGGTCTCCACCTGGCCGGCGGCCGCCTCCAGCAGCTCGGCGGCCTCGACGAGGTGGGTCTCCGGCAGCTCGTAGGTGAACTCGGCGAGCGCCTGGACGGCGCCGGTGAGCCGGGCCCGCAACGCCTCCTCCGGGGTGGCCAGCCGCCACACCGAGGGCAGCGCCCGGGCCACCATCCGGGGCGCGAAGCTGAAGAACGCGGCGATCACCGGCGGGGCGGGCGTCGGGCCGAGCGGGGCGGCCCGGCCGGCGAAGTAGCCCCGCCAGTAGCCGCGCAGCCCGACCGCCTCGTACGCGGCCCGGGCCCGCGGGTGGAAGTAGGTCACCGCGTGGACCGGCTCGAAGTGCGTCCACATCACCCGGGCCAGCTTGGGGTCGTCCAGCGCCGCCACGTGCACCTCCGCCTCGGTGACAGGTCACCGTGGGCGGGTGGTGCCGCCCACGGTGACCATGAACCTACTGCCGGTAGGTGACCGGACGGAAGACCGGTGTGACCTACTGCGCGGCGAGCACGTCCACGACGAAGCGCAGCGGACCGGCCGGCCGGCCGCCCGCACTGTCGTTGCCGTACGCCAGGTCGGCCGGGATGTCCAGCTGCACCCGGCTGCCCACGGTGACCCCGACCAGGCCCTGGTCCCAGCCCTTGATGACCTGGCCGACACCGATCGGGAAGCTGGCCGGCTGCCCGTTGTTCCAGGAGGCGTCGAACTCCTTGCCGTCCTTGTAGAACACCCCCACGTAGTTGGTGGTGATGGTCTGGCCGGCCTTGACCGCCGGGCCCTTGCCCTTGATCAGCGGGGTGACGGTGAGCTTGGTCAGCTCGCCCTTGCCCGGGCCGACCTTCGGCTTGGTGGCGAGCGCCGGATCCGCGCCCTCGGGGAGCTGCTGCTGGGGTGCGGCGGGCGCGGTGGCCTCGGGAGCCGGGGCGGTGGCGCCGGCCGAGGGGGTGCCGGCGGCGTCCTTCTTGTCGTCGTCCCCGCCGTTCACGACGACGAAGACGCCGATCAGCACCGCGACGACGGCGACACCGGCGAGCGCGCCGAGCAGCGACTGCCGGCGGCGCTTCGCCTCGGCCGCCTTCTTCGCCGCCAGCTGGGCGGCCAGCCGCCGCTCCGCCTTGGTGCCCGGGCCCTGGCCCGCCGACCGGTTCTGCACACGCTCGCTCACGTCGAACTCCCCTGCTGGGTGGGTGGGTGCGGCCCGGCGGCCGCTGCCGAGACCAGCGCACACGGTACCCGTCGGGACGCCCTCGGTGCCCCCTCGCCCGGGCCGAATCGGGCAGGAGACCGGTCGGCGGCGGTTTCCGGTAGTAGGTTCACGACCATGGCGATCCTCACCGAAGTAGACCTGGCCCTGCTCGCCGAGCCGCAGCTCGCCCACGTGGCCACCATCGAGGCCGACGGCACCCCGCACGTCACCCCGGTCTGGGTGGACACCGACGGGGAGTACATCCTTTTCAACACCGTCAAGGGCCGGCAGAAGTACGTCAACATCGAGCGCAACCCGGTGGTCGCGCTCTCGGTCGTGGACAAGGCGGACGACTTCCGCACCCTGTGGGTGAAGGGCACGGCCGAGTTCGTCACCGAGGGCGCCGACGAGCACATCAACCGGATGGCGAAGAAGTACCTGGGCCAGGACACCTACCCGTTCCGCCAGTCCGGCGAGGAGCGGGTCATCGTCCGGGTCACCCCGACCGACAAGCTCGGCCGCGGCTGACGCCCGGTCCCATCCCCTGCCGTGCGATCCGGCTCGGCAGGGGTGGTCGCAGGTCAGGCGGTCTTGCGCGGGGCGGCCTTCTTCTCGGCGGCCTTCTTCGCCGGGGCCTTGGCCGCCTTCTTCTCCGCGGTCTTCTTCGCCGCCGCCTTCTTGGCCGGTTCCGCCTTCTTGGCGGCGGCCTTCTTCGCCGGCGCCTTCTTCTCCGCGGCCTTCTTCGCCGGCGCCTTGGCGGCCTTCTGGGCGGAGCGGGCGGCCGAGATCGGGGTCGGCTCGGCGGCCTTACCGGCGGGCTCCTCGCCGCGCGCGGCGCGGGCCCGTTCGACCGAGGCCTTCAGGGCGGCCATCAGGTCGACCGCGGCGGCCGGTGCGGCCTCCACCTCCTCCGGCTGGACCACCTCGCGGCCCTCGATCTTCGCGTCGATGACCTCCTGCAACGCCGCCCGGTAGTCGTCGGTGAAGGCGTCCGGCTGGAACTCCCCGGCCATCGAGTCGATCAGCGAGCTGGCCATCGCCAGCTCCGGTGGCCGGACCTTGAGGTCCTCGTCGAGGAAACCGAAGTCCGGGGTACGCACCTCGTCCGGCCAGAGCATCGTGTTGAGCAGCAGCACGCCCTCGCGTACGCGCAGGGTGGCGAGCTGTTCGCGCTGGCGCAGCGCCACCTTGACGATCGCCACCCGCTCCGAGTCGGCGAGCGCGTTCCGCAGCAGCACGTACGGCTTGGTGGCCGAGCCCTCCGGCTCCAGGAAGTACGCCTTGTTGTAGAGGATCGGGTCGACCTGCTCGGCGGGGACGAACTCCAGCACGTCGATCGCGCGCGAGGTGGTCAGCGGCAGCTCGGCGAAGTCCTCGTCGGTGAGGATGACCATCTCGCCGCCGCCGATGTCGTACCCCTTGGCGATGTCGTCGTAGGTGACCTCCTCGCCGCAGATCGAGCAGGTGCGCTTGTAGCGGATGCGGCCGCCGTCGTCGCGGTGCACCTGGTGGAACCGGATGTCCTTCTCCTCGGTGGCCGAGTAGAGCTTCACCCCGATCGACACCAGCCCGAACGACACCGCTCCTTTCCAGATCGCCCGCATCCCGCGCTCCTCTCCCCGGTTCTGACCAGGATCGCAAACGATCGAACGGTACGCACGCTCTTCGCTGCGCAACTACAGTCAGGAGGTGCCCGGCGCGCCCCTGAAGCCGATGCTCGCGATGACCGGGCCGCTCCCGGCCGGTGCCGGCTGGGCGTACGAGTTCAAGTGGGACGGGGTCCGCGCGCTCGCCGACCTCTCCTACGGCGACCACCACCTGTACGCCCGCTCCGGCGTGGAGATCACCACCGCGTACCCGGAATTGATCACGCTGAAGGACCAGGTCGACGACGCGCTGCTGGACGGCGAGGTGGTCCTGTTCAACGAGCTCGGGCAGCCGTCGTTCACCGCGTTGGCCGAGCGGATGCACGTCCGGAACCCGGCCAAGGCGGCGCGGCTGGCGGCCACCGTGCCGGTGACGTACATGATCTTCGACCTGCTCCGGCTGCGCGGCGAGGACCTGACCGGCCGCTCCTACCGGGAGCGGCGGGCGGCGCTGGAGTCGCTCGGGTTGGGGGCCGCGCGGTGGGCCGTCCCGCCGACCTTCGGCGACGGCCCGGCCACCTACGAGGCGGCCGGCGAGCACGGCCTGGAGGGGGTGATGGCCAAGCGGGTCGACTCGGTCTACCGGCCCGGGGTGCGCTCGCCGGACTGGGTGAAGGTCAAGCTGGAGGTCACCGGCGACTTCCTGGTGGGCGGCTGGCGGCCCGGCGCCCGCAAGATCGGCGGCCTGCTGGTCGGGGTGCCCCGCAAGGACGGCCGGCTCACCTACCGGGGCCGGGTCGGCGGCGGGATCGGCGCGGCCCTGGAGAAGGAGCTGCTGCGCGAGCTGGAGCCGCTGCGCACGCCGGCCTCGCCGTTCGCCGGGGACGTGCCGCGCGAGGATGCCCGGGGCGCCAGCTGGGTAACCCCGCAGATCGTGGTGGAGGTGAAGTACGGCCAGCGCACGCCGGACGGACGGCTGCGCTTCCCCCGGATCCTGCGCCTGCGCCCGGACAAGCCACCCGAGGAGGTCGACGATGCCAGCTGACCGGTTGAAGGTGGAGGTCGAGGGGCGCTCGCTGGACCTGTCCAACCTGGACAAGGTGCTCTATCCGGAGGCCGGCTTCACCAAGGGCGAGGTGATCGACTACTACACCCGGATCGCCCCGGTGCTGCTGCCGCACCTGGCCGACCGGGCGCTCACCCGGATCCGCTACCCCAACGGCGTGGGGGGCGCCTCGTTCTTCGAGAAGAACGCCCCGGCCGCGACCCCCGCCTGGGTGCGCACCGAGACCCTGCCGGCACCCGGGTCGAGCAAGGGCCGGGAGACCATCGACTACGTGGTCGCCGACGACCTGCCCACCCTGGTCTGGCTGGCCAACCTCGCCGCCCTGGAGCTGCACACGCCGCAGTGGAAGATCGGCACGCACCCGGACATGATGGTGGTCGACCTGGACCCGGGCGCGCCGGCGGCGCTGAAGCAGTGCTGCCAGGTGGCGCTGCTGATGCGGGACCGGCTGGCGGCGGACGGCGTCGAGTCGTACCCGAAGACGTCGGGCAAGAAGGGGATGCAGCTCTGCTGCCCGATCGCCGGTACACAGTCCTCCGATGTCGTCTCCGACTACGCGAGGCGGATCGCGCAGGAGTTGGAGCGGGCGCATCCGAAGCTGATCGTGTCGAAGATGGCGAAGAACCTGCGACCGGGGAAGGTCTTCATCGACTGGAGCCAGAACAACGCGGCGAAGACGACCGTCGCGCCGTACTCGCTGCGGGCCCAGTCGGTGCCGTCGGTGTCGACCCCGCTGACGTGGGACGAGGTCGAGGCGGGCGCGGCGGGCAAGCGGCCGTCGACCAAGCCGTACACGGCCGGTGAGGTGCTCAAGCGGGTGGAGAAGTCGGGGGACCTGCTCGCGCCGCTGCTCGACGGCGGCCCGGAACTCCCGCTGCGCTGAGCGTCGCCGCTCAAGATCGTGCTGATTCAGGGAAGTAGGCCTCGCCGCCGCACTGTGACCACTGCTTCCAGGATCTTGCGCCGCCCTCCATGATCACCGGGTCGGCGGGGCCGGGGTGGCCGAACGGCCGTTGTCTGCTGCCGTACGCGCACGATCTGATCGCCATGAATGTCCGGGCGGGAGGTCCGGACAGGCACGGGGAGGACCATCCACTGTGATCAGAAGCAGGCCACGTCGTGGCCTTACCGGGGTGCTCGCGCTGGCACTCGGCGCCGCTGGGCTCGTCGTGGTGTCGACCGCCACCCCCGCGGCCGCCGCACCCCACTACGACAGCACCCCGTCGGTGCAGATCGGCTGGACCGACTCGGCGAACCCGAAGACGGCGTACCCCTGGGACGAGACGCACATGCCGCTCGGGACGCGGGTGGACGACAACGGCACCAGCCACACCTCGCGCGTCTACGCCACCTTCGACCTGTCCTCGTACGAGGACAAGAAGATCTACGGCGCCAAGGTGTTCATCCAGGAGTACAGCGCCGCCGACTGCGGGAAGCGAGCGATCGAGATCTGGCGGACCGAGCCGGTGAGCGAGACGCCGACCTGGAGGGGATCGCCGAAGCCGCTGGCGAAGTTGGACGAGATCCTGACTCCCGAGTGGTGCCCGAAGGCGAACATCTCGTTCGACGTCGGCGCGGCCGTGCAGGACGCGGTGGCGCAGGGGCAGCGCGTGATCACCTTCGAGATCCGGGTGCCGGAGCAGTACGAGAGTGACCCGGCCTACGGGCGCCGGCTCAACTGGTACCGCAGCGTCGGCCTCACCACCCAGTACAACTCGGTACCGAAGGTCGACAACAGGCACCTGTACAACGGCGGGTTCGCGTGCACCCCGGCCCAGCCGTACGTCCGGCTCGGCGGGTTCGCGAACGTGCTCCAGGCCGTGGGCACGGACGCGGATCCGCGTGACGAGCGGGAGCTGACCACCGAATTCGCCATCTGGCCCGCGGACGATCCGGAGGCCCGGAAGGTCTTCTCGAAGCAGTACGGCATCTCGGGCCGGGTCAACACGGTCAACCTGCCGGCCGGCACGCTGGTCGACGGCGAGTCGTACGCCTGGCAGGCCCGGGTGAGCGACGGCGCGGACTTCTCGTCCTGGTCGAAGAAGTGCTACTTCACCTACGACGGCACCCGCCCCACGGCACCTGCCGTCACGTCGGCGAACTATCCGTCGAGCGACACCGGCCAGTGGGCGCCGGCCGGCACACCGGCGGTCTTCACCTTCTCCGGGAACGGCAACACGGACGTGGCCGGGTTCCAGTACTCGTGGAACGACCTCGGCGTCAACGTCTGCGAGGCCGGCGGCGACCTCGGCCAGTGGGTCTGCCGTGACCCGTTCAGCCTGCCGAACACGGTCAAGGCGGACGCTCCGGGCGGCTCGGCTAGCGTCACGCTGAACCCCGTCAACGCCGGGCGGCAGCGGTTGACCGTGCGCTCGATCGACCTCGCCGGCAACGTCTCGGCCCCGACCGTCTACGAGATGCTGGTTCGTTGGTCCGCGCCCGAGGTGCGGGTCGAGAACGGCGAACCGCAGTGGGGGCAGGAGGTGGTGCTGAAGTTCGTGCCGGCGAACGGGGTCACCGGGGTCCGCGAGTACGAGGTGACCCTGGACAACGGCGAGCCCCAGACGAGGCCGGCGGATGCGGACGGCACCGCCCGCTTCAGCTTTACCGCGACCAACCCCAACGGGCACTCGGTGAAGGTACGCAGTCGCAGCGAGAACGGCTTCGTGTCGCAGGAGGGCACCTGGTCGGCCTACTTCTGGCCGGGCCCGGGCGTGAAGTCGGACATCTACGTCCAGACGCCCGACGGGTCGCCGGTCGGTGGAGTGGGTGTCGAGGGCACCTTCACCTTCTCCCCGCCGCCGGGCTGGACGGACACCGCCGCCTACCGCTACGGCTTCGTCGACGGTGAGGAACTGACCGAGGTCGCCGCCGGGCCTGACGGCCGCGCGACGATCACCTGGACGCCGACCACCAGCGGATGGGTGACCTTGACCGTGTTCGCCGTCAAGCCCGACGGAACCTGGAGCGAATACGGCAACTGGTACTCGTTCGAGGTGGCCGCCACCTCCTGAGACCACGAACGCACTGACAGGGGGAGGGCCGAGGGGCCCTCCCCCTGCGTCCGTCGTCAACGACGGGGCATCCTTCCGGGCCGAGGTCCCGATACAGTTGCCCATGGACGAAGCTGAACTCGTTCGTGAGTTGGGCAGCCTGCCGGCGCTTCGCGTCCGGATGAGCGGCGCCGAGGTGCACGTGGCCGTGCCGGCGATCGACGACGACCTTCGGCTGCACCCCGACGCGGTGCTCCGGGCGCGCCGGATCTTCTCTCCGCGGGGAGAGCCCGCCCTGGAACTCGTGGTGCGGCACGACGACGGGCTACGGCCGCTGATCGTCCTCGACGACGACGTGGTGTGGGCACCGGCCGATACCGGCTCCCAGCTCGACAGCAGGATCCCGGTGCGGATCGCGGACCTGCCGGCACTGGTGGCGTACACCGAGATGGAACGCGGCGGCGTCGCCGCGGCCCGCGCCATGGACCGGCCCATGGTCGATGTCGGCGCCGCCGGCGCCGCGCTCCTGCTGCACCGCTGCTTCATCGCGGGCGCCATGCGGTTCGGGATGCGGCCGATCCGCGCCGCGGCCTGGTGGCAGCACCTCTCATCCCGCCTGGGCGACGACTTCCACCTCGGGCGGTTCCGCCAGGACCGGGACTGGGACGGCCTGCTGGCGGAGGCGCGCCGGGTGCGGCTGCTCCGCCCGGTGGAGCCCGCACCGCAGGATGTCGGGGCCGAACTCGCCGCCCTGACGACCGCCGATCTGCGGGCGATGGAGCCGGTGATGACGGTGGCCCGGGCGGACGAGGAGTTCCTCGCCTCGTGGCGGCGGTGGGTGCCCGTTCCACCGCGCCGGTTCCGCGAGCTGATCTCGGCGGGTCTGCCGGAGGCTACGTTCGAGGTCTCGCTCTACCCCGACGGTGGCTGTGGCGTCGACCTGCGGATCGCGCCGAACGGCCGGCTGCGTGCCCTGCTCGAACTGCGCTTCTCGTTTCCGCAGCGGCGCGCGTGGCTCGACGAGATCCGGCTCACCGACGAGGTCGCGGGCACCGGGCTGTTCCAGCGACTCATGTTCAACGCGGAGGAACTCAGCAGGGAACTCGGCATGGAGTCGATCAGCGCGCTGGCAACCGGCGTGGGCTCGTACGCGCTGGCAAGGCATGGCGCCTATCCCGCCGACCCGGAGTTGAACCGGTCGGGCCGGCTCAGCGGCGCTGATCCCGACCGGCCAGCGTCCGCCGCAACTGTGCGATGGCCTCGGCCCCGACGGTCTGCTGAGTCGCCGTGACCAGTTGATTGCAGAGCGCCCGGGCGGTGTCGAGCGCGGCCCGGGCGTCGGTGATGTCTCGCTGCAACCGGTCGCGCTCGTCGTCGGCGGGGTTACGGATGTCCCGCACCTCCTGCCGGCGTACGCTCCGCACCTCGTCCGCCACCACCAGCACAAAATCCGTCCGGTCGAGGTCCAGCGAGACGGCGGAGGGGGCGGGCCGGCTCGCCGCCACCGCCCGGGTGACGCTTGCGGCGGGCAGGAAGAACAGGGTGCTGGTGGAATACTCACTCAGGGCGGCCTGCTGCTGCCAAAGGGTCAACAGCCCCGACTTGCCGTCGAGGAACGGCGCCACCGCGAAGGCGAACTCCACCTCGACGGTGGCGAGCAGAGCCCGCGAACTCTTGACCCTGCTCCTGAGTTCATCGACCAGCGTGGACTGTCGGCGTACCAGGGCGGCGAACTCCGTCAGGTCGTCGGCCCGCGCCGTGCCGGAGACCATCGAGCCGGCGAGGGCGAGGATCCGGTCACCGGTGATGCACAGCTCCTGCAGGGTGACGACGACCGCCAGCACTTCGGCGGCGACCTTCGCATCCTGGGACACCAGCCGGCGATCGAGCAGCCGAGCGACATAGGAGTTGACGATCTGCACGACCGTCGACAACAGCTCGCCCATGCGCCGGCCCCGTTTCCCGAGCGGGTGTGCCCGCGAGTGTAGTCGGCCCGGCCGCGGCGGCTGGGGTGCCGAGTTCGCCGCGGGCGCGGCGTTCGGGCCACGAGCCGCGTGGGGACGCGACCGGTGACCGGTCGATAGGGTGGACCGGGATCCTGGCCGGCGGAGAGGGGTGCCAGATGGGCCCGAGGAGTGCGATGTCCACGCTGCCCAGTGGCGTCGGAGAGGTCGACCGACCGCTGTTGACCTACTACGACGACGCGACCGGCGAGCGGACCGAGCTGACCGCGAGCCAGCTCGGTGGCTGGGCGGCGCGCAGCGCGGGACTGCTGCGCGACGGCTGCGGGCTCGCCCCCGGCAGCCGGGTCGCGGTGCTGCTGCCGCCGCACTGGCGTACCGCCGCGGTGCTGCTCGGGGCCTGGTCGGTCGGGATGGCGGTGTCGTTCCGGCCGCGGGCCACCGCCGGGCTGCCGGTCCTCGAACCGGGCGGAGACCTGCCGTACGACGCGGTGTTCGTGACCCCGGAGCGCCTCGACGACTGGCTGGAGAATGTGCCCGAAGGGCGGCACCGCTACCTCGTCGGCACCGGGCCCGGACCGCTGACCGACGTGCCCCTGGGCTGGCTCGACTGGTCCAGGGAGGTGCTCCGGCAGACCGACACCCCGCCCGACTACACCACCATCCACCCGTCCGACCCGGCCAGCCCGGACGGCACCAGCTATGGCGAGTGGGGCGCGGTCGCCCGGGTGATGGCCGAGCAGCTCGACCTGCGGGCCGGCGACCGGCTGCTGGTCGACGCCGCCGAGCATGAGCAGCCGCTGAAGTGGCTGCTCGCGCCCCTGTCCGTCGGCGCCTCCGTGGTCGTCTGCGCCAACCTCGACCCGACCACCCTGGACACCCGCATCGCTGCGGAACAGATCACCCGCACCCTCTAGCGCCTCGATCGGCCGTCAGGACCTCGCCTCGGTCCAGGCGGTGCTGGTACGGAAGCAGGTGTCGTAGAGCTCGATCCAGTAACGCCGGGCGGGGCCGAATTTCGTGTCCCGGATGCCCTCGAAGACGCCGCCGCACCGCTCGATCGTCTTCACCGAGGCGACATTGTCGACCGCGCAGACGACCAGCACCCGATCCAGGCCGAGCCCCCGCGCCTCGTCGAGCATCCGACTTAGAGCCCAGGTGGCCAGCCCGCGCCCGCGGGCGGACGGCCGGATGCCGTAACCGAGGTGGCCGGCCCACCGGACGAAGTCGCTGCTACCGTGCCGCAGCGCGATCCCACCGAGCACGCGGTCGTTCTCGACGATCCAGCGATACGTGCAACCGGGTTTGCCGGCGTCGGTCGGCTTCGCCGGGTCCGACGGGTCTGTCAGCCCAGCCACCCAGGCCGCGAATCCGGCCGGTGAGTCCACCTCGTCGGACGGGCCCAGCCCGAAGCCGTCCTCGTGCCGCCCGGGACCCCACTCCGCGTGCGCCTCGAGCCAGGCCGGATGCAGGCGGACGGTGGGTGCGATCAGCTCGGCCATCCGACGACGATAACGCCGGCGGGTGGCGCTCTCACTGAAAGAGCCTGCCGGGCCTTCTGGAGCGGCTCGGCTTGGTGATCACGGCATCCCCGCGCCGGCGGCGCACCATGATCGTGTTTGCCTTCTTCCTCAGCCCTTTGAGGATTCGGTCCTTCATCGCATGCCTCTCTTCTCGCGTACGTCAGATCGGCCATGGCGATTCCGCGCCGAACACTTGGTCGGCGTGGCAGCGGCGCGGGGGTCTACCGGCCTGATCCTTCTCCTGTCGCGGCCCGCATACCCGGCGAGACAGTCGTCAGTCGTCAGCGTCGGCCCACGCCGCCTCGCCGCCTCGCCCCAGGTGACGGAAATGACCGGGTCCGGGTCCACCACGCCGTGTTGGTCGGCACACCTGCGCCCGGTCGTCCTCACCGGTGGTTGAGCCACGGCGCGCACCGCGAGCAGGGCGACGTGTGGTCCACCGGCAGCGCACATCGCGCGCCGCCGGGCAGCAGCCGGTCGCAGAAGACCCAGTGTCGTACGTTCTGCTGGTCCTCGGCCGAGACGGTCACCCCGCCCGGCTCGACCCGTGCGCTCAGCCGGGCCAGCACCCGGGCGGCGGTACGGGCGAAGATCCGGGCCCGGTGCAGGTCGGGCGCGGTGACCGGCAGGTGGATCACCCAGCGGTCCGTCATCGGTAGCGGTGGTTCGCCGACTGGCCGGTCTGCCACGCGCGCAGGGCGTTCTTGATCCGTACGTTCTCCTCCTGCACCGCGACCAGGGCGGTCTGCGCGACCGTGAGTTCGTCGGCCACCTGGTGCAGGAAGGCGCGGATCTCGGCCGGGTCGAGGCCGTGCCGGCGGACGTTGAAGCACCGGTCGCGGATCTGCCAGGGCCGGAGGGGAAGCCGACCCCGGGCTGGGCCGGCGTCTTCCATCGGACGTCGTTCCTCGCGTCGGCCCGCCAGCCGACGGATCAGGTTGCGCACGGGTGACCGCCCTTCGTCGGGTCGTGTCGAAGTGGAGGGGGGCGGCCTCCGCCGGTTGCCGTCGGCGGAGACCGCCCCGCCTTGCCACCGCAGCGTCAATCGGCGGTACGGCGGCAGGGCCGCGCCGGGGGAGCGCGGAGGGTGAGGTCTCGGCGGCGATGCGAGACCGGTACGAGAGGCGCCAACCGACCGCAGCAGCACCGCATCACCGAGAGCGACGCTACCGATACCTCTCACCCCTGTCAACGCTCTCTTACCTATCGAATCTGGCTGGTGCGCTGCCTGCTGCTTCCCTTCCAGTTGTTGCCGCTCTTTCAGCTGGTGCTCGATACTGGGAGGGCCAACCGACTGCAAGGGCCTCCACGTGCCGATTCCGCCGACCATGGACGAGCTGATCAAGGATCTGCTGAAGCGGATCGAGGTGGGCGAGTTCCAGCCCGGGTCGCAGATACCGTCCACTCAAGAACTGGCTGATCACTACGACCTGTCGCTTTCGACGATTCACCGGGCGGTGGCGACGCTGCGGGAGCAGGGTGTGCTGGTCGGCCGCCCGGGCCGCGGTGTTTTCGTTGCTGAGTCCACCCGCCCCTGACCTGCACCGGCGAGCCGGTGAGCTGATTCGCTGCCCGGTCGGCACACAGCGGTCCTAACCTTGTTACTGGAAGATCAAAACCTCAGTCGGCCGCCGCTCCCGAGGTCTGAACGGGGACAACGCGGCGTTCGGTCGCGCTGCTGATCTTCCTCGCGTAGGGCTCACTCATGCCGCTGGCCGTGGGATCGTTCCACCCGTCTGCGCCAGCGCCAAGCATGTCCGTGACAGGACGCGACGGGTTGCCGGCGATGCCCGGCGAAGCGGTCCAAACTTTCTGTGCGTCTATCAAGGCGGCCCTGAACGGGCCGCACGCGCCGCTGCCTGGGCGCGAGCCGGCCGCTGCCGCTGTCGCTCTGCGGCCGTCACGCCGGATGCCCGGCGGCTGGCGCGGAGAGCGGGCAGCCCGGAGGGCCGCCGCAGAAGGACAGGATCGTTGACCGGTGGGGTGGTGGGCCGGCAGCCGGCCGGGCCGCGCGGCAGCACCGTGCTGCGTAGGGGAGCACACGCCGGCCGCGTCGGCGAGCTGGCGGCAGTCGCGGGGTTGCGGTTAGGTGCGCCTCCGGCGGGGGCGCTCCGGCTCCAGGATGGCCGGGGCGCCGTCGGCGGGTCGCGGTCCGTGGTGGTTGCGGTAGGCCATCCCGCCTGCCCTCGACCCGGGGCGAGTCGAGCAGACTACCGCCCGACCCGCCACCGTCCGTACGGGCGTCAAGGTCCGCTTGGATGACGTGGCGGGCCGGGCGGTGGCCCGCTCCCCAGCGGGGCGGGTCGACGGCACACAGTGAGGATGGCGAAGCCACAGGTCTGCTGGCGCTAGAGATGACCCATCTCTTCGGGCGCCGATAGGGAGGCTTCCCTCCAAATGGTGACTCGGGCAAGGATGGACGCCGTTACCGGAGGCAGCTTTGACTCGTTGAGGATGTGTGGCCTGCGAGCGGGGCGAGCGATCTCGACCCGGTTGGGCGCGATAAGAGCTAGTACCTGCTACAGCCAGTCCACGTTAAGCTACGCAAGGCGTCACATCGGTAGATTGACGCGCTTTAGCCTCGCCTTCCGTGAGGGCGGAGACGACTAGGGCCGGACGCCCGTGACGAGAGGTGTGCCGATTTTGAGGACCTTGGGCGTGAACGTCGCAAGCGACAACGCATATCTGGCCCTTGTGGATGATGGTCGAGTACTGGACGGGCAGCCTTACTATCTGGGGACTCCACAGGGATTGGCTGGCGGCTCAGCCTTGGTGGCGCTGCGCGATGATCTGCGCAAGATTCTCACGACATACGAGATCCAGCGATTGCGCGTATTGACGTGATCTCAACAAGAATCCGGTAGGTATCGGTATTCGAAATGGGTGAGGTGGAGAG